>DATEIS010000082.1:0-19294 GCA_035278765.1 Pyrinomonadaceae bacterium | reverse complement strand
TCCGATCTACAACCAGGAAGTCGAGTTCATTATTCGCGGCGTCTACACCGGAAGCGATGAGAAGACGTTGTACTTCCAGTACGACTATCTCAATGAACTGCTGCCAGCCTGGGCCAAGGATCAGGTCAGCACCTTCAGCATTGTCGCTAACACGGCCGAAGACGTGCCGCGTGTGGGCCAGGCAATCGACTCCATCTTTGCCAACACCGACGCACCCACAAAGACCGAAAGCGAACGCGAATTTGCTCTCAGTTTCCAAACCATGATGGGCGGTGTGAAAACGTTTCTCTACGCCATCATGGCCGCAATCACATTCTCACTGTTGCTCGTGATGGGTAACACGATGGCAATGACCGTGCGCGAACGCACGAAGGAAGTGGGAACACTGAAAGCGATCGGATTTCAGCGTGGCACGATCACCGCGCTGTTTCTCGGCGAGGCACTGATAGTCGCCTGCATCGGCGCGGCGATCGGCATCGGCGCGGCAGCGCTGCTTTTCCGTTCCGTGGATCTGAGTCTTTACATTCCGAATCTCATCTCGTTCATTCCTACGAATGAAACACTCGGGATAGCCTTCGGTTTATCGATTCTGGTGGGATTCGTCAGCGTGATCTATTCGGCTTATCGCGTTTCCGGTTTGACGATCGCTGAAGCCTTGCGGAGCACTGAATAAGATGGCACTACCTCTAAAGTACAACATCAGAAACATCATCGTCAGAAAAGGCAGCACGCTCGCAACCGCCTTCACGATTGGTCTGACTGTCGCCGTCTTTTTAATGGTGATGGCACTCGCGCGCGGCATCGACATGACGCTCTCGAGCAGTGGCGAACCGCTGAACATGATCGTTCTGCGTGAGGGCAGCACCGCCGAGTTGAACAGCTCAGTGACACGCGAGAACTTCAACGACCTGATGTATCTCGACGGCATTGAACGCGAATCTGACAAGCCACTCGCGGCGGGCGAACTGGTCACACTGATCTACAAAGCTCGCAAAGGAATGAGTCAGGGTTCGAACGTGACAGTGCGCGGTGTTGGACCAATGTCGTTCAAGTTGCGCTCTGGATTTCAAACCGTCGCGGGGCGATTGTTTCAGCCCGGTCAGACGGAAGCAGTTGTTTCAAAACGCATTGCAGAAAGATTTCAGGGTTTGGACGTTGGAGATAAGTTCCGCATTCAGACGACTGATTACACGGTTGTCGGTTTGTTTGACTCCGCCGGTAAGGCTTTCGAATCAGAGATCTGGGTTGATAACAATTCGCTTGCCAGTACGACAAAGCGCGAAGGTGGTTACTCGTCGGTTTTGATGCGCGTGAAAGATCCGAATACTTTGGCGGCACTTAGCAAGAGAATCACAGACGATCCGAAGCTTCATTTGAAAGCTGTCTCCGAGCGAACCTTTTATGAAGATCAACAAGGCACGGCGTCAGGTGCGTTGAAGGGATTGGCGGTGTTCATTTCTTTCATCATGGCCGTCGGCGCAGGTTTTGCCGGAATGAACACGATGTATGCGGCGGTGGCGCGTCGGACGAAAGAGATCGGGACGCTGCGTGTGCTTGGGTTTAGTCGCTTGAGCATACTGATCGCGTTCCTGCTGGAGTCGATCGCGATTGCAGTAATCGGCGCGGCGATCGGAATCATCCTCGCGTTGCCGTTGAATTTCGTATCGACGGGCACGTCGAATTGGGTGACGTTTAGTGAGATCGCATTCAACTTCAAGGTCACATTTGATTTGATGCTGTCGGCGTTGATCTTTGGCGCCATCATCGGGTTTATCGGATCGTTGTTGCCGTCGATACGCGCATCACGATTCAAGATCGTCGATGCACTACGCGCTTAGCTTCACAAGATAAACAGGATTTTTTCAGGATGGTAACGAACCCAACATCAAAAGAGTCTTCTCAAGACGATCTTAATAAACGCCTCCGCAGTCTGAAGATCGACCGCGGACCGGCGCCGGTGCCCGCTGCCAACAATCGTTCGCCGAAACTCTTGTTGCTCGGCCTTGCGGTTGTGCTCGCCCTCGCGGCGCTCGGCTATGTGTTTTTCTTCTCGAGCACGAAGACGATCTCGGCGGCTCCGGTGAGAGTTGAGACAGGTGCAGCATCGGCAGGCGAGAGTGTTCTGTCAGCTTCGGGTTACGTCGTGGCCCATCACAAGATCGCCGTCGGCGCGAAAGTGATGGGACGCGTTGCGTGGATCGGTGTCGAGAAGAGCGACACGGTCCAGCAGGGACAAATCCTCGTCCGTCTCGAAGACAGCGAGTTCGTCGCCCAGGTGAACCAGGCAAAGGCTAATCTAGCGGCCGCTCAGGCGCAGTTGGACCGTCTCCGCACTGGTTCACGACCCGAAGAAAAGTTGAAAGACAAAGCCGCCGTCATGCAGGCCGAAGCAAATCTGAAGAACGCTGAAGCCGAGTATCAACGCACCGAATCACTGTACCGCTCCGGTGTTGCTTCGAAAGCCGACTACGATCGCGTTCTTGCTCAACGCGATAGCGCGGTGGCGATGGTCCAGGCAGCGCGCCAATCGAGCACCATGACTGACATTGGTCCGCGCAAAGAAGAGATTACTGCTGCCATTGCTGCGGTGAACCAGATGAAGGCGGCACTCGATTACGCCAACACGCAACTCGCTGCCACTGAGATCAGAGCGCCCGTAACCGGAACCGTGCTCGCGCGCAGCGTCGAGCCTGGTGAGATGGTTAGTCCGTCTGCATTCGGCGGTTCCGGCGCGCGCACTTCAGTTGTCGATCTCGCAGATCTAACGGATTTACAAGTCGAGTTGGATATCAGCCAAACTGAATTTGCCCGTCTGACGCCTTCGCAACGCGCCGAGATCATTCCTGAAGCTTATCCAAATTTGAGATTCACGGGATTCATCGAAGAGATCGCGCCTGAAGCAAATCGCGCGAAGTCGACGGTCCAGATCAAGGTCAAGGTTGAGAATCCAAACGAACAACTGCGACCCGAGATGAATGCACGTGTCAATTTCCTGGCTGACAAACCTGCGTCAACTGACAACAAACCGGTGGCGCGCGTGCTCGTTCCAAAAACCGCGGTCGTGAAAGCCGAAAACAGTTCTCATGTCTTTGTCGTAAAGGGTAACAAAGTCGAGCAGCGAACGATCCGTACAGGAGATGAGCAAGGCGACGCTTATGTAGTTCTCGATGGATTGAGTGGCAATGAAACTGTAGCGATCGCCGGCGTGGACAAGTTACGCGATGGCGATCGAGTAAAAGTTCAATAGTATTGAGGATGAAAAACTATTATGTCTGATCCGATTGTGAGAGTTCGTAATGTAAGCAAGCGTTTCAATCGCGATGGATTCGAAGTCGTGGCGTTGGACAACGTCGATCTGGAATTGCACGAAGGTGATTTTCTGGCGCTGATGGGACCGAGTGGTTCCGGCAAGTCGACTCTGTTAAATCTGCTCGCCGGCATCGATCGTCCCACTAGCGGTGACGTCGATGTTATGGGTACGCAGTTGACGCGTATGACCGAGAGTCAGCTCGCCGTTTGGCGCAACGCACACATCGGTTACATCTTTCAAACTTTCAACCTCGTGCCTGTACTGACTGCATTCGAGAATGTCGAGCTACCATTGCTGTTGACGAAACTGTCGAAGGCAGAGCGCCGCAAGAATGTTGAAACCGCACTCGATCTCGTCGGCTTGAGTGACCGCATGAATCACCAGCCGAAGCAACTCTCCGGCGGTCAGGAACAGCGTGTCGCGATTGCGCGCGCGATCGTTACCGATCCTGATTTGATTCTGGCAGACGAACCGACCGGAAACCTTGACGCGCGTTCCGGTGAAGAGGTCATGCAGATACTTTCAACTCTCAACCGCGAGTTAAAGAAGACGATCATGCTCGTGACCCACGATCCGCACGCTGCCAGCTTCGCGGCCGAGCAGATGCATCTCGAAAAGGGCGTGCTGACGGAGTTGGAGCCGCTCGCGTCGCGACAAGTCAGTGTGTGACTAGTTTGACTGCTTTCGGCGCTTAAAGTAGAAAGCGGGATCATTTGGAGGTCCGGTAACTGTCACCAACTCCCAACCGTTTGTTCCAAAGCGATCCATGTGCTGCTCAAGGACATAGGCTTCGCGTGCAAAACCCGAGTTTGATTCCTTACGCACACGGCCGGAGCCGGTGGCTGAGAAGTTTGTCGTAGTTGGACCAGCGACCACGAGGTACTCCCATTGCTCGGCGCGCTCGTTGGAGTTCGGCTCCTGCCCCGAAGTCTTCACCACTGCAAACGAGATCGCGACAAGAGAAAGAGCCAACGCGGTCAATAATCCTCTCTTAAAAACTTGCTTCCGTTCCATACGGACCTCCAGTTGTTCAGGTAGGCACTGCTCTGGCTATTCAACGTCTGAGTGCCGTGCACCGTTCCCAAACATTGTCTTAATCGCCTTAATCCCTTAATCAGCTTTGCCTCAAAGTCATTGTTGGAGGAAGTCAGTACCGTAACGCGGTAGCGTCGGGTGGACGGTGTGCATCAATAATCGAGGAACTGGATTTACAAGACTGACCCGACGCTACCGCGTTATGGTACTGACCTCCTCCAGGCAGCGCTCCTGACTTTGAGGTAGAGCCGTCTCATCTATTCTGCGGATTTGTAACGGGAGGCGAGCAGACCTGTGGCGGCGGTGAGATCGATATTAGCGAACAAGAGTCCTTCCTGTCCGTAGGGTTGGTAAGTGAGCAGCGTTCCGTCAGGACTCGCAACGGCTGAAGTAGTCGGGGATCCGGCGCTGGCGTAGTTTACAGTTGCGAAGTAACAGGTGTTCTCGGCGGCGCGACACAGAACTGCCTTTTCGTGAAATGAATTCTGCGGGTCTCCGTAGCTTGAAGGAACAAAGTTCCCAGCTTCATGAAACTGTGGGTGAAAGACGACATGCGCTCCGCGTCGCGCAGCCCAGCGCACTGTTTCCGGATAGCGCCAACCCTCGTGACAGATCACGACGCCAAACTTCAGCTCTCCACTTTCAAACATCTGTCGTCCTGAACCGGGCCAGTAGATCGTGTCTTCGGAAGGATCGAGTTGAACCTTGTCCTGAAACCCGGCGACGGTTCCATCTCGGTTAATGACGAGTGCAGTCGCTAACAGTGCATCGTTAACAACGCGTTCCGTCCCGAGGATAACCGCGATGTTTGCCTTTGCAACAGCTTCAGCCACCCTGGCCCATGCGCGTTCGAGAAAAGCAGTATCCGGCGGTGGAACATTTTTCCCCGGCGCTCGATAACCGGGAACGAAGCATTCGGGAAAGCACACAATCTTCGCCTCGCCGTTTGCGGCATCAGCGATTGCGCGCTCGGTTAGTTTGATCGATTCTTCCGGAGTTTCCGGAAACCGAATGTTCGCAAGTGCGATTCGAACCATGGGCCGGATCCTCACTGTCCGCTTTGCGCCTTCTCAATCTCCGCCATCGTTTCCTGTGCTCCGTGCAACCATTCTGCGTTTCGAAGGCGCGTGTAAATCTCGACGGCGCGGCGGGACACGGATAAGGCTTCATCCAAATTCTTATTTTGTTTGAGCAGGGCTTTCGCGAGGCGGTGACAATCGCTGGCGATCAACTCCTGCCGCCCGACTTTTTCTGCAAGCACGAGGGCTTCGCGGGCGAGGGGCTCGGCTTCTGCCCACTGCTCGCGGTCGAGGGCGAGCGCAGCTAGATTGCCTGTGAGATTAGCAATTTGCTCCTTGTTTTTGTTTATCTTCGCAATGCGTAGGGCTTCGCGGTAATCGCGCTCGGCGGCGAGGTAGTCTTTGTTTGCCTTTTCGGCGTTTGCGAGCCAATTCAGTTGCCTAGAGACAGAAGCACTTTCAGGAGAAATCGAACGCACAATTTCAAGTGCTTCACGGTAGGCAGCGATAGCAGCAGGGTAGTCTTCACTCAGTTGGTGACCAAGCCCACGCAGTTCAATGGCAATCGACCTGTTATACGGCGTGCTATCCTGCCAGTGTTCGGCGGCGCGGGCGGCGCAAGCCAGCACTTCGACGGATTGGTTGCGAAGGGAATAAGCGTATCCTGCGCGATATGCCTGCCAGCCTGCGTTCTTTTTATCGTCGGCGGCAAGGGCGCGCACTTCGGCTTGTTCTAAAAGCAATAGCAGATTATCCCATCTGCCAGTGAATTCGAGAAATCGAAAGAGTTGGTCGCAGATCGTTTGTAGGCCGTCATTGTCGCCTGTCAGCAAGCGCGGCAGAGCGGCGAAGATGAAGTCCCATTCGGTGTCCAGCGTGCGGAAGCCTTCGTAGTTGTCGAATCCGCCATACTGCAGGGCGAGGGCGTAAGCGTGGTTTGTAAGGGCGTCGCCTGTCTCGGTTACGGCTTCGGGGCGACGCGTGCGGATGAATTTCGCTGTCAGCGGAGGTAAGAAGTAAGTTTGGGCGGACAGGTCGGAGGTCAGGATGGAGCGGTCAGTCAGGTCTTCCAGCGCGGTCTCGGCGACGCGTTCGGGCAGGTCGGTCATGTCTGCGATCCACTTGAGTTTGGCAGGTAGACTGAAATACGTCAGCGCGGCGAGGACTTTTGTCTCGTTGACAGTAAAGGTCTCCAGCAGGTCGCCGAAGATGTATTCGAGCGGGTCGTTACCCTTGGGCGCTTTGTCGATGAAAGCGCAGGCTTCGGCAATGGTGCGGCACTGGGAGCCTTCGCGTCCCAACTGCCCCGCGATCCAGCGGATGAAGAGCGGGTTGCCGTGCGTGACCTGATACAGGTCTTCGCGCTCTTTTTGGGAGACGCGGGCGAGGCGCGGAGTTTTGGCGGCGAGTTCGGCGATGAGTTGCAGGGCTTCGTCGCGGGCAAGGCGGTCGAGGCGCACTATGCGCGCGTCCACGTCGGTGCGGCGGCGGGAGGTGACGATGGCTTTGTTTCCTCCGGGCAGGCGCGAGAGGAACTGGAACAAGCGCGTGCGCTCTTCTTCAGGAAGAGTTTCCAGATTGTCGAAGATGATTAGCGCCTTCTTGCCCGCCAGCGCGAGACGCAGTTCGTTAGGACGCGCTTCGGGCGCGAGTTTTTCGAATCCGTCTGCGCCCAATTCCTTGCCCAGTTCGTCCAGCATGGCGAGGTAGGTCGGGCGGGTGAAGTTGGTAAGTTTGGCTTCGCCTTCGGCGGTCAGTTCGCGCACTTTGGCGGTGATGAAAATTTTGCGCTCGAAGACTTCCGCTGATGCGTCGTGCGCGGCTTTGATCGCGAGGGCAGTCTTACCGATGCCACCAGGTCCGTCAATGAGTGCGCCCCACGTGCGGGATTCGGGGGACAGAGCGGATTGGATTATTTCCAGTTCTTTGTCGCGCCCAACGAAGAACCCTACTTGAGGAAGAGTGGAACCGGTCGGTTTGGGAGGTTGGTAAATTTGTAATTCGGAATCAGGAATTGCGTTGTGACTTGCTACAAAATGGCTAAGCGCATTGGCTACTTTCGCACTCAAATCATCAGCGGAAGTGAAATAGGCGCAAACGTGCTGCTTCTCAATTCGTTTCTTGAAATCCTCAAGTTTGGACTTTCCCGGCTCGCCCTCGATCCAGTTATAGAACCAAGGCTGTTTCTCTTTATCGAGCAAGAAGCAATAGATTGGTCTGCCAAGTTTCCTGGCGTGGGCATATTCCCTTTCCGTAATGGAAATATCTGCTCCCTCGGGAATGAATCCATAACGTAGGGCGTAAATGCCAATGAATAAATCGCTTTCCTCCACTTCTTTCAAGCAGGCATCCAACGGCTCGTCAGGTCGCGCACCAAAAACTTCCATCTTGGAGGCTTGGTAGTTTGTCCCTTCTACGGCACGAATAGCTGCCGAGCGGTAATCAATGAGGTCTTTGTAAGTGGAACTGATGAAGACTTTCATAGTTGTCCAACGATTTCTGAGAGGCCGACTGGATGAGCCGTCGGAACATTATAACAAGTCGCCTGACCTTGAAAGTGTCGCTGCCATGTGAGACTTTTGAGATGCTCACATGACAGCATCATTCATCCACGAAAAAGCACTCGTCGAAACAGACGCGATTGGTGAAGGTACGCGTATCTGGGCGTTTGCTCACGTGCTAAAGGACGTCCGCATCGGCTCTCATTGCAATATCGGCGATCACGCTTTCATCGAGAGTGGCGTCACGATCGGAAACAATGTGACGATCAAGAATGGCGTCTGCGTGTGGCAACACGTGCATGTGGCTGATAACGTGTTTCTTGGTCCAAACGCGGTGCTAACCAACGATCTCACTCCGCGCAGTCGCGACGCGAACTGGGTTCCGGTGGAAACGTGGATCGAGGAGGGAGTCACTGTCGGCGCAAACGCAACGATTGTTTGCGGCGTCAGACTGGGCCAACGTTCCCTCATCGGCGCGGGCGCAGTCGTCACTCGAGACGTTCGTCCGCACGAGCTAGTCTACGGAAATCCCGCGCGCCACGGTGGCTGGGTGTGTTTTTGTGCGCAGTCTTTGCAGACGGACCACAACGCGGTTACGACTTGTGATCGCTGCGGGCGGAAGTACAAAGTCGGAGACGACGGCGTTCAGGAACTCGCCTGATACGTCTTTATGGAGTCTTGGTCTCTGCCGGGCGCTTCGGCGACACTTCAGTGATCGCCTCGACCTTGCTTTTATCCAGAAACGAAACCACACCACTACGGCGGAACCAGATGCCCTGCTTGTCTTCCCACGCAGCATCGGCTTCGAGTGACGATCCATCCTTCATCTTTATGATCGTTCGTTCACCATCTGCCGCCTTTTTGTCGCCGGTTGCTATTGGGCCATGATTGACAACTACAGGCACTGGCGTAGCGACAGCCGCGGGACTTGCTTCCGGACTGGCTTCTGCTTCGGCGGGACTCTCAGTTTCAGTTGGTGAGGCTGTCTCGTTCGGCCGCGTCTGACTCGGCGGCAGCACCGCGATCTGATTGGACTTCGGAGCCGTTGTTTCAGTGTTCTGGTTCTGATGATCCTGCGATGCGGTCTCGCGGCTCGGCGCAAGAAAGACGATGTACAGCAGCACGCAGACGATAATACCGATGAGTCCACCAATCACTCCTGTCACCCAAACAGGCGTCGCTCCTGACGACGGCTTCGTCTCGCTAATCGCTCGAGGAGAGTCAGTCAGCTTCACGAGCTCCGACCCATCCATATCGCAAAACGCCTTCTGATTGTCGAAGACCTCATTACACTCAGGACACTGTTTCATACTCACTCCTAGCCACAACAAGCGCCACAAAAGGCACATAAAGCACAAAAACACAAAACGGAATCACGAGCTTGTGACTTCCCTAATTCTCTTCGTGCTTTTTGTGCCTTCTGTGCTTTTTTGTGGCACTACTTAAGCAGACTGAGAATGTTCGAGAAGTCGTCGGTCCAAACCATGTCTCCCTGCAACCGGGTCCAACGCGAATCGTTAGCAATAGGTCCCAGGTCGGCGTCGTTACGCGCCATCACCACCCACACCGATGGGTATTTACTGGTTTGACTTCGATCCGTGTCCCTGCGGATGAAGCCGGTGAGCCCGGCGCGCTTCGACAATCCTGAGAGCAACGGCTCAAGATTGAGATAGCGATTACTTATGTGAAACGCAATCATACCGTCCCCCGCCATCTTACTGACATAAAGCTCCATCGCCTCGGTTGTCAAAAGATGTGCGGGCACAGAGTCGGAGCTGAACACATCCATGATCAGCAATCCGTATTTCCCAGCCGGCGCCTCGCGCAATTTCAAACGCGCATCACCCAAAATGATCCGGTACGAACCCTTGGTGCAATTACTGAGAAACGAAAAATAACTTGGATCAGACGCAATTCGCACGATCGCCGGATCAATGTCGTAAAAGTCCCACTGCTGCCCGGGCAAAGAATACGTTCCCAGTGTGCCTGAACCTAATCCAGCGGCGGCCACCGGCAAATTTGCACGCTTACTACTGTTAGCATCAAAAATCTGTCCCACCGGTCCGCTCGGGAAATAATACGAAACCGGCTGACACTTTCGCGCTTCATCCTTCAACTGCACACCATGAACGGTGCTGCCATGGTAGAGACGCCGAAACTCTTCGTCCGGACTGGTAGTCACGCGCCAAACACCAAAGAAGTTCCGTTCAGTTGTCAGAGTCTCGACCGAAGCATTCGTATACGGAATCGATGCAAACATCAGTGCCGCGAGAGACAGTGCGAAGATAAAGGGTCGCCGGAAACTGAAAACAAACACCAGCAGGAGCGGGAGCAACAACACCAGACCGTGCTGGAGCTGGGTACGAAGCTCCAGGCGTGGAATTGTCAGCGCCAGAGCAAACGTCAGCACAAAGATGAGAACTGGAAACGTGGTTCGAAACAACGATTTCGTCTTCTGTTCCTGCGCAGTCACCGGACGTATCAGACACGCGAGAATTACGGCTGCCGGATACTCAAACGGCGTGGAAAAGATCATCGGCGCAAGGAGCGCGTTGAAAATACCACCAAGCACCCCGCCTACTGCGATCCAGAGAAAGTACTCTGGCAACTTGCTCACATGCGGACGGCTTTGGGCTAACCGTTGATGACTTACAAGCGCGGCGAGAAAGAAGACGAGCAAGTGCAGCGTGATCGTTACCCACACCGAGATCGGTGGGGACAAAATCATCAATGCTCCAAGCACCACCAGCGCGATCGGAAACAAAATCGAAGCGACCGGCAACTTGATGATCTGTTTGTTTCCAAACGCAAGGATGAACGTCAGCAAGTAAAGAGCTAAGGGAATGATCCAGATCAGTGGCACGGAGGCGACATCTGTTGCGATGTAAGTCGTCACGCCAAGCATCAAGCTGGAAGGAACGAACGCGAACAGAGTCCATTCAAATCGTTGCGGCGTTTCAACCTTTATCTCAGGTTGTTCAACTGCGACCTCGTTTTGATCTGTCGTAGCTCTTCTTCCGTTGAGCAGTATCGCGCACGTAATGATCAGCACCACGAGGGCGACGTAACCCACCGCCCAGAAGACGCTTTGTGTCCTGATGGCAAAGGCCGGTTCAAGCAGGAATGGAAAGCCGAGTAACGCGAGCATACTGCCGGCATTACTGACTGCATAAAGAAAATAAGGATCGCGGGCTGCTTTATGTGTCGAATGTGAAAACCAGCGCTGTAACAGTGGCGCCGTAGCGGAGAGAAGCAGGAACGGTGGTCCAACTGTGATAGCGAGTGTGGTCAGGAGCCAAAGTATGGGGCTGCTTTGCGTCGGCAATGAGGAGAGCACACGCTCAGATAAGCCGAAGGGTAAGACCAACCCGGCAGCCAGGAGCAACACGGCGTGCACGATCGCCTGGTTTCTTAGTGATAGCCGCTGCGAAACGAAGAGGGCGTACGCATAGCCCGCCAGCAGTAACGACTGAAAGAACACCATGCAGGTATTCCAAACCGCGGGCGCGCCGCCGAGTAACGGCAGCAGCATCTTCGCGACGAGCGGCTGTACCCAGAAGAGGAGCGCCGCGCTCGTAAACAAAGCCAGCGCAAAGACCGGCGCGAGCGCTGAGGCACGTGCAGCGGTAGTGTTAACCCGATTCAGTTCGACCTCGATGTTCATGTGTTTTGCCCTACCCGAAGACTTAGGTGTGATCGGCGGATCCCGCCGGGTTAAGTAAGCATAACAGGGTTTAACCCTCTTCGGGGAGGTAAAATTTCCGTCGATTCCGTCGCAAATCCAATACCCAAGCAACCTCATGCCGCCATTAAAAGTAGGAATCGCACTTGGATCGGGTCAGTACAGGGAGCGGTAGCGACCTGGTCAAACCGTGAGGGTTAAAATCGTTAGGAATATCGCATGCTGATCACCGACCAGGTCGCTACCGCTCCCTGTACTGACCCGATCCAAGTTCGATTCCTATTTTTGAGGCTTACCTCCTGCCACAGGGCTCGGCCCACCTGTTCTAACTGCTCGCTGGCGAGCATCTGTCGCTAAATAGCGCAGGCCGAACCCTCAAAGAACCAAAAAATCCAAGGAATTTCGCGGCATGTCCGTTGCACAAGGCCCTTAATCCAGCCTGACGAAGGAAGAAGTGTCATGCAAGGTAATCGGTGGTTGGTCTGCGTTTTTATGCTCATCACCACCTGCCCGCTTCTATACGGGCAGAACCAGACGTCTGCGGGTATGCCGGGACGACCACTCCGGAACAGCGACATTATCCGGATGGTCGAAGAAGGTAAGAAATCCAGCGACATCATCGGCAAGATTTTCACGTCGCATTGCAGTTTTGACATCTTCCCCCCGGTGCTCAGGGATCTGAAACGACGCGGCGTGCCGGACACAGTGATTCTGGCAATGAAATCCGCTCCCAATGGTCCACCTGCACTTGCTGACGTCGACTCGAAGGTTGCGGCACTCACGGCGCGGATGCTGGTTCCCGCTGGAACCGTTATCGAAGTGGAAAGCTCGCGCGCGTACTCCTCCGGAAATATGCCGGTTGGGAGCTTGATGACTTTCGCAGTCACCAAAAGGATCTTTGTAAACAACGTGCTGGTGGTTGAGCGCGGCGCTCCTGTGATTGCTCGTGTAGTTCAACGAAAACAAGCAGGGCGGTTGGGCCGACCTGGAATGTTGGCGTGGGAAATGTTGTACGTGACCGCTGTTGACGGCACGCAGGTTCCGATACACCTCGCCGGAAAGCAACGAGGAACAAGTCGAAGCGCCGCGGTGCTCGGCGGAGCAGTTGCGACGGGCGCATTGATTTTCCCATACAGCTCCCCGGTAGCACTGATTTGGGGATTGAAAAAGGGTGACGAGGCAGTCTTGCGTGGTAGCAGGCTCTTTTCAGCTCAGGTTGGAACTAATGCTGAAGTGACAGGTTTACAGCCCCGGCCGGCTGGGGTGGTGTATCGCGATCGTGAAACGGTCAAGGCAAGCACCGCCCCTCCAACGAACACGCAGTTTGAGCGTAAAAGCGTCAAGCCCACAGGGTTTAAGCGAAATTAGTTTGAGTTACGCAGGCTAATAGTTCGTGGTGCGGCCACAGGTTTCTAAGAAATAAAACTTAATCAAATCCAAAGGAGAGAGTTATGGAGTCAATCAAAAAATTTTTCGCAGATGAGAGTGGTTTGGAGACGCTGGAGTACGCAGTGATCGCCGGCCTTATCGCCATTGCAGCCGCAATCATTTACGCCAGCAGCGGAACGTGGGCGGGTACTATCAAGAACCGGCTTGACAACGCTGCTGCCCAGAGCTGATCACCGCGGCAACGCAACAACCTGAGAGGCTGGGCAGGGCAACCGCTGTCCAGTCTTGCTTTCACACCGGTCTTAATCCGGAGGTCCACAGTCAAATGGCGACGGACACACAGCAGAGCACAAAAACATCTCGCGGCAAACGCATTGGGCTGTTTGTCATCGCCTACAATGCTGTGAACAAGCTGGATTGGACCCTGGACCGCATCCCAAAGGAAGTTTGGGACAAAGTTGATGAAGTATTTCTATTCGACGACTGCTCTACAGACAATACCTATTACGCAGCGGTCGGTTACAAGAGCGTCAAGGGAATTCAAAAGCTAACCATCCATCGGAATGCCAACAATTTAAGATACGGTGGCAACCAAAAAGCCGGCTATCAGTATGCGATTGCGCGTGAGCTTGACGTTGTTGTGATGCTCCACGCAGATGGCCAATATGCGCCGGAAGTTCTGCCACAACTACTCGCGCCACTCGAGAACGACGAGGCTGATATGGTTTTCGGATCTCGAATGGCGAGTGGTGGAAACCCGTTACAGGGAGGCATGCCTTACTACAAGTTCATCGGCAATAAGATTCTCACCTTTCTTGAAAACCACATTACAGGGATGAACCTCACTGAATTTCATTCCGGGTATCGCCTTTACAGTTGTAACGCGTTGAAGAGCATTCCTTTCATGCTCAACTCGAATGACTGGCACTTCGACACCGATATATTGATTCAGTTTCATGAGGCCGGCTTGCGAATTAAAGAACTACCTATTCCGACGTACTACGGCGACGAGATCTGCTACGTCAACGGCTTACCTTATGCTTTCAACTGTGTGAAATCGGCAGTTAAATATCGGCTGCACAAAGTCCGCCTTTACTATTCACGAAACTACGACGTGAAGGCTAACCAGTTGATTTATCGCGAGACAGATCCTGACAGCAGTCACGCACAGATTCTCCGTTGGATCGAACAGCATCGACCTGAACGAGTTTTGCAGATAGGTACCGCCACAGGTTTATTGGCGGCCGAGATGAAAGCGCTGGGTTGCAGCGTTGTGGGTGTCGAGGAAGATCTCGAAATGGCGGAACTGGCTCGCCAACACTGCGAGACGCTGATTTCCGGGAACATTGACGATCTCGATCTCGGCGAACAAAAACCGTTTGACATTATCATCCTCGGCGATGTTCTGAGCCGTGTTCGTGACCCGCAGAAGATTTTGATTAAACTAAAGGCTCTCTTAAACCCCGGTGGTAAAGTGCTCTTGTCGCTTCCCAACGCACCCAGTCTCGGCGTTCGTCTGCAGTCGCTTTTTGGTCGCTTTAACCACGGCCGCGTGGGAATTCTGGATGAATCTCACCTTCGTTTCTTCACCCTGGCAAGTAGTAAGAAGTTGGCGCGAGAATCAGGCCTCGATGTGATCCACGTCAATGCAACGCCGATTCCGTCAACCAACAAACCCACACGTAGTTTCGCTCACGCGATCAATTGCGCGTTGGTAAGGTTTGCAAAAGCATTATTCGGATATCAATTGATCCTGGTCTGCACCCCGAAAGAATTGAAAAACTCGTAAGATCACCTCGCCGTCTGCGTCGAACATAACCGGCACATGATCGCATCCTTCCTAACAGCCAAGCGAGTAAAGAACTACTGCCTGATTTTCATCGGCATGAATTCTCTGCTGATCGCACTTAGTTTCGCGCGTACGGGAAATGTGAGCTTGTCGGGAGCTCCGTTCGGTGGCGATTTCATCGAGTTCTATAACGCCGGGAAAATACTGAACCAGTACGGATCTCATCGACTTTATGATTTTCAACTCCAGCAGGATCTAACCCAGGAATTTATACCCGGCTTCTCCCTCCCGTATGTGACTCCTCCTTATGTAGCAATCCTGTTTTCTCCTCTCGCGCTGCTTCCATTTTCTGTCGCATACCTGATTTGGATTTTGATCTCTGTTGCTCTGTATGCCGGCGCAGTCTCGCTCATGGCCCGTCTGGAACTTCTTCCCCGAGACATGACTCTGCTGGTGTGTCTCGCCTTTCCGCCATTTCTGATGCTGGTGATTGCTGGTGGCCAAATATCGGCCATTGGCTGTTTCATCTTTGCGCTTTGGATTTACTTAATGAAGCGAGAGCGTAAGTTGTTGGCGGGTCTTGTCCTGGGTCTAATACTCTATAAACCGACGCTCGCGGTTTTCGTTGTCCCGGCGCTTTTATTTGGCAAACAGTTCCGGACGTTAGTCGGATTTAGTGCCGTCTCGGCGCTGTTGGTGGCCCTTACGATTTGGATGCTTGGCCCCTCCGGATCAGCGCAGTACTTGACGATATTGCGCGAGTTCAGCTCGTTGGTTGGCCAGGGCTATACGCCGCCTTCGATGCATGTTGACCTGGCGTCGATGGTCCGGCACATATTTCACGTCGACGTAAGGTATATCAGTATGTTGATGGGGCTACCGCTCGTTTACCTGATACGTAAAAATCCTGAGCGGGCCATCATCCCCACCATGCTGTTCAACTCCTATGCACCGACTTACGATTTGATTCTCCTGATACCTTTGCTTGTGTTGACATATCGATTACTACACCAAAATCTACACGTAGCTCTGTTTGTTACGGCATTCCTAACCGTTCCTTTGTGTCAGTTCACCGGTATTCAAATTATTACGCCAGTACTGTTGGTTCTTTGTTATGTTCTGTGCGTCAAACCCATGATTCATTCAAAAGACAAATCACCGTCTGGGGCTGCTTTGATCGCTAACACCCGTTGATGGCAGCAAGTGTCTCCCAATCATCAAGTTCGAAGCTCGGACTAATCCTGCTTCTAATCTGCTCCAGTTTCTTCGCGCTCTACCACTCTAATAGTGCGTACTCATCCGATGAAGTTTGGAGTGTAAACACAGTCCTTTCAGACAACCTGATTACAGCTCTAAAAGCTGACGTTCATCCACCCTTCTATTTCCAGTTGCTTGACGTTTGGGTTTCACTGTTCGGACATCACGAGCGAGCCGCTCGCAGTCTGTCGGGATTGTTTTACGTTCTCGCCATCCTGGCATTGTACGGTCTGGCAAAAGAGCTTTATGAAGACGAGTTGGCTCTGCTGTGCGCGGCACTCTTCGCTTGCAGCCCTTTAGCGATTCTCTCGGCACAGTTCGCACGAATGTATGCGTTACTGTCGCTCCTTTCGATCGTCTCGACGTGGCTGTATGTGCAGTTCTGGATTAAGGACCGAACTAACGCATGGCGATTCGTAGCGTTCGTCATTGTTAATGTACTTGGGACGTTTACTCACATCGCGTTCTTCTTCGCGTTGTTTGGGCAAATCGTTTTTCACGTGATCTATCAGCGCACGCGATTTAAGAAATTTGTGGTCGCCGCCTGCTTATCTGTAATTCCTTACCTACTGCTTTGGACACCCGTGTTGCGCCACCAGCTTGAGGTTGCAGCGATTGGTCTGGTTTGGGTGAAGAAACTGTCATTCTCAATGTTGTGGGATGTCCTTTTCCTCTATGGTGGTGTTCTGTGGTTGGTCCTGCCCGTGCTCCTCTATTTGTCATGGCGACGCGGCGTACGATTGTGGAGTGAGATCAGGTCACAACAATTACTGTTACTGATGTTGGGGTTCACGATAATTCCTCCGCTGCTGATCTCGGTGGTCAGGCCAGTTTTTAATTCGCGCCTGGCGATGGTCGGTTTGCACTTATTTGCGTTGGGAGTGGCTCCGTTTTTCAGACGGATGACTGGGAAATATGTGCTGCCACTTGTTTTGGTTTTGTTGACGGGAGCGTTCCTCGTGGCAGTGCGTCCCGCGGCCCAAGCGTGTGACAACCGTTCGCTCGCGAATTATCTGGTCCAAAACACTCGCGACAATGATGTGGTGATATTTACAAGTCTTACACGAATGCCAATCGACTACTATCTTGGATCCAGAAAGTTATTCGAGACTAGCTTTCCTGGTGAGATCGATAAACATCCCGGTTACGAAGGCGGGGCCAGAGATTCGTCGCGAAGAAATGAATTGGAAGCTGAGGCGCGAGAGTTGATGACGAGGATTCGGGCGATGCGATTGGGGAATGCGGAGCTGCGGGTTTTCTTTCTGCATGGTATGCATCCTGAAATTGATGAGTTTCTGGAAAAGGAATTGAGCAAAGAGTTCAGGCTGCTATCAGATCAAGAAGTGCACTGCACCGAAGGCTCCCCTTACCTCAAAACAATTTCAGTTTATAGATGAGTCTCAGAAGTAGGAATCGCACTTGGATCGGGTCAGTACAGGGAGCGGTAGCGACCTGGTCAGTCGTCAGCATTTGGATCCTATGATTGACCAGGTCGCTACCGCTCCCTGTACTGACCCGATCCAAGGATGGATTAATTTCAACTGCGCAGTTTCACTCGATAGAGTGTGTAGTCGCCGTGTTGCTCGCCAGCGTCCCGTTCGTACCAACGATCGATTGCCGGCAGATTTGAGGCATTTGTCTTCGTTATGACGTACGTGATCGGGTGGGCCAAGACTTTCTCGCGCGAGAAGCCCTTCAAGTAGTCATCATAAATCTTCACCTGCTCTTCGATTTCGTTCGGCTGAATCGGCCGGAAGTCTGAACTCAAAATTGGCAACACGCGTTCGTGACCAAAGATCGCGATGCGCGCGTAGTGGCCGGCAAAGAAATCGTCGGTTGTTCCGCTAAGCAAACCACGTAAACCCTGGGCGTCGGTATCAGAGTAATACAAGAACATGTAAAAGGATTCTTTTCGCTCACCGTGGGTGGCGGTTCCAAAGTCCAGCCCGCCCATGTTCAATAGTGTGCCCTGCGACGTCCACGTCGGCGCCCATGCCATTACGTCACGCTGTGGGGAGAAAATCATCGCCGGAGTTTTGCCGGCGGTACGTAATCCCTCAAGCGTGCCGTCCTGCGTCGACAGTTGATCCAATCGTCGTAGAACCGGAACTATTCGATCAGTGGCCGCGCTCGATTTGTAATGAGCCAGTATATCGACGGTTACTTCAGTAGCCCCCCAAACACAACATGCGATCGCGATCCACGCGAGTGAGCGGCGAACCTTCGGCTCCCATAAAAGAACGGCAACAATTATGAGCGCTATCAACCCGGCATAGTTCACCACAAAAGTTTCAAAGTGATATGGCTGCATGGTCCTGCCAGTCAACACCTGCTGGTTAAAGACCACAAAAGGAAGTAACGCAAAGGATGCGGCAAAGATTGCGCGCGGGTCGGTTCGTTCAATCACTCTGCGGCGGATCGCAAGCAATAGCAGCCCAAAAACAACGAAGCCGATTAGTTCAGAAGGGCGAAACAGATCTGGCCGGCGCGTAAGGATCATCGTTTGCGCCTCATCCAACTCTCGCGCGCGGTTGGAAACAAGATTGTAGTAAGGAACTAGAGCGAGTATCGCGAGGCCGCCCACAATCGCAAACGGCTGCCAACTACTAAATCTTTCAATCTCGAACCGCGAACCAAACCAGATCACGGCAACTAAAACTAACCACGCAACGGCTGTGGTCCAAAGATACAGATAAGAGAAGATCAATACAGCTAAAGCCAGACCACTTAATAACGAGTAAACGTTTCTCCTGGTAACGAGAGCCTTCCAGAACCAGGCACAAAAAACGAAGAACAATGGAAATGCGACGAGTGGCTGATATCGTCGCAAAAAAGGTAATCCCAAAAACAATACGTCGGATTTGAAGAGAAGACCGACTAACCCCTGGCCCGCCGCGAGTGCGCCAAGAGTTAGAACAAAGAGCATACCCACTCCGCTGAGTAGTCGATTGCTCGTGATCGAACCCAACAAAAAAAGCACTGCCAAGCCAGCAAGCAGCCCACCTATCGCCAGCCACGCGATGAAGAGCGTCGCCGAAGAAGCACCAAAAACCCGGCCAATCGAAGTGATTAAGTACGAAGGTATGAACTGAATTGAAAACGTTGATTCAGGAAGTGGTTGTGTTGGTGTGGTGTCCTGCCCTGCGAATGGATCGCTACGTCTCGGCCGTCCGTGCAGTAATGCGTTGATGTAACCGGAATACAGAAACTCATCGCCCTGAATTCCGGCGTAGGCGCCATTCCATTCGAAACCTCGACTCAACCATAGATGAAGTTGTGGGGCCAGAGATAAGAGTACAATTGCGATCAAAG
>DATEIS010000081.1:0-3681 GCA_035278765.1 Pyrinomonadaceae bacterium | reverse complement strand
TTTAAGGCAAGGCTTGGTGGAGGCGGCGTCGGCGGCGCGACGGGCGTCCTCGTTTGCTTTTGGGCCGGGCGAAATTTTGTCGGTGACGCAGATCTCGGTCGCGGTGATCTTCGCTACGGCCAGATACGATGTTAGTTTGTTTGGCGACTCGGGATCTTCGCTGGCGTTGTAGCGAAGGATCAGGGCGACGGGAACCAGCTTTCGATTTTGAGATGCCAGGCGCCACTCGGCTTTTGGTCCAAGACTTGAAAAGCCGCCGCTCACTACGCTCCAAAGATCGAGAGAATGTTGGGTGCCTTTTGGGGTGATCACCGTAATGTTTTGACGCAGGTCGCCCTCACTCAGCAACAAACTGTACCCGGCTGTCCCCAGACAGCGCCCTTCGTACCCGTCATCGCCAGCCTCCGCCGATTTGATCTTGCGACAATCTTTGTCTCCGAGCGGCGTGTAAACGCTGCGATTTGACTGCGCTACCGCCGTGGCCGCGCATGCGAGAATCGCGATCAAACAAAGGAGTTTATGCATCCGTCAATAAAGATTGCCTTCGCGCTTACGACCAGTGTAATCGACATAGACCACCTTCAACTCCGTGTAAAAATCGAGCGCGGTGGAACCCTGTTCGCGATCGCCGATGCCTGTGCCTTTTGAGCCACCAAATGGAATATGCGCCTCACCGCCAGTGGTCGGTGAATTTATATGCGTCATCCCTGTCTCGATATCGTCAACAAAACGGAAGATTCGCGACGCATCGTTGCTAAAGATCGACGACGACAAACCATATTCGCTGTCGTTTGCAACCTGCATCGCCGTTTCGAAGTCTTTCACACGCAACACAGACAGCACTGGTCCAAAGATCTCTTCACGGGCGATACGCATGTCCGGGGTTACGTGATCGAAGACCGTGGGACGGACGAAGTAACCTTTGTCGAGTCCGTCGCCGGTCGCACGCTCGCCGCCGCACACAAGCGTGGCGCCGTCTTCACGACCAATGTTGATGTAATCGAGAACCGTCTTGAATTGGCTTTCATCGACACAAGGACCCATCTCCGTTGCCGGATCCGCTCCGGGACCAATCCGCATCGATTCCGCGCGTTTCGCGAGACGCTCGACAAACTCGTCTGCCACCTGGTCCAACACCACCGCGCGACTCGTCGCCGTGCAACGTTGTCCGGACGATCCAAACGCGCCTTGTGCAGTTGATTCAACCGCGAGATCCATGTCGGCGTCTTCGAGGATCACGACCGGATTCTTTCCACCCATCTCGCACTGGACCTTTGCGCCGCGTCTCGATGCCTGTTCGTAAAGCCGAATGCCGACGCCGTTTGATCCGGTAAACGAGATTGCTTTAACTGCCGGGTGGTTGATGATCTCGTCGCCTGCTTCAGAACCGGAGCCAATCACAAGATTCAAAACGCCCGGAGGTATTCCTGCTTTATCAAAGAGCGCTGTGATGCGAACCGCGGTTTCTGGTGTGTTCGATGCGGGTTTAAAGACGACGGTGTTGCCGGCGACCAAAGCCGGCGCGATCTTCCAGATTGGGATCGCGACCGGAAAATTCCACGGCGTCACACAAGCAACGACGCCGAGCGGTTGCTTGATCGTATACGCAAAGTTTAAGGGCAGTTCGGAGGGAATCGTCTCGCCGTTCATGCGACGCGACTCGCCCGCGCAAAACTCAGCAACGTTGATCGCACGCTGTAACTCGCCGCGTGACTCCGCAATCGTCTTACCCTCTTCGCGCGTGAGAAGTTGGGCCAACTCTTCCTTGTTCTCTTCCATCAGGCGAGCGGCTTTCGCGACGATGCGACCGCGCGCGGGGGCCGGAGTCGCACGCCAATCGCGAAACGCCTTGGCTGCCGCTTCGACAGCCTCTCGAGCCTCGTTGCGTGTCGCCTGGCGAATAGTGCCGAGTATGTCGTCAGTATTGGCCGGATTGATGTTTGGGACAGAGCGGGTGGAGGTGGATAGGAACCATCTGCCGTTGATGAAATTGCAGTAAATATTATAAGGAATCTCCATACAAGTGCTGGAATATATCATGCAACAAGATCTTTTTTAATCCGCGTGCATCTGTGGCTTAATAAGACCATGACGACTGCGGAACCCCAAAGCATCCCCGAACTCCTGAAACAGCGCGCCGACGCAGCGCCCGATAAACCGTTTCTCTTCTCGGAAACTGACAAACGCCAGTTTACTTATAGACACTTTGAAGCCGCCGTCCAGCGCACCGCGCGGATGCTGGCAGGGCGCGGGGTAGGGAGGGGCGATGTCGTAAGTCTATTGTTGCCGAACAGCGTCGAATACGTGATTGCGTATTTTGCGTGCTGGCAAATCGGAGCCCTCGCCGGGCCGATCAACTCGCTGCTCAAGTCGCAGGAGATCTCTTACGTCATCTCAAACTCAGAAGCGAAGGCGTTGCTCGTTAACTCCGAATTTCTGCCCGTGGTGGAGACGATCCGCGATGAACTGCCGAGCCTTCAAGCTGTAATTCAATTCGATAACGAAACTGAGGTGACCAGTACTTATTCGGATGGACCGGCGCTGCTCGCTGACATCGATTGCGATCACGAAGCCATAATCATCTACACCTCAGGCACGACCGGCAAGCCAAAAGGCTGTTTGCTTACACACGGAAACGTCATCGCGAACGCACGCCAGATCAGCAGTTGGCTCGGGTTCACGGAAAACGATCGGCTGCTGACGATGATGCCGTTGTTTCACATGAACGCGGTGTCGGTGACTACCATGTCGGCACTCTACGCGGGCGGCTCGAGTGTTGTGAGTGCGAAGTTTTCGGCCTCGCGGTTCTGGCAGATCGTTTCCGATTATCAGATCACTTCGTTCGGTTCAGTGGCGACAATGCTCTCGATGTTGTTAAGCACGTATCCGGATGGCGTTCCCGGCGATCTAAAAACTGATCAGCTACGGTTTGCAATGTGCGGATCTGCGCCGGTGCCCGCGGAAGTGTTGCGTCGATTTGAAGAGCGATTCAACTGTCTCGTGATTGAAGGATATGGTCTGTCCGAGTCGACCTGTCGTTCGACTTTCAATCCGCCGGATCAGCGGCGTCGTCCTGGATCGTGCGGCGTTCCGATCGGAAACGAAATGAGCGTCGTGGACGAAGAAGATCGCGAAGTGCCGGATGGCGAACTGGGCGAAATCGTCCTGCGTGGAGAAAACATTCTGAAGGGTTACTACAAAAACGACGCTGCTAATGCGACAGCGTTTCGCAACGGCTGGTTTCACACCGGCGACATCGGATATCGCGACGAAGACGGCTTTTATTTCATCGTCGATCGCAAGTCAGACATGATCATCCGTGGTGGTGAAAACATCTATCCGCGTGAAATTGACGAGGTGTTGTATCAACATCCAGCAGTTGCGGCTGCGGCTGCGGTTGGTGTTCCTGATGCGCTTTACGGCGAAGAGGTCGCTGCGGTTGTCGTGTTAAAGCCGGGAGCACACACAAATGCTCAGGAAGTTATCGACTTCTGCAAAGCGCGACTCGCCGACTTCAAATGCCCGAAGACGGTGCACTTTGTTGAGGATATTCCGAAAGGTCCGACAGGGAAGTTGTTGAAGCGTGAGCTGGCGAAGATGTTATCCGCATGACCTGCGTCTTATTTCTTCTATCGATGAGCCATGCGCCCAGCAGCCACAACGCGCAGATCCCGATCATAA
>DATEIS010000080.1:0-4811 GCA_035278765.1 Pyrinomonadaceae bacterium | reverse complement strand
TACACTCGTTTGCAACCCGACCGAAATTGGTCGAGTCTAAACCCCGTCGGTTTACGTAAGATCAAGAGAAGAAGGCGCTGAATGGACTATCTCATCTACATATTGGCATTCATACTTATATTGGGCTCTGCTGTTGTCCTTCACGAATTTGGACACTTCATCGTCGCCAAACTCTTCAAAATCCGCGTTGAGACGTTTTCGGTCGGTTTTGGTCCTCGGATATTGGGCAAGAAATGGGGTCATACGGACTACCGGCTTTCGGCAATACCGCTGGGCGGCTACGTAAAACTAGGCGGCGATGAGTCAAATGCCCCGCTCGAAGGCGCCAGCGCCCAGGACATTCCACCCGAGGAGATGTTCAACCTGCGACCACGATGGCAGCGCATCATGGTTGCTCTGGCCGGTCCGATAATGAATATCCTGACGGCCCTGGCGATCCCGTTTGCGGGAGCATTTATGTATGGGGTTCCGGCAACTCCTTCGCCCGTTGTTTATTACATTGAGCCCCGTGGCGCCGCAGAACAAGCTGGTTTAAAGCCGGGTGACAGGATCATTTCCTTTAACGGAACGGAAGATCCGGCCTGGGATGTAATTACTGGCGACGCACTACTTTCGCCGGGTCATCCACTGCCGGTAGTCGTAAATCGAAACGGTTCCGAACTTACGTTAACAATCACGCCGAGTACGCGTGTGGAAAATGGCGAGGCGGCCGGCACGCTCGATTTCACTCCTGACTATGGTGGATTACCGATAATTGTTCTCGGCGTCAGCAAGGATTCACCGGCAGAGGCCGCTGGTCTTAGGGAAAACGATCGTTTCCTCAGCATCGGTGGACAGGACGTGAGGAGCGCGGGACAGGTTACCGAGTATGTTCGTAATCATAGTAACGAGAAAATTCCAATCACGGTTGAGCGTAATGGTCAAACCATTCAACTCATGACTGATGAACGTCGCATTAACGGCGACAAGTTGGGATTTGGAGTTGCCGAACAATATCCACTGCATGCGGCGACTGTTGCATCAGCAGGCAAGTTTGCCTACAACCAAAACATCCAGATTCTACGTTTGACGGGCAAAGCACTTGGACAGGTGTTTTCGGGTCAGCGATCCGTACGTAATACGTTGTCGGGTCCGATTGGAATCTATCAGGCGACCCAAAAATCGATTGAGAAACTTGGCTGGGACGGCGCCTTCGGAATGCTCGGTTTTCTCAGTCTGAATCTCGGTATCTTCAACTTGCTGCCAATCCCCGTTCTTGACGGCGGCGCCATCTTCCTGCTCCTGATCGAGGGACTACTTGCTCTCGTTGGTTTGTCGATCTCTACCGTGGTACGCGAGCGTATTCAGCAGGTCGGCTTTGTGATGGTGTTACTGTTGATGGTTTTCGTACTCAGTAACGACTTCATAAAGATAATCAGTAATAGAAATCAGGAGCCGGAGAAGCCACCGGCTACTGCCCCGGCGAAATAGCTAATGCGTACTACGCGACCAGTTCAAGTAAAGCATATTCAAATCGGTGGTGGTGCTCCCGTAGCGATTCAGTCGATGACAAAGACTGATACCGCTGACGTGGGCGCCACTGTGGCCCAAATCGAAGAGATGATGCGCGCCGGCTGCGAGATCGTCAGGCTTGCTGTGCCTGATAACGATGCCGCGGTTGCGTTGAAAGAAATCCGGAAACGTGTGCCGGATGTTCCGATCGTCGCCGACATTCACTTCCACTACAAACTCGCGTTGCTGGCGCTCGAAGCGGGCATCGACAAGTTGCGACTAAACCCCGGCAACATCGGTTCCCACGAACGCGTGCGCGAAGTCGTGCGCGCCGCGCAGGCGCAGCGAGTTCCGATTCGTATCGGTGTGAATGGTGGGTCACTCGAAAAAGATCTGTTGAAGAAGTACGGCACTGCGACTCCCGAGGCGATGGTTGAGTCTGCAATGCGTCACATTCAGATTCTCGAAGACCTCGATTTCACTGACATCATCGTCTCGCTCAAAGCTTCCGATGTGCATCGGACCGTTGCGGCGTATCGACTGCTCGCGCAAAAAGTCGACTATCCGTTTCATCTCGGTGTTACGGAAGCGGGGACGTCGTTCAGTGGCACGGTGAAGTCGTCTATCGGGCTTGGGATTCTGTTGCATGAAGGAATCGGGGACACGATTAGAGTGTCGCTGGCCGCGGAGCCACAGGAAGAAGTTCGCGTAGCGTGGGAGATTGTGAAGTCGTTGGGGTTGCGAACACGCGGCGTTACGGTGGTTGCGTGTCCGACCTGTGGGCGTCTCGACGTTGATAACTTTGTCGGTATCGTGACCGAGATCGAGCGTCGTCTCGCGCATATTGAGGAGCCGTTACATCTTTCGATTATGGGATGTGCGGTGAATGGTCCGGGCGAGGCTCATGATTCCCAACTCGGTATCACGTTTGGTCGTGGTGTCGGGATGATCTTCAAAGACGGCGTGCCGATGCGCAAGGTTGCTGGGGAAGATATTGTCGAGGCCTTTGTGATGGAGACCGAGAAGCTTCTAGCCGAAGGCGCCGCCGCCAAAGCTCCCGAGCCGGAGTTGGTAACAATCACGAAGTAATTACTTGATCTTTATTCGCTTCGGAGCAGCGACGTCGCCCGCCATCACCAGGAACAACGCATCCGTCGTAATCTTCCGATTAACGTTAACAATAAGCTGTTCCCGCAAGTACTCGATCTGCAGGATCCACTCGCCCGCGCGACTTGAATCCATCTTTTGAGCCACTTCACGCAGCTCAGGTAACAGGTCTTCATTTACAAGCTGAGACGGTTCCACGCCGAGCGATAACATCCACGCATCACGAATCAACGTTTCGAGCACGTCGAGACGTTCTTCAAACTCTTCCTTGTACTGCGCCTCGTTGAGTTGTTCCGCTGAACGCAGCAATTGCGAGCGATCCTCGCTGACCACCAGCGCGTTCAATACCTTGAGCATCGCTTTTCGTTGCGACGTGAATGTCACCAGATCGCCTGCGAGAGCTCGTCCCATGCTGCCACCCGCTGCACGCGCGCGGAGCCGCGCAGTTTTCTTGTCTGCGAGATCGTTTTTAACGAGGTGAGTTTCAATCTCATCCGGAGTTAGCGGCGAGAAGCGGATCATCTGGCATCGCGAAAGAATTGTTGGCAGAAGCATTGCCGGACGCGCGGTGATCAAGATCAGATGCGACGTTCTTGGCGGTTCTTCGAGAACCTTGAGAAGCGCGTTAGCTGAGTTATCGTTGAGCTTGTCAGCCTCATCGATCAGAAAAACCCGTGCTTTGCCTTCAAACGGGCGGTAGTTGGCTTCCTTCTCAATCTGGCGCATCTGTTCGACGCGCAACACGCGTTTCGGAGCGACGACGAGTCCAACGTCAGGATGGTCCGTCCAGATTATCTGTGTCCACTCATCAGCGTCTTCACGTTGCGGATAGTTCAACTTTGCGATCCGGACACACGACGAGCAGACACCACACGCTTCAAGATCCTTCGGAGTGCGGCAATTCAAAGCGCGCGCGACTTCGAGTGCAAAACGCTTCTTGCCGATTCCTTCTTCACCTGTGAATAGCATCGCGCCGGGAAGCCGGTCAGAAACCAGCATCCGTTTCAGCGCCGCTTTGACTCGGGAGTTTCCAGTGAGTTCGTCAAACATAAATCATTTCCAATTGCCGATTGCCAAATTGTTTTCAATCGGCAATCGGCAATCGGCAATCGGCAATCGCAATGTGGCCTCTGCTCTGGAGATAGGGAATGATGATCTCTCGCACGCGCTCCTGTGTTCTTTCCACTGGACCACTCGTATCGATTAACTTCACGCGCTCCGGCTCTTTGAGCGCGATCTGCAGGTACGCATCCCGCACGCGAATGTGAAAGTCGGCAGCCTCGATATCCAGACGATCGCGTGAGAGCTTGCCCGAGTTTTTTCCAGTCGTGCGGCGTGCCATTCGATTAGTCGATTCATCAATCGAGAGGTCGAAGAGCAGTGTTAGGTCGGGCTTAAGTCCTTCGGTAGCCAGTTGCACGATTTGTGAAATCAATTCCGGCGAGAAGCCTCTTCCGGCGCCCTGATACGCGACTGTCGCATCGGCATAACGATCCGAAATGACGACTTGTCCGGTTTCCAAGGCCGGGCGCAACTTGCGCCGCACGTGTTGTGCGCGGTCGGCGGCAAACACCAATAGTTCAGTCAACGGATCGACTTCCTCCATCGCGTCCAGCAGTGCGGCTCGGAGTCGCAGGCCAAGCTGGGTCCCGCCGGGTTCGCGTGTCAGAAGCGGATCACAACCGTTGGCGCGCAGGAAAGTGCCCAGTAGTCGTAACTGAGTCGATTTCCCACTGCCGTCAATACCTTCAAAAGTAATGAAAGTCCCAGGCACAGGTCCTCAAAAGTTCGCAATTGAGATGGCGGGCGACAGTGTAATCGAATCTCACGCCTCAGGCGAATGGGTGTCAGAACTGCGCGGATTTGTTTCGGCGTTGGCCTGTGAATGCAGGTCGCCGGTAGCGCGCCGCGCTTGTGAGATGGTGGAGATGGCGTGCTTGAAGATGAGTTGTTCCTGAGAGCCGGATTCCAGCAGGACCGAAAACTTATCAAAGCTGCGGATTCGGCCCGTCAGTTTGGCCCCATTCAAGAGGTATACGACCACGGAAGTTTTCTCACGCCGAACCGTGTTAAGAAAAGCGTCCTGGATGTTTTGTGGTGCCTGTTTACCGTCCGACATGTTGAAACCCGGGGGTGGAATTGTAGATCGCGCGGTTGCAATGAGATTACAACAGGGATCTTTGCATTACAAGAGATTGGCGGAGATGTGAGAG
>DATEIS010000079.1:0-8992 GCA_035278765.1 Pyrinomonadaceae bacterium | reverse complement strand
CGGCCACGGAGGGCCGCCCCTACAGTACGCTCAATTCTTTCGACAGGCTTCTCGCAACGCGTTGAATGTCACAACGTTCAAATTGGTCTGCATCTGTCCGGGTTGATCGCGAAGGAAACGCGAGAGGATTGCGGCGAGGTCTTCGTCTGACATTTTCGAACTACACGTCTTGAGCCAGCTCAAATTTTCTTCGGGCGCTCCGAAGAACGGAGCCACAAGCATCCCATTGATCTGACCCGTCACATACGCACGCTTCTCGGTGTCGCTCATGTCGAGATAGTCTTTGCCGCTAAAAAAACCGGGACTGATCTTGACTGTCTGTTGATTGGCGTAAACGTTGACGAAGAGGAGTAGTGCGAATAGCGTAAGCAGACGTTTCATGAAGCCACGGATAACACGGATTTAGGGAACGGATCAAGCATTCAAGCTACCTGATCCGTTCAAAAATCCGCGTTTATCTGCGGCCTACTTAGTGATCGTTCCACAAGCGATCCGGTCACCTGAGTTGCCGGACGGATCCGTCTTCTGATCATCTGCTTTCGCATGAATGATCAACGACGTGCCGCCATTCGCGAAGAGTGAATTTGGACCATCACCCATGTTCACGTGCATATCCGTGACAGTTGCGTTGGCCGTGCCTTTAGCACTCACGTTGAAGTTGGCCATGTCACCGGCGTGCGGACCCTGCGGGTTCTTCAAACCGTGCATCTTGTTATCCGGATTGAAGTGCGCGCCTGCGGTTTCAAACGTCGGTCCTTCGCACTTCGCCGTCTGATGAAAGTGGATTGCGTGCATTCCCGGCGGCAGGTTCTTCAGATCGAGCTTGATTCTTACTCCCTTGCCTGATTCCGACAGCGTAGCCGTTCCGATTGACTCACCCTGCGCATTCTTCAGTTCAACACTGTGACCGCTATGTTGTGCTGCGACATACGACAGCAGACCTCCGATGATGGCTGCAGCAACGACCCACGTAATAAAAGGTTTCTTTATCATTTTTCTCCCCTCCTTGGTGTGAATTACATTAACTCTTTGCGTTCTCCGGTTTGAGTGCTTTTTGCTTCGGTGCAGCCGAGCTATCTGTTCGTCGCCGGCCCAGTGCCAGCAACGCGATGATTGCCGAGAGCACTAGTAACCACAGCAACGGGCGCACACCACCGAATAGTCTTTGTCCCCAACCATAAGACTGATACGACGCAAACTCCGCGGTGCTGGCGGCAACAGTCGATCCTTCGAGACTCGTCTTCGACGACTCGAGAATTGCACGCAGTCCTTCCACCGCCTTTTTCTCAACCACGCCTCGTTTGATCTTGCCGAAAGGACCTTCGAGACCGTCGGCACGAGAGCGATTCTCATAAACAAGATAAGCACCGTTCGGGGCGTCGGCCACGCGTACGAATGCCGTCAGCGCGAGGGACGCGTTGAAGTAGTGGTTGGCATAAATCTGTTTCGATGCGATCAGCACTTGTGGACCAACATCGCTGTTGCGCCTGTAGATCAGGATATGATTGATGGCGATAACTGGCTTGAGTCCAAACTTGATCTTGGACCACACGAGTGAGTCTTCAATTAGTTGCAGGCCGGCCTTCGAATCACTAATAAACTCGTTGATGTAACTCGGCGCTGCATCAAGCGCCCGCTGTTCCTTCGCAAGACTTACCTGATCCCGCTTATCGTTGTATTCGATCAACGCCGCCTCGCCGCGCGTGCGATAGTCTTTGACGTACTCAAACAGCATCTGCTTGAAAAGACTTGTGACTTTCGCTTCGCGATCCGCGGCGTCCCAATCGACCTCCTTGCGAAAGCGTTCGATCATCGCTCCGGAAAGTTTTATCTGGCACTCCCCGACCATACACTCTTTCAGATCTTCGATATCCCGTGGCTCGAGTGTGAGAGTTTCAAGATCCGCGAATGCCGGTTGGCTGCCGAAAGCGCCGATTTCGAGGATCGCGGCGTTGCTTTTTCGCCTCATACTGTCGCGATACGACCGCAGAAACTCGTCAGCTGCGGCCCGAATGTTCACAAGACCCGAAACCGCGATTTCGGCTTTATCTGAAGTTGGAATCGAGCGGACTACCGGTTGGTTTAGCTGAAGTGCGGCAAAATCTGTTTCCGCGAAGGCAGCCTTTTGGGCCAGCGCTTTTTGAAATTCGGCGCTGGAACGGCTGGAATCCTGGCCCAAAGCCGGGTTCGCGGCCAGACAAGCCACCAAGATACAAAGAAGAACCTGATTACGCGTTATCATATATCCCCTTGTTCACGACTGGGCCTTCTTCTGCGTGGGTGAATTCTTTTGTTACGCAAAATGCTCGACAGCAAAGCCCGTCGCATAAGCCGTGCCAAAGTGAGGGAACAATCTGGGGGACAATATAGATAGAATAAAGTTCTAATCAGCACTAGTTTTTCAAAATGAAGGGAGTTAGAAATGGAAAGTGGAGCGACTTCTGAACTGGCTGCGTTAAAAACGAAGCTTCGAGCAACCTGGATTGCGGGAGATTTCGGCGAGATCGCGAGGTTTTACGCAGACCAGGCCGAGGATTTTGTAAAGCGGCTCGACTTAAAACCCGGAATGAAAGTACTCGATGTCGCGTGCGGCACTGGGAATCTGGCGATACCGGCGGCGAAAACCGGCGCGGATGTTACTGGCGTGGATATCGCGCCGAATCTCGTCGAGCAAGCACGCGAAAACGCGAAGCGGAAAGGGTTGAATGCAAAGTTTGACGAGGGTGACGCCGAGGCACTGCCTTATGCCGACGGCAGTTTTGACGTGGTGATAACGATGTTTGGGGCGATGTTCGCTCCCCGTCCGGATCTCGTAGCGGCCGAGCTAAAGCGAGTCTGCAAGCCAGGCGGTCTGATAGCGATGGCAAACTGGACGCCGGCCGGATTTATCGGACAGATGTTCAAAATCAATGCTTCGTACCTTCCGCTGCCCGCCGGCATGGCGTCGCCGGTGCTTTGGGGTGTTGAAGAAACCGTGCGTCAACGGCTTGATGAGGGCATCTCAAAAACAGATTTTTCGCCTCAAAGCATACGATGGGTGTTTCCTTTTTCACCCGCGGAAGTTGTTGAGCATTTCCGTCTGTATTACGGTCCGACGCAAAAGGCGTTTGGTGCACTCGATGAAGACAAGCAGGCGGCTTTGCGCAAGGATCTCGAACAACACTGGACCACACACAATCGAGCGACTGACGGCACGACCGATGTGGATGCTGAATATCTGGAAGTGAGGGCCGTCCGCGCTTAATCACGTTTGTTGGGAAGGGAAGAGTATGTTTCGGAGGAATTTTATATCCGCAATTTTGGGTATCACATCCATACTTTTCTCTCTCCACAGCGTGGCAGCACAGAGTGTCACTCCACCGTCGCAGCCTCAAACCGGTCCGGGCGGCAAGCAGTACGTTCATTCGTCAGTCATAAAGAATCGCTACGGCAAAGGCGGGACGGAATACTGGATTTACGAACCCGACTCGCCGAAGCCGCGCACGGCGCCGGTAATCGTTTTCCTGCACGGTTGGGGTGGCATGAATCCGCTGTACTACGGCGCCTGGGTCGATCACCTGGTAAAGCGTGGGAACATCGTGATCTATCCGCGTTATCAAGCCAGCCTGTTGACGCCGATCAAAGACTTCACCCCAAACACAATCAGTGCAGTTAAGGATGCAGTAAATCGTTTGAAAACTGAAAAGGGACACGTCACTGCCGACTTCAATAAGTTTGCGACAGTGGGCCACTCGCTTGGTGGCTTGCTGGCCGCGAATGTGGCAGCACTCGCGGCTGAATCGAAACTCCCGCGTGTGCGTGCAGTGATGGCTGTCGAGCCGGGGATTACTGAAGCGCCGATTAGTGTTCCACTCGCTGATTTGAAGAATCTACCTGCTGACACGCTCCTGCTTTCCATCGCCGGAGATCAGGACGGATTGGTCCGTGACACTGACGCGAAGCGGATCTATTACGAATCCACCCGTATTCCCGAGGCGAACAAAGATTACATACTGCTCATTTCGGACTCACATGGAACACCGCCATTGCAGGCGAGCCATCGTGCGCCGACCGCGATGAGTAAGGATTACGACAGTGGCGAAGGTGTGGGCGGTGGTCCGGGCGGCGTTGGCGACGTACAGATCTCACGACGTGTTCGACCTGAGACGATGCTTGTCAACGCGATGGACTATTACGGCACCTGGAAACTCCTCGACGCCCTAACCGATGCCGCCTTCAATGGCAAAAACCGCGAATACGCCCTCGGCAACACTCCTCAACAGCGCTTCATGGGCCGCTGGAGCGACGGCGTTCCGGTAAAAGAACTAAAAGTCACTGACAAACCTTAGCCAGACCACAAAAAGCACAGTTTGTGCTTTTTTGTGAAAACAATCGTGTCAATTCCTGACTTATTATCCGGTGGGGGGACGATTATGAATCTCGTTTGTCGAACAATAGGAATTTTGGTTGTGGCCGGGGTGGCGACGGTTTCGGGTTATGGGCAGGATGATAAGAAGAGTCAGACGACGACTGATAATCAGGCGACTACTCAAGACTACGTATTTCCATCCGAGAAAGAACGTTTCAAACGTTATATCAACAACATGGTTGGGCCATTCCGCCTCGTGCGAACCGCCGCTAGTGCGGGCATTGCCCAGTGGCAGGATAGTCCCGAAGAATGGGGCCAGGGGATGAAGGGCTACGGCAAGCGTTACGCTTCCGGATTGGGCCAGAATGCGATCCAGCAGACCGTGACATACGGCCTCGACGAAGCCCTGAATCTCGATACTGGTTTCAAAAAAAGTACACGCGAAGGTTTCTTTCCGCGGTTCAAAGATGCACTCGTTCAGAATGTGACTTCAAGAAACCGAGACGGTAAACGCGTGGTCTCTGTACCGCGATTCGCAGGAGTTTACACGGGCTCGGTCGTTGCGAGAGAAACCTGGTATCCGGAGCGATACAGTTATAAGGACGGTTTACGCAATGGCACCGCCACATTGATCACCGGTTTCGGAATAAATCTCATTCGTGAGTTTGTGATCAACTGGTAATGATTCGGGCGTTATTGTAGGGGTGGCCCTCCGTGGCCACCCCTCTGTGTAACTTGCTTCACTTCGCCTCCACAGCTCGCGTCGCAACACCTCCAAGACTGCTGCGCACCGTGATGTTCTGCGGATTCGTCGAGACGCTGAACTCTCCTCGATACTGTCCACCGCCGCCATTGCTCAGCGTACCAATCTGTGCCCCGGTCGCGGTGTTGAAGACTCGCAACGTCGCACTGCTACTCGTACTAGTCGCCTCAACCCTCAATGTTCGCTTACCAGAGTCGAACTCAGCTCGCGTGACTCTGACGGTATCGGCTGCCGGCGGTGGCGGCGGAACATTCGCAGGATTGATCGTCAGCGTTGCACTACGCGCGACACCATTGAACGTCCCACTGATTGTCGCCGTAGTCGTGGCAGTTACCGCCGAGGTGTTAACAGTGAACGTTGCCGAAGACGCACCCGCTGCAACTGTTACAGACGAGGGCACAGTCGCAGACGCGATACTACTCGCCAGGTTGACGACAGTTGCCGACGTAGCCGCAGCGCTCAACCTCACAGTGCCCTGAACCGGATTACCCCCGACTACCGATGCAGCACTTAGCGCCACAGAAGACAAGCTGATCGGAGTTGGAGGAGGAGCGGCTCCTGGAGTAACCGTCACTGTAGTTTCACGACGCCCGAGTTGATCATTCCGTACTCTCACGATCGAGCTTTGATTTGACGTGACGTTACGCGCCGTTCCGTTGAACCTCACGCTCGACGTACCGGCAGGCATGAAGACGCTTGACGGCACCGACAGCACGGCCGTGTTGCTGCTGGAAACTGAGAACGTAAACCCACCGGAAGGAGCAACGCCTTGTGAAAGACTAATCCGCAGCTCGGTTGCGTTGCCGCTAGCTACGGTCGATGGTGTAGCGGTCAGGGTTCCGAGCGCCGGTTGCACGACGACGTTTCCAGTCGAATTAAGCAGAACAGCGAGACCCGGATTCGCGCCAATGATCGGCAAGCCGACGTCTGGTCTACCATCGCCATTGAAATCACCGGTGACTATCGTTCCGCCGCCCACACTCGAGAGCGGGGGCGGTACCGCGTAGAGCACCGGCGCGCGGAATGTTCCGTCACCGTTGCCGTTCCGTATCTCCATCAAACCCTGTGAACCGTTCGCAAGCGTTATCGCGAGGTCCTGGATATTGTCACGATTAAAATCAGCAATCACCTGGAACTGCGGTACGCGGAGATTAGGCTCAGTAAGGATCCTCGGCGTTTGGAATGTTCCATCACCATTGCCAAGCAGAATCGCGGTTCTACTTCCGTTAGTGGGAATTGCGACTACCAGATCCTGAATTGTATCGCCGTTGAGATCGCTGACGTCGACGTCAGTTCCATCAACAAAAAGTGTATCGGCCGTTAAAGTAATGGTGGGTTGTTGCAGAAATGTTCCGTTGCCGACTCCGAGAAGTGTGTAGACGCGCGATTGATCCCCGGCGATAGCGAGGTCTTTGAGCGAGTCGCGGTTGAAGTCGCCGACCGCGATGCGCGACATTCCCGTTCCCACTTCGATCTCGATCGGAAACTGAAACGTGCCGTCACCAAATCCCAACAAAACCGTGATCGTTCGTGCCGCGACACATGGACTCGTGAAGCACGAGATCGCGTGGGCCAGGATCAAGTCGAGCCGGCCATCGTTATCAAGGTCAGTGGCGACGATTGCTGGTGAATCGACGTGCGCCGTATTAATTTGAAAAGTTACGGGTGCATTGAACGTACCGTCGCCGTTGCCTGTGAGCAGTGCAAGGCTGACATTCGGGTCATTAATCGAAACTGCGAGGTCCACTCGTCCATCGCCATTAAAATCGCCTGATGTTAAATCCTGAGCCGGACCTCCGGCTGGAAACTGCACCCGCGCTCTGAAAGCGCCGTTCGCATTGCCTAACATGACCGAGGCTGAATTAAGTCCTACCCCGGCAAGATCCGGCACACCATCGCCGTTGAAGTCGGCCACGATGTGATTGTTTCCCAGTAATGGATAATCGCTTCTCGAAAAACTCTGAGCCGCGGCCCTGATCTGAAAAATCAACAATCCGATTGCAATAAAAGCAACTGAAGCAAGTTTTCTAGTGTGATTCACGACGGTTCCTCCCCACGACGGTTCTTCCCGTTTGCACAGTGCACTGCGAGTCTCAAGAAATACCGAATTGACCGAAGGAAATTCTTGCTGTTTTCGTCACAATTACCTTGACGAACCCCACAGGTCATGCTTAATTTCCGCTTTCCCACACCAGCCGCATCTCGATCTCCCCAACTCTCCATACGTCTGCCCTTAAGGAGGAGGACTGCCAACCATGCGAAACGCACACCTTCGCACGTCTCTTGTATTTACACTGCTGATAAGCGCACTGGCTTTCACCGCTTGCCAGCAAGTCGACAAAGCAACTGCATCAACTGACAAAACGACCGCAGCCACCGGCAAGATCGCAATCACAACTGCATCGGAAGAAGCTCGCAAAGAATTTCTCGCCGGGCGCGATTTGTCTGAAAAACTTCGCATCACCGATTCGATCGCCCATTTCGATAAGGCCATCGCTCTCGATCCAAACTTTGCACTCGCCGAACTCAGCCGCGCGAACGCTTCGCCCACGGCCAAAGAGTTTTTCGAGCATCTGAAAAAAGCAGTCGCACTCGCTGACAAAGCATCGGATGGCGAGCGCATGCTGATCCAGGCGAACGAGGCGGGCGCCAACGCTAATCCGACGAAGCAGAAAGAAATTCTCGACAAACTCGTCGCCGCCTATCCAAACGACGAGCGCGCGCATTTCACTCTTGGCGGTTATCACTTCGGTCAACAGGACTTCGCTCAGGCGATCACACACTACAAACGCGCGACAGAACTCGCTCCTGACTATTCCACCGCCTTCAACATTCTCGGATATGCGTATCGTCAGAACGAGCAATACACCGACGCGGAAAACGCTTTCAAGAAATACATCGAACTGATCCCCAACGATCCGAACCCGTACGATTCGTACGCCGAGTTGCTTTTGAAGATGGGCCGGTTTGATGAGGCGATCACGCAGTACAACAAGGCGCTTTCAGTAAATTCAAATTTCATCAACTCGCACTTCGGGATTGCAGCAGCTTTAACTTACCAGGGGAAGATTGCTCAAGCGCAGGCTGAGTTACAGAAGATGACTGACAAGGCCCGCACTGATGGTGAACGCCGCACTGCGTTGTTCGGCCAGACAGTCGTTGCCGTTGATAACGGAAAGTTTGATCAGGCGCTTGCGGAAGTTGCGAAGCAGTACGCGATGGGAGAAAAGGCTAGCGACGCTGCTGCGATGACGGGCGACTTGCAGTTGAAGGGCAACATACTGCTCGAGACGGGAAAAGCCGATGAGGCAAAGAAGGCTTACGAACAAGCAGTGAAGACAACTGCCGATTCGGGTCTTTCACAAGCGGTCAAAGACAACACCGCCCTCTTTCATCACTACAATCTTGCTCGCGTAGCGATCGCCAAAAAGGATCTTGCCTCGGCAAAGAGTGAGACTGAGACATTTCGCAAAGGCGCGGAAGCAGCAAAGAATGCGAACCAGCTAAAGCAGGCGCACGAACTCGCGGGCCGAATCGCACTCGAGGAAAAGAACTACGACAACGCGATCGCGGAGTTGGGCCAGGCGAATCAACAGAATCCGCAGGTGCTCTATCTCCTGGGCCAGGCTTACCAGGGCAAGGGCGACGCTGCGAAAGCAAAAGCCTCATTCACGAAAGCAGCGAAGTTCAATTCACTCCCGGCTTTGAACTACGCCTTCGTGCGAACCAAAGCCGAAAAGGCCCTCGCCACCTAAGTTGAATTACGCTACTCGGTACGTACTGTAGGGGCGGCCCTCCGTGGCCGCCCGTGGTTTTGATCAGACGTTTTGCCAAAGATCTCTTCCAAACCACGGGCGGCCACAGAGGGCCGCCCCTACAGT
>DATEIS010000078.1:0-8744 GCA_035278765.1 Pyrinomonadaceae bacterium | reverse complement strand
TGTGTGTCGCGTCGACAGCCACGAATGCTCAGCAGTGATTCGCGTATTTCGATCTCCAGCTCGTCAGTGCAAACACCTGCGAGATCGACTTTTACAACCCAGCCATCAGACGAACGATAGACGTCGGCGGCCGGATTCCATAGCCGGCCAGACGGTACCACTCGCCGACCGGCACGGATCAGCGAGAAATCACGATTGGTGTTTCGCATAGCAAGAGAATAAGTGAATTCAGACAGTTTCGCCACGGATTACACGGATGACACAGTCTGAACAGTGATATCCGTGATAATCCGTGGCTAAAAAATGTCTAGCCAAAGATCCGGTTCCAGAACGACGAACCCTTCGAGATCTCCTCGATAGCCTCTGAAAGTTCGCGATCCTGACGGGTTTCCAGTGCGATGTCGGCCATCGAAATCATTCCGGTCAGATAGCCATTGTCGTTGCATACCGGAATCCGACGCACTTGTTTGTCTCCCATTTTCCGGATTACATCGACTACGCGATCGTTCGGTTTAGCGGTGTGAATATCAACCGACATGATGTCTTCGGCACGAACGCTCGCACAATCCTTGTTGTCGGCGACCGCGCGGACGACTATGTCGCGATCAGTGATTAAGCCAATGAGTTTGCCACGTGTGTAATTGCGGCCTTCATACTTTCGTTCTGCTACTACTTCTGTTCTGCCGTTACCACTCTGCGCGTCATATTCGACTACTGGAATCACGCCCGTATCTTCCTGTTTCATCATCAGCGCAACTTCCGGAAGCGTCGTGTCGCGTGTGGCGACAGCGAGATCGCGTGTCATGATGTCGCGGCAGCGAAGCCGAGAACGTTCCGGCGCGTAGTACTCTCGATCTCGTCCAGTCGAGGTTGAAAAATCGCGCCCTTCGTAGAGTGAATTATTCCGCCAATCATCGCGGAGACGTTCGCCGCGATTCTCGGCGTAGCGCGGTTCGTCCCTTTCATAGTTTGCGCGTTCACCAAAACGGCCGCGGTTGTATTCACGGTTAAAATCCGGCCGCCGTTCGGTATCAAATTGAGGACGAGCGCGATACGGTTCATCATGAGCGCCGAAGTTTTCCCGTCTGAGGCGCTCCTCACGTGAATAATAATCCCGCTCGTCATCCATATCGTTTCTATATCTGGCCATTGCTTCCCTCCTTACCAGGAACCTCGGTCTCTTGGGGGCTCAGGGGAAGTTCAGCCACGGATTTCACTGTATCTGTGTTCATCTGTGGCCTTACATATTCGTTTCAACCTCTGCGATCAGTTGCACGCGCGAGGTGATGTCCAGTGATCCGACCTCAATCGGCGTAGCAACTTTTTCGCGTGCCATCGACAACGTGTCGTACTGAGCAAGCGGCACTGGCGGTCGTTGTTGAAATCCTTCTTCCTGGACTTCGACGATTCGCACCACTCGTCCACCCAACGCCTGGGCAATCACCTGCGCTTTGCTGACTGCTTCACGAGTCGCTGCACTCAGCGCCTGATCGCGTGCCGGTCGATCCTGTCGCAACGTAAACGCGATGCCCGCCACGTCGTTTGATCCAGCTTGTGCTGCGGCGTCGATGATCGTGCCGATTTTGTTTAGCTCACTCGTGGTAACGGTGACGCTGTTGCGCGCTTCGTAACCGGTGATCGTGGGCGGCTGATTCTCTTTATAGACGCGCTGCGGTCGCAGGCTATAGCCGCTGGTTTTTATCTCAGCGCCAGTACCGGCCGCCGCTTTCAAGGCGCGGATAACGGCATCGGTTTTAGTTGCGTTCTGCTGTTGCGCGTCAAGTGCGTTTCTGGCTTGTGTGACGACGGAAATCGTCAGAATCGCAGTATCTGGCTGCGCTTGAATGATGGAATCGCCCACCACATTCACGCGGGTAACGCGCCGGTTGTCGCTTCCTCCCGGAGTTACCGCCTGTTGATCGACAGCTTTCAGCGACTTAGCTTCGAACGGAGTGCCTTCCATGAAAGTGGTCATCACTTCCTTGGTTTCACCAACTGCTTCGACGTTAGTCGCCTCTTTAAACCACGAATTGCTTTGATAGTCTTTTGCGTTAAGAAGCAGGTATTTGTTGTCGCGGTTGACGATCAGCCAGCCGCCTGCTTCGACGGTTTTTTGAAGTTTTCCGCGTACGGTGATTTCTTTTGCGTGGCTTGCGATGGCAGTGCCGAGTACAAGTGCCATCACCGTGGTGAGTAAAAATAGTCGTTTCATAGTCTCTCCTCTTCTGGTCCTAGAATCTCACAGCCGAGGGAGAGTTGAAACCGGCGGCAAAGATAGAGAACGCGCGAGAGACGGAAACTTGCTGACGACTTGTGACTTTGGTTCCGCAAAACGTGTTTTGTTACCATCCATCCAATGCAATCATTCGATACTAAGACAGACCTGCAGCCCGGCACATGCATCAGCCTGGAATTGCCTGATGGCACTGAGCTAGCTGTATACAACGTTGATGGCGAATACTATGCCACCGAGAATTTCTGTCCGCACCGAGGCGCGCGGTTAACGGAAGGAATACTGTGCGGGCACATTATTGAGTGTGGATTGCACGGGTGGCAGTTTGACGTGCGAACGGGGGAGTGCCTAACGGTACAGGAAAAAATTCAAACGTACCGCGTTGAAGTTGAAGAGGGTTTTATTAAGATAATTTCTGATCCGCGTTCATCCGTGTAAATCCGCGGCTAAAACTACCCGTCGTTGCCTATCGCCTCAACCGGACAACACAACACCGCCTCTTCACAAAGCGCCCGCTCTTCCTCAGTCTCCGGCTGCTTATAGACAAACGAGTAGTTATTCTCATCGCAGCGCATGAAATTGTCAGGCGCCGTGTCGCGGCAAACGTCGCAGTCGATGCACGACGAATCCACGTAGTACGATCCAAAAACGTTCTCTTTTACTCTTTCGTTTTTGTCAGGCACGGCCAGTTTCAGCGTCAGGGATGCGTCATGTCTTCCGGGATTACGAGCTTGTCAAACTGTTCCTCAGTTAGATAACCGAGCTCCACTACAGATTGGCGCAAACTGATGTTCTTCTTGTGAGCATTCTTTGCAACCTGGGCAGCTTTGTCATATCCGATGTGAGGATTTAACGCAGTCACGAGCATCAGGGAGTGTTTCAAGTGCTTGTCGATCTGTTCTCGATTGATCTGAATTCCCGAGATACAAAACTCTACGAAACTGTGAATCGCATCGTGTAGCAGACGCACCGAGTGAAGAAAATTGTGAATCATCACCGGCTTGTAGACATTCAACTCGAAATTGCCTTGTGAACCGCCAAAGCTCGTCGCGAGATCGTTGCCGAACACCTGCACGGCAACCATCGTGAGCGCTTCGCTCTGCGTCGGATTCACTTTACCGGGCATGATCGAGGAGCCGGGTTCGTTTTCCGGGAGGACGAGTTCGCCAAGACCGGAACGCGGTCCGGAAGCAAGCCAGCGAACGTCGTTTGCAATCTTCATCAACGAGGCGGCAAGTGTTTTCACGGCGCCACTGGCGAAGACGAGTTCGTCGTGTGCTGAAAGTGCGGCGAACTTGTTGTTGTGCGAGGTGAACGGCAATCCGGTTAGTTCCGCAATCTTCTTCGCGGCGCGTTCACCAAATTCCGGATGAGAATTGAGTCCGGTGCCGACCGCCGTGCCGCCGATCGCGAGATCGAGCAATCCGGGCAGCGTAGTTTTCAGACGTTCGGTATCGCGTTCGACGAGACTCGCCCAGCCGCCCATTTCCTGATCGACCGTCAGCGGTGTTGCGTCCTGCAAGTGCGTTCTTCCGATCTTCACGACACCCGCAAACTCTTTCGCTTTTGCGGCGATCGCATCGTGCAGTTCCTGGACAGTCGGAATGAGTTTGTTCAACTGTTCTGCGGCAGCGATGTACATTGCGGTCGGGAACGTGTCGTTTGACGACTGCGACATATTGACGTCGTCATTCGGATGTATCGGCTGCTTGCTTCCCATGACACCGCCCGCGATCTCAATCGCGCGGTTCGAGATCACCTCGTTGGCGTTCATGTTGGTTTGGGTGCCACTGCCGGTCTGCCAAACGCGCAGAGGGAAGTGCTCATCGAGTTTTCCTTCAATCACTTCATCGCAAGCCTGCACAATCAGCTTCGCTTTATCGTGTGACAGTTTTCCAAGCTCTTCATTCACAAGCGCGGCGGCCTTCTTGAGAATGCCGAGCGCGCGAATCATCTCACGCGGCATCCGGTCGTCGCCGATATTGAAATGATGAAGCGAGCGCTGCGTCTGAGCCCCCCAATAGCGATCACTGGGGACCTCGATTGCACCCATCGAGTCGGTTTCTATTCTGGTTTTCGTGGATTGTTCAGGGGATTGTTGCGCCATCGTCAAACCGATCTTGCCACAAAAAGGCGCAAAAAGCACAAAGGAAAAACCTTGACAAGTTTCAGGGCGAATTCCTACTCTGACAGTGGCGGTCCTCAGCCCCTTAAGCTCACCTGAATACAATGATTTGGGAAAATACAAAACTCCTCCTCGGCCTCCTTTATCGTCCCGTGTCGTCGATGGGGAGGATTGTGGATGAAGGGCACTGGCTTTATGCGGCTGTGGTCGTGGCGGCGCTGTCGATGGTGTTTCATGCGACCGTGACGTCGGTGATCTACAACAACGTGGAGGCTGTCTACCGCGAACTGCCGCCGGAACCCGAGGATCCGGAAGCTTGGGCCGAGGAAGACTTCGAAGCCGTCCCGCGCCCGCACTTCACCCATGACCGACACCCGTTGCCGCTCGTGGGCGACCGTGGTTGGTGGTTTGTTTCGTTTGCACCGCCGAGCTTCTTCACGACAGTCCTCGGCATGGCCATTTTGTACATTCCGTGTTTGATTCTTCTCGTCGCAATGTCCGGCGCGAATGCGAGCTTCAGTGTGCTTTTGCGTCGTGACTATGGACCACTACTAACCTGCGGACTCATGGCCTGGGCAGCGGCTCACCTGCCGTTTGCACTTGCGGGATTTGCACTCGAACCGTTGGGGTTAAGTGAGAAGACTGCACTCGGACTCTGGGCGGCAAGCGCGATCTGTTTTGGACTCCTGATGGCGCTCGGTCTGCGAATGCTCTTTGGCGTTCAGTATTCGAAAGCTCTGGTGCTCGTTGCCATTGCCGCACTTTCGTTTTCAGTGCAGGCGAAACTGTTTGCCACCGTGTCGCCATTCCTGTTCTCGCCGTTTCTCCTCTTCTACGCATTCATGATGTTTCGAGGCGGCATCGGCGACATCGGATACTCGTTGCGCCAGCGCCAGAACTTTCGTCGCTCAATGGAAATCGCCACCATCAATCCGCGCGATTCCGGCGCACATTATCAACTCGGTTTGATCTACCAATATCGACGCCAGTACGCTGAAGCAATCTCACGTTTCGAAAAAGCAGTTCAGATCGCGAACGACGAAACCGATGCGCACTTTCAACTTGGCCGCATCGCACGCGAACAAGGCCGGCTGCAGGATGCGATCAACTGCTTCAGTGTCGTGCTCGAACAGGATGAGAAACACGGGCAAAGCGAAATCTGGCGTGAGATCGGCGCGACTTACCTGGCGGCGTCGATGTATGCGGAAGCGCAGGATGCGTTAGCGAAGTTCATCGATCGTCGACCTTACGATCCGGAAGGTCTCTATCATTACGGCAAGACACTCGAACAACTCGGGCGACGAGAAGAAGCACAGGAAATGTTTGCGCGGTGTATTGAAGCGGTAAAGACGATGCCTGCGTATCGCTATCGCGAGCAGCGCAAGTGGGACAAACTGGCCAGAGAACACTTAAAGAATCCACAGATTACGCAGACTGAATCTGCGTAATCTGTGGATGAATTTGCTTAACGCTTGATTGCGTCGCCAACGTCTTCGATTGCTTCTCCGACGTTCCTTTTCACCTTGCCGAAGCCTTCCTGAACTTTGCCTCCGGCATGTTCGGCGTCACCTTCAGCCTCGAGCTCTTTGTCGTCAATGGCGCGACCGATAGTTTCCTTTGTTTTGCCTTTTACCTGATCCCATTTGCCTTCAACTTCGTCTCTATTCGGTAAACCCATGTCGTAACCTCCCTGTTGTTTTGCTAATTCGTTACTCCGTGCGAACGTGTTCACCACCGAGTTCGGTTAACAGATCCTCAACGCGTTCCACTTCTTCATCGGTTTGTGCTTCAACACCGATCAAGATCCCACCGCCCTTGATTCCAGCTTCGTAGACCTTGGCGCGATATTCCGGAATGCCCGCTCCGATCAAAGCGCCAATCAATCCGCCGGTTGCTCCACCTGCACCCGCGCCCGCCAGCGCAGCCGCAATTGGACCAGCAATCACGAGATTGATACCGGGAAGAAAGAGCGTTGTTCCCACTGCCGCAATCGCCGCGAGCACCGCGCCGACAGCGCCACCTACGGCGCCGCCAATTCCCAATCCATCCGCGGCATGAGAGCGTGTTTGCAGCGCAAATTCTTTTGAACGCGTAGCGTCTGACATAAGCACGCTGATGTCATCTCGATTGAAACCGCGCTTCAGCAGCGCGTCGACGGCAGACTCGGCGGCTATCTTGCTCTTAAAAAGTCCTGTTACTAATTTTGTCTTGGCTGCCATACAATCCTCCCCAACAAACAGTTCTGTTAAATTGGTTTCGGCAACAGGTGTGCCAGCACGGATTTCGCAGGTTTCTGTGTAGTCTGGGTAATCTGTGGATTGCTTTCGTACGGTGAACATCCTTCAAATTAGTTCAGCCTCATCCTTTGGTGGCGGCGAGCGTTACGTTGTTGATCTCACGAATGCTCTGGTTGCGCGAGGTCATGATGTTTACGTCGCCGTGCGACCAGGATCGCCATTGCCGCGACACTTGCAGTTATCACCCGAGAAGCTCCTGACCCTTCCGCTGCGGAACGCACTCGACGTGCAGACTGCACGCGAACTGGAAAAGTTTGTAGGACGGAAAAAGATCGAGGTTGTTCATGCGCACATGGCGCGTGACTACTCGCTCGCGTCGTATGCTGCGCGACGTAACCGCGGGACGAAATTCATCGCGACGCGTCACGTTTTGTTCAAGTTAAATCGACTTCATCGCCACACGCTTTCGCGAGCAACGTGTGTAATAGCTGTGTCACAGGCGGTTGCAAAGGAACTCAGAACATCGCAGGTCGTAAGTCATGATCAGATTGCGGTGATTCATAACGGCATCGATGTCGATCGAATCAAAAAGACGTGTGCTGGACTTCATCGGGGACTGTTTCTTCGATCTATTGGAATTGCTGGTGGAAATCCTGGGGGAGGTCCTCTGGTAGGCAGTATTGGCGAACTAAGAACACTGAAGCGCCACGACGACTTCGTTCGCGCGGCCGCACTAATCCTCAAAGAATTTCCTGAAACACAGTTTGTGCTTGCGGGTGTTGGTGAAGGTCGTAACCAGCTCGAAAACCTGGTCGCTGAACTAGGTTTAACCGGTCGCTTTCATTTCCTCGGCTGGCTGGACGATGCAGACAAGCTGTTGTGCGCTATGGATGTGTTTGTTTCGGCGTCGGAAACAGAATCGTTTGGCCTGGCGATCGTTGAAGCAATGGCCGCGGGAACTGCTGTCGTAGCAACTGCAACCGAAGGCGCCAAGGAAGTAATCGACGATCAGAATACCGGCCTGCTCGTCCCCATCGGCGATGTGAAACGCATTGCTGAATCCGTGGTCAATCTGCTTTCAGATCCCGAGAAACGACAGCGTCTCGCAACCCAATCCGTTCAATCCGCGGCTAAAAGATTTTCCCTAACTCGAATGGTCGACGACATCGAGACGATCTATCTTCGCCGCGAGGATGAAATCACTTTCCGTTAGCCCATCGATCTTGTGCGTCCAGATCGTGATCTCCGCCGATCCCCAGCCAAAACAAATATCCGGATGATGGCCCTGCTCTTCCGCCAGGTCCCCGACGCGATTCACAAATGTCTGCGATTCGCGAAAGTCTGAGAATCGATAACTCTTCTTCAAATGATGGTTATTCACAACTTCCCAACCATTGAGCTCGGGCAGCAGTTTCGCGATTTCCTCTGCCTCCAGTGGGGGCACACCACCACGACAAGGCACACACTCTTTAGCCGATAGTCCACTCATAAATTCTCCAGCGCCTTTTTCAGCATTGCTATCTGTCCCGCGTGATAAAGATCGTGTTGCACGCCGCCGTGAAGAGTTACATAAACACTCGAGTACGGCGTGTCGGCATTGGTAATAATCGGTTCATTCAAACGCGACTCGTCCAGCTTCGCGATCGCCTCGAGTAGCTCACGATGTGTCTCGAGCAACTGTTGTTTGGTGCTCTCCCACGCAACATCACTCTGGTCGTTGATGGGTCGCCAGTCTTCCTCATCGGTGAGTCGCGCCGGATCTCCATTGAGACGTCGCAGGCAGGCGCGTTCCCACGCTTCGATGTGCATCGTCAACTCCCAGATCGAATGAGCGCCGGGAATCGGATGCGCTGCGGCCTGTTGCCCACTCACTCCATTCAGTAACGCGAGGACTGATGGTCCATGCCACGCTTCACCCTCGAATGCGCGACGAAATTGATCTCGAATGCGATCCACTTCCGTGATGGACCGTTGTTCCTGAGGCGTCATCGTACGAATTCCTCCAAGGCGCAGATTCTACAATTTCCAACGATTGCTGTGATAGGCTACGTCGCATCAGTCGTAATCTCAACTGTGCCAAGTGACAACAAAAAAGTTTCTGCGTTGAAGCAGGTGGCGATCTACTGCGACGGTTCGAGTCTCGGCAATG
>DATEIS010000077.1:0-5296 GCA_035278765.1 Pyrinomonadaceae bacterium | reverse complement strand
TCACCACCCAGAGGAATGGCCCGAAGAGTTTATTTCCCATGGCGCCAGGGTTTGACGTCCTATGTCGTCATATATGAGGTGGGCCCAGTTGCTGAGCAGAACAATCGGGGGTGAAGAGTTCTGCTAGTTTTGCACAGGCTCATTCCTGGGAAGGAAAATCGTTTCGTATGTGGCTCTAAAATTGAAACCGCATTTACGATAAAAGCCCTGGGCCCACTCATTCGTTTCGTTTACCAAAAGGCAAACGGATTTAGTGTTTTCGAGCAAGCGTCGCATGAGTTCCGACATCAAACGCTTGCCGAGATTTTTGTTTCGGCAGTCTTCGCGCAGCCAGATGCCCTCGAGATAAATAACTTCGGGAGTTTTCGAGATCACGTCTGCTTTGAAAACCAGGAGGTTGTTTTCAACTAATACCCATGTTCGTCCTTGTTCGATCCGTCGCAGGCACCGTTCGCGGAAACCTTCGGGATCGACCTGCATCGGATTGATTCCACTTTCAGCGTAAGCCAGTTCAGCCTGGATCGGCATCACGAGTTCCAGTTCAGCAACGGTTGCTGGTCGGAGGCCGGCGCTCGGTTCGCGAGCTTCGCCTGGCCATGTCAATTCAAACAACCACTCGCGACACGCCAGGCGCTGCTTTCGTCCGGTCTCACTGTAGTGACTCCAGAAGTCGGCGACTCTTTCCTTCTCGGCCATGATCATGTGCGTGTTTGGACATTCACGCGCAACTTGCGCGAGAGCCGCGAGCGCTCGATTGGAAACTGTTTCCATCAGCGTTGCGTGGCCCACGAGGGCGACGCCTTCGAGTTGTCCGTTCAAGTCGCGACAGCCATAAAACGTTCCACGATTGAAAGCGCTGACGATTCCGTTGTCGCGAATCATGCTCATCATTGCCACCGTATGAATCGGACGCTGCGACAAGAATTCAAGAACTTCCGCTGTATCAGCATTGGTCAGGCGCTCAACCTGAATCGACTCGAACGCGACCGGCATTTCACGTTCATTTCTCTGGGGGGCTGTGCTCGTTTGCAACATTGGTCTACCTTTATCGTCGTGGATCTCTGAGAAGTGTTAGTGCTTAGAAACCCAGATAGTCCGTGTAGTCATCGGGCACGATCGCCATCGTCGTAGTCGCATCGCCGTATGTCAGTGCGTTGTACGCCTGCAGAACTGCGTCGCCAATGAGAACGCCATCACCGATGAGTACGCCGTCGCCAATCAAAACACCATCGCCAATCAACACGCCGTCGCCGATCAAAACTCCGCCGAGCAGAATTTTCACGGATACGAAGAGTTGACCGGAGCCGAGTGTGGTGCCGTTGCTAATCACGATGCTGTCGCCGATAAGAACGCCACTCGAAAACATCGTGGAGTCGCCGATGAGCACGCCATCGCCGATGAGAACACCGAGGTTGCTGAGCAAGCTGTCACTGATCAAAACGCCGTCGCCGAGCAGCACGCCCTTTCCATAAACCTTTTGATACTGGGTAATCAGCGCTGTGCCTTTTGCGAAACCCTGGCCGGCAATCGCGCCTTGTGCCCACGTGAACGTGTAGGTGCCGCTTCCAGTCGAGATGCTCGTTTGCGGTGTCGGCGCTGCGGCTGTAAGTAATGAAGCGCCGAGTGCCGTTGAGCTGGTGATGGTCGTGCGAACCAGCTTCGACAGACGAACTGCGCCGTCTACGTTGAGCTCGCCCGTGCCTTGCTCATACATGTTGAAGTTTGGAAGCTGCTGGGCGGTGTACATCAACAGGGTTTTGATCAAGTTGGGGGTAAGAGTCGGGTTGGCTTCGAACATCAAAGCCGCGGTTCCAGCTACGAGTGGAGCCGCCATCGACGTTCCGCTGAGCATCATCTGACTGCGATTCGGACTGCTGCTGACCTTCGCATCCAACGACGGATTCTGTGAAAGCAGGAAGTTGTTTGGCGACTCGGCGAAGATTGTTTTGTTGCCTGGGGCCGCGATTTCCGGCTTGGTCAGGTTGTCGTAGTGGTTGATGCCGTACGTGTCGGTCCAGAAACTGCGCGTCGGACCACGCGAACTGTAGGTTGCAATCGTATCGTCGCCTCTCTGGTTTGTTCCTTTGGTGTCAACGGCGCCGACAGTGATCACGGCAGGTTCGTTACCGGGTGCATGAACCTGACCATAGACCTTTTGACCTGCGCTGTTTTTCCCATTGTTACCGGCGGCGGCAACTACGACGATGCCACGATCGACGAGTTGGCGAGCGCCAACACAAAGCGGGTCGTACTTGTAAGAAGTAATTGCAGGGACGCCAATGCTCAGATTTACAACGCGCACGTTGTAAGTCGAAGCATACGTCATCAGCCAGTTGAAGGCTGCAAGCACGTTCGACACCGAACCGGTGCCTTTTGAATTCAGAACTCTAAGATTAAGTATCTTCGCGCGCGGAGCGATTCCGATGTATTCACCTTTCGCTACGATTCCGTTTCCGGCTGCCGCTGCTGCGACGTGTGTTCCGTGACCGTATGGATCGTCAGTTCGGCCTTCGCCAGTGAAATCCAGATTGACTACGATTCGTGATTGACCGGTTTGTGTATCGGTGAAAGAAGTGTGTGCACCGTAGATACCGGAGTCGACGATTGCGATTCCGATTCCGTTTCCATCGAGCGCACCGTCAGCAGCCATCGCGCGCACATTGTCAGCACCGGTAGTGCGTGCGACGTGTCCGCCCAGAGTCATTACTTCGCTGTCCAGCGAGATATATGAAACTTCGGGGAAGTTCGACAGAGCGTTGACGACATTACCGGGTAATTCGAGGGCAAAAGAGTTGAGGTTGTCGAAATGTCTTCTGATTTTGACGCCGTTGGCTGACAGGAGAGAATTGAGCTGACCACTCGGTTTGTCGTTGAGCTGCAGGATAACCTTTACGAGGCTGTCGCTGCTCTTTCGGCTCACCAGGTCTCCGAGATCGGAAGCCACTTTATTCGGCGTCTCATTTTTGCTTCCTCGTCTACCCTTGTCCTTCGCATTGGCGGTGGCCCAAAGGTTACCGCCCAGAAGGTTAGGTCCCAGCGTGAGGCTCGCCAGCAAGGCCAGCACCAGGAAGCGTTTTGTTTTATTCATCAATGTCAAGGTCGTCATTCTCCGTCTGAGGTTTGGCCAGTTCTGGACAAACAACTGGCGGCCTCCCCTGTGCAGGGGGCGTGCCAGATGCATGGAGGCGGGTTAGATCGTTGTGTAACAACAACTTAGGTCGATTTGGACGGAAATTGGGATGGGCCAAACGCCTGACCGATCAGGGCAGATTGACTGGACCAGCCTTTCACTTTGATAGAATCGCCACATGCTTCCTGAGCTTCCTGAAGAGATTGAGGTCCATCGCGACCGCATGTGGCGACGCGATCCGGAAAACCGTGTCGAGGATGTTTATGCTGCGGAACGATTCATTGAAGACGTGGGATTTTGCGAGGCTTTGACTGACTCGCGCCGGCCTGGACCATCGCTTTATATCGCAGTTTGTGGTCGCAGAGATGCGCACATGCCGCGCAATGTGCAGAAGGATCCGGAGAGTAGGTTGGCATGGACCATCAAGGACGAGGTGATGCGGCGTGGCAAGTGTTTTTATGGAAAACTGCTGCGTGGTCGTTCCACTTTTATCGCTCCGCGTCTGATTCCACACTTCAATGCACTCTTTGGAATGCCAAAACGGATGGAGAAAAAGCTTTTATCGGCTGATGCGTTGGCTATTCTCAAGGTGATGAGAAACGAGTGGGAGATGGGGACGCGCGATTTGCGCCAGGCCAGTGGTGTTTCGGAGCGAGCCCGTTTTGACAAAGCGATGACGCAACTTCAGAAGTACCTAAAGATAATTCCCACCGAGGTTCTTTATGAACCGACATTCACCTACATCTGGTCGATTCCCGAGGCGCGGTTTCCGGACGAGCTCAATCAGACTGTGAAACGTGAAGACGCTTTGTTAGAGATTGCGCGCGCTTACCTTGTCGGCGCCGGCATGTCTCTACGAGGCGAATTGGCTCGTGTCACGGGCCTCAACTCGCCCGAAGCCGGCCTGGGCAATTGGCGTCTTGTCGACGAAGGTTTCGCCGATCGTTTGGCCCCCGGCATCTACCGCCTCACAACCCTGGCGCAAAAAGCCAAAGCCCAGTCCCTCTGAACGTACTGTAGGGGCGGCCCTCCGTGGCCGCCCGTGGTTTGTGCACGGATTCAAGAAGCGGCGGCCTCGGGTTCGGCGAACACGATCAAAACCACGGGCGGCCACGGAGGGCCGGCCCTACAGTACGTTCTTGATTTTGTTGGTGGTGGGCAGGAGGGCTGCCCACCTGGCTACTATTGGATCGCAAGAAAGGTGAACGATCCGCTTTCGTAGGTATTCTTAGGAAAACGTCAATCGGGCCGAGGTTCCAGATCAATCCCTGAAATACAACGGTTGCGTGGTAGCACAAATAAGTTGAGACAGCTATAATTTGCGCTCCCACTGCTTTCTCCTGCTTTCAGTGGAAACCCGAACATCTATAAGTGTGTACAAGGAGGTTCTCTGTGGCAAACCCCAAATGCCGTGTGTTGTGTGTCGATGATCATCACGACACTTCCGAGATGCTGCAAATGCTGCTTTCGGAAGAAAACTACCAGGTTCACACTGCCGCCACTATGGAGGAGGCGTGCATTAAGGCTTCAATAAACGAATATGATTTATATGTTTTAGACAAGCGATTACCGGACGGCACCGGCGTTGAGTTGTGCGGGAAGTTACTGGAAATCTCGCCGACGGTACCATGCATCTTCTACACCGGCGACGCCTACGAGATTCACCGCCGCGAAGCCTTCGCCGCCGGCGCTGCTGCATTCGTAGCCAAGCCCGACATCGAAGGTCTCATCAACGCCGTCCATCAACTTCTTGCAAACAGCGAGTGCGCAACGACGACTTAATAATGCTTGCTTGACACTCCTATTCCCGCACGTATAATTTTCCGCGCGTCACATAAGGGCCGATAGCTCAGTTGGTAGAGCAGCTGACTCTTAATCAGCGGGTCGCAGGTTCGAGCCCTGCTCGGCTCACCATTATTAGCAATGATTTGCGGCAGGTCTAACGGCCTGCCGTTTATCATTTGTGACCATCTTGTGACCATCCTGCTGTTGCTGACGAAGCGATTCTGATTTCATCTTCGTCTCTTTCTGAGTTCCCGTCCGATTACAACGCGGTGGCACAAGCGCGCGTATCTCAGACCTTCAACCAGAAGGTTTTTATCTTCATTTAGGGGCCGGAGAAAGTTGCCTGCCTTCATGAGCGGCCGATTAATCTCCAGACACTTC
>DATEIS010000076.1:0-16797 GCA_035278765.1 Pyrinomonadaceae bacterium | reverse complement strand
CCGTTTTGTCAGCTTGACGTGAGGTCAAGGGGCGTTGGAACCAATCTAATTGATCAGCACCACGCCCGGCAAGAATTTTCAGACAACTCAAGCCACCCACCTCCGAAAAATCGCATCAATAGCGTTAGCCAAATACAAGGTTCTCGCGCGGTCTCCTCCGCATGGTCCTTGAGGTAGTTTTATTTCTTGAGACCACCACGCGTTCTCGGTCTCAACACAAACACAACCAGCGATCACTCTGGCAGCGGCACGCTTCCGATCCGCATGCACAACGGAGAGGTGTGTTCGCAGATAAGGACAAGACTATGCGTTGCAGATCAATTCTGAAATGGATTGGACTAACTGCCATCTCCCTAACAGTCGTCCTCGTGCTTTCCATCATTGCTTACGACGACACGACGTCCGCAGCGCAGCAGAAAGTTCGCGCGCAGAGTCAGGGATCGTTGGAAGCTTTTAATAAGAATGGACAGCCCACCGGGGAGTGCCCGCTGAAGCACACTGAAGTGAAAGCGCAGGTTAGTGGATTTCTCTCACGCGTTACCGTCACTCAGGATTTCGAAAATAAATTTAACGAGAAGATCGAAGCGATCTACACCTTCCCTCTCCCGGATGCCGCCGCCGTCGACGATCTAACGATGATCGTCGGGGAGCGCGTTATTAAAGGAAAAATAATGCGCCGTGAAGAGGCGAAAGCCGCCTACGCCGCCGCTAAAGAAGTCGGGAAAATTGCAAGTCTGCTGGACCAGGAGCGACCAAACATCTTCACACAACAAGTCGCCAACATCATGCCGGGTCAAAGCATTCGTATCGTCATAAGTTATGTTGAGACTCTCAAATACGAAAATGGTTCTTACGAGTGGTCGTTCCCGATGGTTGTTGGACCACGTTATATACCCATACCAAAAGAACAACAGGAATCTGCTAACCCATCTGATCAGCAAGACGATGCCGCACGAATTTCTCCACCCAGCGCAGCCGCAAACGTGCGCGCCGGTCACGATATCTCACTCGAAATCGATTTGGATGCAGGTGTGCCGATCGTTGCTGTTAACTCGGAAACTCACGAAACCGAAGTGCAACAACTTAACGAGAAGCGCCGCGTGGTGCGTTTGAAAGACCACGCCACCATTCCAAATAAAGATTTTGTCCTCACCTATCGCGTCGCCGGCGACACGATCAACGATGCCGTCCTTACCCATCGCTCCGAAAGGGGTGGCTTCTTCACTCTCATCTTACAGCCACCCCAGCGCGTATCCGCCGAAGATGTAATGCCGAAAGAGCTCGTCTTTGTTCTCGACACGTCGGGTTCGATGGATGGCTTTCCACTCGAGAAAGCCAAAGAGACGATGAATCTCGCGCTCAAGAACCTCTACCCACACGATACCTTTAACTTGATCACGTTCGCCGGGGATACTCACATACTCTTCTCAGAACCAGTGCCCGCGACTCCCGAGAATTTAGATAAGGCAAAGAAGTTTCTGTCTTCCCGAAAGAGCGATGGTGGCACCGAAATGATGCAAGCCGTCACCGCTGCATTGGAGCCATCGAATGCGCAGGGTCATGTTCGCATCGCCTGTTTCCTGACTGACGGTGAAGTCGGTAACGATGACGAGATTCTGGCCCAGGTGCAGAAGTATAAGAATGCCCGCGTCTTCGCAATGGGGTTTGGTGCTTCTCCGAATCGGTATCTGCTCAACAAGATGGCCGAGTACGGCCGGGGCGAGGTTGATTATGTAACCGGCGCGGGTGATACGTCCGCGGCAGCACAACGATTCAACGAGCGAATTCGCAATCCTCTGTTGACTGACATCTCGATCGACTGGTCCAACCTGCCGGTAACTGACGTTTATCCAAAACGCATTCCCGATTTATTCGGTATCAAGCCCGTGATCTTGTCGGGTAAATATTCGCACGGTGCTAAAGGTCAGATTCGTTTGAGTGGGAAGCTTGCCGGTCAGGACTTTGTACGCGACATTCCCGTAGAGCTCCCGGAGAAGGAAACCGATCACGATGTTCTTTCGACACTTTGGGGCAGACGCCGGATCGATGAACTGATGCAGCAAGAATTTGAGACGTATTCAGATCTGCCGGCACGAAAGATAAAGCAGGACGAAATCGCAGAAGTCGGGTTGAACTTCAAATTGATGTCGCGGTACACGTCGTTTGTCGCAATCGATGACGTTGTTTTTACTGGTACTGATGCGCCGAAGAAAGTCGAGGTGCCGGTTGAGACCCCGTCAGGTTCGCTCCCGTCAGGAATCTCAGAGACAGTGACAGTTACTGGTGACCTGATTCAAGTGGAAGCTTCTTCGGTGGCGTCATCAATAACGGCCCGTCGAATAGCAGAATTACCGCTAAACGGGAGAAATGCCTTAAGTCTGGTCACACTATCGCCCGGCGTTGTTCCGGCGACTGCCAATTCCGTGTCCGAACGGTATCAAACCCAGATTGCAGTTAATGGTCAACCTCCCACCTCCAATGGGTTCACTGTCGATGGCGTCAATGTGAACTTCGGTATCACACCCGGCGGTGAATCTCCTGGTGTCTCGGCCGCGGGTAGCATTCCGGCACTCACTGCGAGTGGCGGTGCAAACTCCCTGGCATCATTCGATTCAATTCAGGAACTCAATATCAAGACTGTGGCGGTGGAACCTGAATACGGCCGTGTCGCAGGCGCGCAGGTTCAAGTAACCACTAATTCCGGAACGAACAGTTTTCACGGTTCTTTATTCCACTTCTTCGGTAACGATGCGCTTGATGCGAGTGACTGGGTTGCTAACAGTCGAGGTTTGAAACAGCCACCACGGAGATTAAACACTTTCGGCGGCACGTTCGGTGGACCAATCAACCGCGACCACACCTTTTTCTTTGCCTCGTACGAAGGCATGAGTCTCCGTCAACCAATGGTGGGTATCACTGATGTGCCTTCCTTAACTTCGCGGGCGAATGCGCCTGCCGAGCTTCGCTCATTTCTCAATGCGTTTCCGCTTCCGACTGGAAATGTGAGGCCGGATGGCTTCGCTGAGTTTGCGTCGAGTTTTGCAAATCCGGCGCGGCATGACGTCGGTAGCCTCAGGGTCGATCACTCGTTAGCTGATACCACAATGATTGGTGGGCGCTACACCTTTGCGGATTCCGATGCCACACAACGTGGACCACGTGGTTTCTCACTAAATACCACCAACCGGATCGACAGTCGTTCGCAAATGGTGAGTGGATTGCTGAGCCATAGCTTCTCGCCAAACATCGTTCTCGAATTGCGTGCGAATTACAGTCGTGTGCGTGTTAACAGTGCCTATCGATTGGATGGGTTTGGCGGTGCTGCTGTTCCGGCGCCGTTCTCTTCGGCAGCGTTTACATTTGATCTTAATTCGCGGAACGCTGCGTGGATGAGTGGCACTGAAGAATCAAATCTGCAGCGCCAGTTCAATGTGATCGGATCGGTTTCCATGGTTAGAGGAAATCATGCATACCGATTCGGCGGTGATTTTCGTCGACTCTCACCAGTGATCGACTTGCGAACCTCGGAAGAGAACGTGCTTTTCGATGGCGTGGGCCAGGCATTAACAGGAACTCCTACGCGGATCAATCAACTGCGCTTTGTCGATCGCCAGAATCCGGTGTTCAAGAGTCTGGCGCTCTATGCACAGGATGAGTGGAGACAATCCAAACGGTTGACATTAACGTACGGCGTGCGCTGGGAACTTGCACCTCCGCCATCGATCGACAAAGCGTTCAGAGTGGACCAGGTCGATGACCCGGCTAACCTCGGCATTGCGCCGCAAGAAAGTTCACTTTGGAATACAACATTCCTTAACTTCGCGCCGCGCGTCGGTGTTGCTTACGAGCTTTCTGACAACACAATCCTGCGCGGCGGTGTAGGTATTCTATACGACCTCAGTCAGGATCGCTCAGGCGACATCGTTGCGAACTCGATCCCGTTCGTGTCGGGCGCTTCGAGTGGCCTGCCATTGTTGGCATTTGATCCGCAGTTGAAGCTTCCATACGTGATTAATTGGAATGTCTCGCTGGAAAGAAGTCTGGGGAGCGCACACCGCATTTCCGCCACTTACCTCGGCTCGTCAGGAAAGAGACTGTTTCACACTGAAACTCTTCTGAATCAGAACCCGGATTTTAACTTCCTTCGATTAACCACCAATCGTGGCAATTCCGACTATCGTGCTTTGCAGTTTAAGTTTGACCGCCGCCCAACCGATGGTCTTACATTACTCGCCTCTTACACGTTAGCGGAGTCACTCGACAACGTGAGTGAGGATTCGGTACGACGAGCGTTCATGACCAGCAGCGATCCGGCTTTTGATCGTGGTCCATCGGACTTCGATGTCCGTCACCATCTTACGGGATTCGCTTCCTATGAGTTGCCGGCCGCCGTTTCACACGGAATTGGAAACAAACTTTCACGCAACTGGGCACTGGATTCAATCTTCAACGCCCGCTCTGCCAGACCGTTGAATGTCGTGTACATGGTTCCGACGACGTTTGGCGTTGCCTATTTTCGTCCAGACGTGAGTGGTAACTCGTTGTTTATTTCCGATCCGTTAGTTGCGGGTGGGCGACGGCTCAATCCGGCGGGGTTCATCGTTCCAACCGGAGTGCAGCAGGGCAATTTGTCGCGCAATAGCCTCCGAGGTTTTCCGATGTATCAGGTTGATCTGGCATTGCGGCGGAAGTTCAACTTCTCGGAAGCGGTTGCGTTGCAGATACAGGCCGATGCGTTCAATGTTTTCAATCACCCGAATTTTGAGGATCCGTTGGGGAATGATCTGGTTGTCGGAAACGGTGCGAATCTGGCGTTTGGACAATCAACCGCGATGAGTGGGCGGAGTCTTTCGGGCGGCGGCTTCCCGTCGTTCTACAGCTTCGGCGGCCCACGCACGATGCGATTCTCCGTGAAGCTAATGTTCTAAGGTTGTGTATCCACAGATTACACAGATTTAATCTGCGGAATCTGTGGATACGCCTTCCGGGAAACGATCGCGTACGAGGTTCAATTCGATCCCGTGTTCCAGCCACGCTTTTAGACCCGCAAGGACGAAGGTGAATCCTTCCGTCGAATCAAGCGCTTTTTTGACTGCCTCCTCCGGTGTGCCGCCAAAACCGGAGTTAGTGATGCTAACAAACGTCGTATTATCAGGCCGCGCCGTGAACACCCACTCGATCGTGCTCGGGTCCTCGTAGGCGTCCCACTCCACCACAATGCGCTTGTTCTGCTCGACCTCTTTCACTCTCACCGGCACGGAAAAGTTATACATTTCCCAATCCCACTGAACTTCCTTCCCTGCCGCCAATAGCGCGCTGCCTTTAGTGAACCAAAAACGCGAAGTAACCGCGGGATCGATAAACGCCTCGAAAACTTCCGCCACCGGCCGTCGAATCAACATCTCACTCTTTGCAACTGGTTCCATACCAATCAATTTACTCCGCCGCCACGGTTTAGGCTAGAATACGCACGTACACACCCCTTAGTCGTGGGATTTGGGCGGGCAGCATGAACCGCTCGCGAGAAAACTCGTATTGGCTATTCATGACTGACTCTGACGACCCGACAGACAAGCTCAAAGCAGAGCAAGCCGCCAAAAAGAAGCGCGAGGAAGCTTTACCCGAACGCATCCTGCGTCGTGTGCTTGAAGGCATGGGCAGCGTCGTCGACCGCAGACTCGGTCGCACCGTCGAACCTCGCAGCGGACTCACCACATCGAAGCTCATCGAACGAATGAAGAAACTGATCGATGAGCGCACCCGAGACGAAGGCCGTAAAGGCCGCATCGCGCCTCATCATCTCGTGCTCAAAGTTGAGTGGGGTACTCATTCCGAAGCGCCGCCCGAGATTCTTAACGATCTCAAGAATGAAGTTCTGGCCGCAGCGATCGATCACATCAACGATCATCGCTACCGGACTCTCGCGCCAGTCGACGTCGAAGCAGAAGTCGATATATTCACGACCGGCATCTCGGTCGATCCAAACTTCGGCGAGTTTGAAGAAGATCTGAGACGACAGGACGAAGAGGCGCGCGCTGCAAAGACCGGAGTGCCAATTCCAGGTGCTGCGCCGCCAATGCCAGACATTGAGGTGATGGCCCGTGTCACACTTCCAAGTGGTACTCGTGAAGTGCCTTTGATCTTCAAGCCGGGTGGCCGGCGACTCAATGTTGGACGCGCCGCCGATAACGAATTAACCCTCAACGATTCGAGCGTTTCAAAAATACATGCGGCGCTTTTGATGACTGGCGAAGGGACTCTTCTCGTCGCCGACACAGGCTCGACTAACGGAACCTATATCAATGGGCGTCGCATCTCGTATGGTGAATCGCGACTAATTGAAGACGGCGATGTCATCGGCTTCGGAGATGTGGAAGTACGATTGCGCAAAAGTGAGTAAATCAATTGCCAATTGCCGATTGCCAAATGTCGATTTGTAGAACCAGCAATAATAATTGGCAATCGGCAATTGGCAATCGGCAATAACAGAACCTGAATGACTCTATTAATTTCATTTCTACTTCTCTTTCAAACTCCCACCCCCTCTCCTCTTCCTACTCCACATGTGCTCGAAAGAACGCCTGCGCTCCTGACGCTGATCTACGTCAGCGGGTTTGGGTTTGTAATTCTGTTGTTATTGCTTGGTCTCGTTCGTAGTCGAAGACAGACAGTTTCACCCATCCCTGAAGATCTTCCGAAAGCCGTCAGAAAACGACTCGGATCCACTTCGACAAATCGCGGTCTGAAAGCGCTTAGATATTTGTTCATATTGCTTTCGATCGGACTGTTTTCCTTTCACATCTATTGGGCGCATTACGCCGCCGAGCAAAATGAAAAGTTTCAGGAGTTGAGTTACAAGGATCTACGCGGGCGTCGTCTTTCCGAGTCGACACTGCGAGGGTGGATCTTCGATCGCAGCGGACGCGTGGACCAACCACTCGCGTATTACAAACGCGACTCGAGCGGCAACATTCGCCGTGAGTATCCAATGGACAAAGCGTTCGCGCATATCTTCGGCTCGGATCGCGGTGACCCGGGACTGGAGCGTGCGTTGTTCGGGGTTCAAAGCGGCGCCCTTCCGGAAGCGCTCGAGGTTGTTAAGGGCAAGCAGCTCGAGTTCAGAGGCAATCAGGACGTGCGTCTCACGATCGATCGTTCGCTGCAACAGACTGCGGTCGATCAGTTAAAAGGAAAACACGGCGCCGTTGTCATACTCAATCCACAGACAGGCGACGTGCTGGCAATGTACAGCGAGCCTTCATACAGTCTCGCGGAGGTTGATGACGAAGCCACGTGGATTCGTCTCGAGGCAAACGAACGTGACAAACCACTTGTAAGCCGGGCACTCGGTGCTTATTACATTCCCGGTTCGACGTTCAAAACAGTCACGATGATAGCGGCGTTTCTGGCAGGCGAGCAGGACACGGAGTTCACTTGCAGTGGCGGCGGTTACTACGCTGCTCCCGGCGCGAACGTGATCTTCGACGATGGTGGCCCAGGCGAAGTTCACGGACGCATCAAGATCGATCATGCGTATGAGGTTTCGTGTAACCAGTACTTCGCGCAAATGGGTGTCAAGCTGGGGGCCGAACGGTTGAAACGCGCGGCTCAGTTACTCGGCATCGGTGCTTACGACACACCGTCGGAAGCTTTGCGGGGTCGCAAGCTGCCGCAGATTTGGGACGCCAGCAGTGATGCCGTCAAGCGAGCCTTAGCGCCACGCGAAGCGACGATTGTTACCGGCAAACAAGTCACGCGTTACGATCTGGCCCTCATAGGATATGGACAGGGATATGCGGGACAGATGACACCGCTGCAAATGGCTCTCGCTGCGGCAGCGATTGGAAATATGGAAGGCAAGTTGATGAAGCCGCGGATTGAATTTGGCGTGAAGCCGGAGATGTTCAATCAAGTCATGACGCCACAGACTGCCGCGCGCATGCGTTCAATCATGGGACTTGTTACTGGTGGGTCAAGTGGCACTGCTCGCGGCGTGTTTGGTCCAGTGAAAGCAGCGGGCATCACGTCGGGAGGCAAGACTGGGACGGCGCAGAAAGTCGTACCTGTTTACGATCCAAAGACTGGCGAACCACGGACACGACACAAGATCGAGAAGGATAATAAAGGCAACATCATTCGTGAGTATGACGAAGTGATCATGGACAACGACAATCCACGGATTGACGGGTGGTTTCTTTGCATCGCACCGCTGGAACGGCCACAGCTCGCGATGGCGGTGATCGTTGAAGGCGGAGGTTACGGCTCCAGATCTGCCGCGCCAATTGCGGCGGCGCTGGTGTTAAAGGCAAAAGATCTTGGATATTTCAAGTAGAAGAGTTTGCCACGGATTTTCACGGATGACACTGATTAGTTTTATCCGTGTTCATCCGTGAAATCTGTGGCTAAATAAAAATGAAGAATCGAGCGTCTTCACATCTATTGATCATCCTCGTGATACTCGGCCTCGAGATCGCGGGTTACTTTGCCGTGCATCGCGCTGGTCTGCTACGCGGTTACGAAACGTCGATCATCGGCGCAGTTCGCGACCTGATGATGTTCATTCCTTTAATCATCATCGCGCTCTGGCTTTCACGGAATAAACGATTCGCCGGTAACTGGGTTCTCTACACGACTGCAATTCTTCTCTTCTCCTTCGGCATGTTGATTCAGTATCGCCTCTACAGCGATCCGGAATATAACGCGCGCAACAAAGCCGCAGCGCGTGAAGAGAAAATGCAGGCGCTCCGCACGCGCTACATCATGGAGAACTACGATCCGGTCAAGAAGCAGTTGATGGGATTACCACCCACACCTGCGCAGCCAATCGAGATCGATCAGATTCCAAAGAAAGAGTCGAATTACTCACTCTGGAATGCGCTGACATCGAGTTACACGTGGATCCCGGTCTTTTCGTTCTTCGCATTTGCGATCGCCTATTCGTTCTGCGTGCGCGACGGCTTTCTGTTGTGGCTGCAACGTAACAGTTTCATCATCGTGCTCTTCACACTCGTGCCGCTCGCGATGGCAGTTATCACTTCGAGTGCGGGTAAAGCACTCGGCAACATGACACCGTGGGAACCGTCGAAGATCCCATTCCTTGTCGGCTTCGCCGGAATTCTGACAGCGCGTTACAAAGATCTCGCCGAAACTTACTGGGGCATTCCCCGCGCGCGCGACATCATTCCACTACTCGTCATGGCGGTGATGCCGTTCATCCCGTTTTTTGCTCTCAAAGACTTTGGCCAGATGCTGATCTTTAGCGGCGCGTATACCACGCTTTATCTGGTTGCTGTGCGACGTTGGCCTCAGCTTCTGCTGTTCGTTGGATCGGTCGTGATCGTCATCGGAATTCTGGTTGTGGGCGCACTTCCTCGCGACATTCAGGAAAAAGTCCCTCTCCTGCCGACGATCGCGCGCCCGATCAGCGCTGCGCTTCCGTCCCGAATCCAACAACGCTTTCACCTCTGGCTCGACGGCTTCGACCCGCCATCGCCGGAAACGTCGTGGTGGAAGAAAGAGTATGACGAGTCACTCAGCAAGGACCCGAAACTGAAGGAACTTGCCGAACAGAGCCCGGCAATGCAGCGGACGGTTAACGTCGATATCTGGTTCGACAAGCTGGCATTTCAACCGGCCCAGGCTCAGTGGGGTATCTCTTCAGGCAAGACAAGTGGTCGAGGTTTCGGATTGGGTTTCCCCGAAGTAATTCCGATTGCCGACTCGGATTACGTTTACGCTGCTATTGCGGAAGAAACGGGCCTCGGCGGCGGCGCTGTGATAATCCTTGCGATCATAATCTTCGTGGTCGCTGGAGTTCGCACTTCGCTGGAGGCGCGTGATATGTTTACGAAGTTGTGCGCAGCAGGTCTAACGGCGTTTATCGGTTTTCAGGCTTTAGTGAATATTGGCGGTATTTTAAGAGCTTTACCGATGACTGGAATCACGCTGCCTTTCGTCAGCCATGGTGGTTTCAGTCTGATTACGAGCTTTGCAATGCTGGGGATGCTAATGGCATTTTCAAACCGAAATGCACGCGACAAGGTCGTACTAGAAAAGCCGGTGGCTAAGAGTTCTTCTCCCCTTAAGCTGGAGGCTGTGCAATGAGTGAAGAGACCAGGACCTTCCAGGTCCAATCCGCCGCGCTGACAGATCGCGGACTGAACGAACGCCGGCCGTTGAATGAGGACGCCCTCTTGCACGACCGCGAGCGCCAGATTTTCGCGGTTGCGGACGGCGTTGGTGGTGCAGAGGCTGGTGAGGTCGCATCCCAGACTGCGATCGAAGTGCTCGATGAAGCGTTTCGACACCAAACTGACGGCGCTGATATTGAAGACTTGATGGAACTCGCGATTCAGCGGGCCAACGCGTCGATTCATCAGATGGCCCAGGAGCACGCGAAGTTTTCAATGATGGCGACGACGATCGTCGCTCTGCATCTCAAAGGCAACATTGCGACTTTCGGACACGTCGGCGATTCCAGACTTTACCGGCTCACACCTGACGGTCAACTTCATCGCGAAACTGAAGATCATTCGATTGTCGAAGAAGAAGTGCGCGCCGGACGCATGACACCGGAACAGGCGGCAAATCATCCGAGTAAGAATGTCATCAGCCGTGCGCTTGGCGCCGAACAGGGTGTCGAAGTCGACATGAAGACGATGGAAGTCGAGGACGGCACGGAGTTTCTGTTGTGTACAGACGGCATCACACGCCACGTCCCCGACAACGAGATTCGACAGCTCATGGTTGTCAGTGACAATCTCGACGATCTTTGCAGTGAGCTAAAACGACGTTGTTTCGACCGCGGCGCCGAAGACAATCTCACGGTTGTCGCCATACGTGTTGGCGAACATCTCCGCGCTAACGAGCGATTGGCGGATCTCGAACCGACGATTTCGCCTGAATCGAACCCGGCTTATGCAGTGCAATCTGGCAATGGTTCGGCTACTGCGGACACTGCGTTCATGCCGGCGTCGCGAATCGCCTTCCCTGGACCGGCCAGTGAACCGGCGCGTGTGACACCTTTGGCTGTGGAACCACTCAACGTGGCCGAACCGAAAGCCGCTGGTGGTGGTGCGGGTCGTGCATTGTTTTTTGTAGTCGTGTTGTTGCTTATTGGCGCGGCATTTTATGCGGGCGCGCGCTTCAAGGAACGAATTCCCTTCCTCGCTTCCAATATCCAACCGGCGCCTGCGGCTACACCCGTAAGTACCCCTGCGCCTGAGGAGCCGTTTGTGAAATTTGAGAGAGCACGGCGGCAAGTCGATCAGGATCCGCGCGCCTGGCTGGCGAACGATGTTGGCAAGGAGATAGTGGCAGCCGGCGTTCAGAATCCGCTCGATTCGCCGAATGCGGAGTTTTTGTATCTTTATGGTCGCGCAAATCTTCTGACCGGCAACACCGACGAAGCGAGTAAAGCTTTTGACGCGGCGATCAGCAAGTCGGACCTCAATCCTTCTCCGGCAAATGCCACGATTAAGAAGGAAGCGATCCTCGGTTTGAGCATGATCAGCGTCAGAACTCAGAAGGATCGATGGAAGGTGCTCAACCACTACGAAGAGCTGACAAAAACGCCCACCAACAGCAACGCTCCTTAACAGCATCTAAGCGTGCGAAATGGCGGAACTGAAGCTTCAAAACAGCAGACTCGATGGCCGCTACGATATCCTCGAGTGTCTTGGACGTGGCAGCTACGCTGAGATCTACGTCGCGAACGACAATGCTGCTGTTGAAGATGCGCCGCGCACGATCGTTATTAAAGCACTGAATCTCTATCTCCAGGACGAGCCCGATGCCGAACTGGAGCGAACACTCGTCGCAAACTTTCAAAACGAAGCAGTTGCGCTCGACCGCGTTCGTCACCCAAACGTAATAAACCGTCTCGGACACGGCACCGCCATCGATCTTACCGGCACCACGTTTCACTACATCGTTCTCGAGTATCTTCCCGGCGGCGATCTCTTCGCGCTCACGAAGACGCGACCGTTGTCGCTTCAAAAAGCGCTCTTCTATCTGGAACAGGTTTGCTCCGGTCTCGCACACGCACACAAGTGCGGCGTGATCCATCGAGACATAAAACCGCAGAATCTGCTGCTTACAGCCGACAAAGAGATCGTGAAGATCGCAGACTTCGGCGTCGCTCGCATCGATGCGACTGAAGGCGCAATCACGCGTGTCGGAACCAACATCTATTCGGCGCCGGAACATAATCCGTTAATGCAAACCGGGCAGCTCGATACGGGCGGCTTGAGACTGCCACACGATCATTTGACTCCGGCGGCTGACATCTATTCGCTCGCGAAAACGACCTACACGTTGCTTGCCGGCGAATCGCCCCGACGTTTTGCGCAACATGCAGTGACCGAGTTGCCGTTGCCCATTCGCGAAACTCCCTGGGCCAACGCAGTTCTGCGTGTGCTTCAGAAAGCAACTCAAAATCGTCCTGAAGCGCGCTATCAAACTGTCGAAGAATTCTGGGATGACATTGCCGACGCAAGCTTACCGCCGACACGGCCGTTGCAAATGGTCCCGGCAGGCGCCGTGCATGAAATGCGACGCAAGCCGAGTGAAGATCTCTCAGTGGAGCCTCAAGAAGAATTTACCGAGGCAGCGCCGCCGCGGCCACACTTTGAAGTGCCCAAGGTTGTGCCTCCCGAGCTCGACACCGGCAAGCGACCGCGCATCGTTGTTCCAATCAATCGTGAAGTGCAACGACAGATGGAAATGCGTGCGCGTCAGGAACTGGTGGCGGAAAAGAGAGAACGACGTCCAGAGAGGAGCACTTTACCGGTTAACTCAGTTTTGCCGACAAGCAGGAAGCGTCGTGCGCTCGTTGCCATCGGGTTGATACTTGCCTTCTCTGGTATGCTCCTCGCGACCCACAAGTATGTAACAACGAAGTGGAATCCTTTGGCGCCACTTACTCAAACAGTCGATCCGGTGCCAATCGGTCGTCAGGGCATCACCACTACTGACGTCAATTTACGACCAGTGGCGAACAGCTCGAATATGCCGATCGGCCTGGCTGAGTCAGGATCGAAAGTGAAGGTATTAAGCGCCGACAATAACTGGTATGAAGTTCAGGTAGTGGAACACGGAAGGCCGAAGACCGATCCTTATTCGTCGGACCGTGGCTGGGTCAACAAGCGGTATATTAAGTTCGATTAGTTGGTGTGCGGAGAAGGAGTGACGGTTTGGGTCTGCTGGAATCGATCAGAAAATGGATAGACGGTGAAACAGGCGAGGATCTACTCGAAGCCGCCGACGAGCATGCGAAACCACGGCGCGTTTGGGAAGAGTTTCTGGTGAAGATTGCGCGCGAAGTGGAAGCGGCGATGCAGCGCGAAATGTTCACGCCGCCGGGTGGTCCAACCTACATTCCACGCGAGTACATCGTTTACCTCAGCGCAGACGACGATAAGGAGTGGCAGGGCGATAAGCGTCGCGGTCTGGAGCAGGGGCTGTTTCACGTGCTGTCGGAGCGTGCGCGCGAGTTGAGCGGGCAGACCCAACTTGCAGTTAAGTCGTTTGCAGTTGAGCTGCGCGTTGACGGAACACTCAACAAGGGCGAGTTTCGCGTGCAGGCTGTTTGGGATGAAACCGAGAGCGGCCATACGATGGTGACGCCGCGTGTTGATCCGGGGCGAACGGCGCCCGCGTTTAGTCTTAACGACACAGTGGTCGAGCGCGCGTCGGATGTTAGTGAAAACGAACAGACGGTGGTTCGGCCCAAGGCTGCCCCGCTTTACCAGGTTGAGATTTGGCAGAACGGTGTACGTGAAGGTGTAGTGCCGATTATGAAGAATGAGATCACGATCGGCCGAGGCTCAAGGAGTATTTCGGTGGACTTACAGATCAAGGGTGATCCGGAAGTCAGCCGCGTCCATGCCGTTCTTTCGCGCGATAATGAAGGGCGATTTTGGCTAGTCGCGAAAGGTCGGAATCCGACGATCGTGAATGGAAAAGAAATAACGCGAGAAGAACCGACAGAGGTCACTGCAGATCAGAAGATCGCGATCTGCAATTTCACTATTCGTATCCAACCCAGGTAAGCCACAAAAACGCACAAAAGGCACATAAAGCACAAAACTAAATACTTTGCGCTTTTGCGCCTTTGCGGGAAACGTCTTCTAATTCAGCGATCAGGTCCGTGAGTAACGTTGCTGTGTGCTCGCCTTCGAGGTAGCCTTTGCCGAGTACTTTAGTGACGCGGCGGTCCTTTGTTTCTCCTGTGACCTCTTTCAAGATCGCTCTCGCAAAAGCCGCGACGACCTTCCCATCAAACTGCTTACCACTGCTTTCACGTAAATCACGCACGACGTCTTCAAACGAACGACGCCGGCGGTAAGGGCGATCGGTTGTCATCGCATCGAATGAATCAGCGAGCGAGACGATCTTCGCGCCAAGCGGGATCTGCTGATCCGTAAGCCCGTCAGGATAACCACGACCATCAAGCCGCTCGTGATGATATTTTGCCATCAACGGAATATCAGCGTACGGATGTCGAATCGGCGCGAGGATTTCGTAACCGGCCGCAGGATGGCGGTTCAGCTCGCTCGAATTCTTGGCATCGATATGGTAAGGCGCGTTGATTATGTCGCGGTCGACGATCAGTTTGCCGATGTCGTGCAGATAACCAGCGATCTGAATTCCCTCAACCTCTTCTTCACTCCAACCCATTTCACGCGCGATGATCTCACTATACTTACCGACGCGTTCTGAGTGGCCCTGCGTGTACTTGTCTTTGATATCGATTGCCGCTGCGAAAGCCCTCACCGTATCACGATAGATCGCACGCAATTCATCGTACAGCCTGCGATTTTCTTCCGCGCGTTGGGCCACCTGCTCGAGTAGACGATGCGTATGAATGCCGACACCGATGTGACGCACCATCGCGCGAATCGTTTCAAAATCATCACTCGAAAATTCTTCGCCACTCGCCTTCCCACCAAGCAGGACCAGTCCGGTGACTTCGCCGCGAATGATCATCGGCAGCACCAACTCAATCCCTTCAGCCCCCAGCTTCTCCCGATAGCGATCAAAAAACGGATTTGCGATCGATGTATTTCTCAGAAGCGAATCGTGCATCTGGCCGCCGAGAAAAGCCTTCATCTCGGCTTCGTTAATATCGACTCCATTCAGAAGCTGATCGCCAAGTCCCCAAATGGAGACGCAACGCAATGGACCAGGACCACTGCATTCGACAACCGCGCCGCGTCGCAACGCGAGCGTGCCCAGGAGCAGGTGCATCGACGTGCGCACCATCTCGTTGAAGTCGCCGGTGCCGGCAATCTCCTGTCCTAAGTCGGCTAGGGCTCCAAATGTGTGAATAAGCTTCTGGGTCGAAGGCTCCATGTGTTCAATGGACTACGGGAGCAGTCTCAAAACGCGAAAGATTGATCAGTGCTTCTCGTTCGTCCTTCGCGAGCACAACATGGCGGGTCAGTCCGAGCATTTCAAACAACTGGACTGTTTGAGTGTTGACTTCCGAAAAGACAATCTGGGCGCCGCTCTTCTCAGCAACGTCGATTATGCCGAGGAGTATAGAGATTCCAATACTGTTAACGAGTTTGGTGTCGCTGAAGTCGATTACCAGCGCACGACAACCGCATTTCAGTCGCCGGCGACACTCGCGCTCGATCTTTTCACCGGTTAGCTTGTTGAGATAATCGCTAGCGTAAACAACAGCGGTGGTGCCAACACAGTGCGAGCGTACTAGCCCTCCACTTGGTGTATCCACTCGATAGCTCCCTCCTGCTTCGAATGTAGCCACGATAAGGCAATAAAAACTAAGTTGTAATTCTGACCCCTTGATCTGGTAAGCCGCTTTTATTCGTTTGCGCTCCCTTTTTGTGACCGCAGGTACTTGGTCATGCGCAAACTGGTGCCGTCGTCGACCCGCTCAAACTCGACCTCATCCATGAGTGTACGGATGAGTTTGAGTCCCCAACCACGTCTCTCTTCCGACGCTTCTTTGACTTCTGTTCCGCTCTTCGCGCCGTTGAGATTGGCTGGCACGATGCCACGACTCGAAATAGTGATGACTAATCTATCACTTTCGACGCGAAAACGTTGATAAATTTTTCGATCCGGGCTGAAACTATGCTCGGAAGCATTGATACAGGCCTCGACAATGGCCGTTTTTATTTGGTTTATGGCTTCTGGGCGGAACGTTAAGCGCTTCGCAATCTGTTCAGCAGTGCTGGCGGCAATCAACTCATTGTCCTCACCCATGGGCACAACCATCATGAATTCATCGGGACTTTCGGTCTGTACCACCGCGCTATGTACGGTGTCGCGCACATGAGAGGCGAGGAGTTCCAACTGCTGACGGCTCGAACCGAGCGCCTTTCGCCGTTCGAGAAGACTGCTCGCTTCTTCTGTAAACCCCTGGCTCGAAATCAACCAGACCTGGTAGCGACTGAAACCCAGCCTTTCTGCGAGACTCTCAAATCTATCGCACCAGGCGCGCGCGACCGCGACGTCGACCTCGAGCTTCGATTCAATGTCCGCAGCCAGCCAGATAACTTCCTGCGCGTCAGAGTATGTCGCCTCCTCAAAGGTGTGAGCGACGAGACAATGCTCTTCTTCGCAGAGTTGTCGCATGTCGCTGACGAATGCTGAGCACGTCACCAGGTGGATCGTCTGCGGAAGTTTGAAAAACTCAGTCTCTGCTGCCAGTCCTGACACGGTGGTTTCACTCTCAGCGCCCTTGTACTTCTCGCTGAACGACTTGTAATCAAAGAGTACCGCCGGTACCTGCTGACAGTTAAATCTTGAAATCAACTCGCGCAAGCC
>DATEIS010000075.1:0-15343 GCA_035278765.1 Pyrinomonadaceae bacterium | reverse complement strand
TGGCACGCGTGTTTGGTTGTTTGGAAATCGCGACTGACGGCGACTCAACTGCTACTGGCTTCACTTCGGGTTGGGCCACAGGAGCGGAGCTCGGCGCCGCCTCGACAACTGCTGCCACTGATGCTGATTGTTGCAGCGTCTTTATCTTCGAGCGCAAAACAATTGCGCCAACTGCCAGGACCAGTAGTAAAGCGAGACCGGCAGCGATTCGCGATCGCGACAAGAACGCAGACTGTTGCGCAGCAACAAATGAAGGTGCGTGAACTGGCGATACTTCGATCGTCGGAGTTTCTTCGAGATCAGTCTGTGGGATCTCCTCCACCGCAGCGAGCGGCACCACCGGCTCAGGTTCCGAATTCCAGTCAGGCTCGACGGTACGATGGGCTTCCATCTCAGCCGCTTCAATCCCAAAGAAGCGCTTCAAGACGACGCGTTCATTCGGCGTGATAGTGCTCAAGTGTGATGCCGGCGTTACGTGATCAAAACTGAACTGCACATCCCGTAGCGCAACGGCCGCATTTACTGCCGGAAAACCCTTCAACGATCCGAGACTTGCGTGGACGAGTTTGCCCTCATTGAAGAGAAACGTGCCGGGCGTGCCGCAAGCATCGATCTCCAGCCGTCCGCTTTCATGATTCGACGTAATATTGTTAATGACGTCAAGAAGTCCAGGCACACTTCTCATCTCTGACATACTACTTCCCTCCTCGTTGCGCACACTTGTGGAAAGTGGGAAAACCCGATTTGATGAAATGCGGGGGAATACGTGGGAAGAGGATTGCAGTCTATGAATTCAGATCGGGCATGTCAATTCAACAGCGAGCAGCATTTTCGATTCTCAGTGAATTGTGAATAATGACATAACTGCGTAAGACTTTTGCGCAACTCACAGCAATTTCTCCAATTATGAAGAAAGTGAGGCTTACTGGAGAAAGCGTTTAGAGCCCCGCCGTGTTACAAGCCTTATCGAGCTGAATGGAAAGTTACCGAGAACAAAAAACTCTGAGCCGCATGCTCACACTTGATGCGATGCGCGGCGGGGCAGCGCTGGCAGTTGTCACGTACCACGCCCTGGGCGTAGCGCCGCAAACAGCATTTAACGGTTGGGAATGGTGGGTGCCACAGATCACTGCTTTCTTAGTTCATTTCGCTTACGCGGGCATTTACCTTTTCTTTGTAATCTCCGGGTTCTGTATACACCTGTTTTGGGCCAAAGCACGCTCAGCAGGTGTGGACCACCCACGTATTAACTTCTCTTACTTCTGGCAACGGCGGGTTCGGCGTCTATACCCTCCGTACATCGTCGCTCTTACGTTATATCTGTGTTACCTCGCATACAAAACTCCCGTTCACGTCACCGGCTTCTACGTGTGGGATGTGGTGCTTCACGTGTTCATGTTACACAACCTGGATCCTCGCACCGCTTACACAATCAACGGCGCTTTCTGGACACTTGCAATCGAAGAACAGTTGTACCTCGCCTATTTCCTGCTGCTCTTCCTGCGCATCCGGTACGGTTGGATAAAAACGTTGCTGTTGTGTTTTTCCGCGCGAGTCGCCTGGCTGATAATGAGCCGGAGTTTGAGCTACTCCTTCGGTGTTGAAATTCCTGTGGGTGAAGCGGCCGCGACGAATTGGTTTGTCTGGGCCTTAGGTGCTCTAAGTGTGGAAGCAGCTTTGGGAGTAACAAAGCTTCCGGCATGGTGCTACAAGCTTTCACGCGCCCTGCTCGCTCTCGGTTGCGCGATGGCCCTGGCCCAGGTTTTACCGATCGTGAATGTAAGCTGGTTGCATGATGTTGGTTGGCTCATGATGCATGTGAGTTGGGGTGTAGGATTTTTCATCCTGGTAAACTACGCAGTTGCGACTGAGCAGCAATGGCAGCTTACGTTATCGCGTGTGCCGCGTTTAATCCCCACACTCGCATCACTTGGTCTTATCTCCTACTCACTTTATTTAACTCATAGCTTCGTGCTAATGCACTGGTACTGGTTCGGTTTCACCAGGCTGCACATCCGCTCAATTTCACTTTTGATAATGATCCCACTTTCGGTCGCATTTGCCTGGCTGTACTACCGTATATTTGAGCGACCTTTCATGTCGTCAGCAAAAGCCATTGTGAAATCAGAACGTACGGCGGCAGTCGAACCGGAGATTGAACTGGTTCGCGAGGTCGCATGACGTGCTTCTGAGGATTTGCCTCAAAAGTAGGATCGCTACTTGGAAGAGGTCAGTACCGTAACGCGGTAGCGTCGGGTGAGTTCTGTAAATACAAGATTCCTCGGGTACTGATGTACAACGTCGACCCGACGCTACCGCGTTACGGTACTGACCTCTTCCAACAAAGACCTTGGAGGCAAAAGCCGCTCGTGGACTTTGAATTACTACGGCGTTGTTGCGGTCCAGGCTTTGTAATCCGCATGGCGCGTGGCGGCCCAATTTCCGAAGTTGACTGGTGGAGAAGGGCGCTTAGTGATGATCTCATCCAGGTCGCGTAGCAGAATCAATTTCAACGCTTTGGTCATTCCCTCCGCCATCTCTACCGGTTGTTTACAAACGGGTGAGACAGATGAAGGCTGATTGCGTTCACTTTCACTGAACTCATAATCAAGCGCCGCGAACTTCTCCTTGAATTGACGTGCTGCTTCAATGTGATCTTTCGGGGTCCGCTGCAACTCCTCCTGGAGCAACGGCAGCACATGTCTGACCCAGACGCGTCGACCCATCGCCATCGACTCAACGAAACAAGCTGTTTGCACGTCTCCCTCAAAACTCAGGTCTGCAAAAACGGCGCTGCGAATAACAACTGTGTTTGCGGGTGCTGTGCCGGGCTCGTAATCGCCGGTAGCGGTTGCTTGTGTGATTAGCACCGGGGTGTAGTGCTCGCCAGTACCGCCGGGTTCGATGATCGGTTTACCACTGTCAGTCCGATAAAGGCTGGACTGCACGATCTTACCATCCCGTTTCACGTCGACCTTCAGCGCCAACAGGTATTTGTCTGAGCTGTTGCGGAAAGTAACAACGTAAGCGGGTTTGGGCACATTCTCAGATCGAACACTCGCGACGTCGATCGACTGTGTGAGATTCTCAAAAGAGGGCGACGGCGGCAGAGGCGGCACCGCCTTCAGCAGTTTGATGCGGAATGGCTCGACCCCGTGGGTGCGCAGATCTTTGATGATTCTCTGTTCATCTAATCCAAGATGATAAACGCCAACCAGATCTTCCTGATCGAATGCCTTCTCTCCGCGTAAAAGTGTCACGCGAACGTCGGCCGTTTCACCATTGAACTGCGATTCAAGCTTGACGGCGCGAAGCTGTGGGCCAGCAGTCTCCACGCCAGGAATGCGAATGAATTTTGTCACCCAAATCCACTTGGGTTTCACTTCCGGGCCGTTGACCGTGCTGTAGGCTGGTGGGATTGCTGGATTGTAATTCACTTCCAACAATAGCTCGGTTGGGGTCTCGGCAACTTTCCGATTACTGGAAGGCTGCAACGTGGGTTTTGGTTGCTGGGCCGTGACAAGAGACGAAGAAGACGCTACGACGAGGAGTACGGCAAGGAGTAGATATTTTTTCATAACTGGGTGTCTCCGTAGTGGCGGTGATTATATCCCTCCCGCAAGGCCCAAGACCTCTGATTTTCCTCAAAAATCATCCTAATCTTTCTCAAATATGTATAAAGCGGCGATGACCACACCTCCTGGCAAATCACAGTGTGATGTTTTCTGATGACTTGCCACTCTAGAGTGACAGCAAGCTGGGCCGGTCATTAACACTGGCTCAATACGGTCATTCGAAATGACTACTTACTATTAATAAGGAGATTGGTTATGAAACGCTTTACGAAAATACGCGCACTGATGGTTATGCTCTTCCTGCTGCTCGGAACTATGCCCGCGGTAGCCCTCGAGCGCCCCTTTGCTCTTCACGGAACGGGCGTCGCAACTCTTATCACTGATGAATCGGGCAACCTGATTGGCGGCATTCCGACGGGCTCCGGCACGGCGACCCATCTTGGTCAATGGACCGTCACCGGGACTGTCAAATACACTCCCGACAGCAACGGCGTACTACATTCCAGCGGAGAAGCGATAATCACTGCCGCCAACGGAGATAAGCTTCAAATTACAATTGACGGAATCCTGGATCCGGTTGCGGCTGTCGATCAGGGGACGTTCTACTTCGTTGGAGGCACGGGCCGGTTTGAAGGAGCAACCGGTAGCTCCAACTTTGTAGTAAGCATCAACCCGCTAACCGGCGGTTTCGAGCTGAATGTCGTCGGCAAGATCAATTACTAACGACGACTGACTTGGTAAGGGCGGCCAGATCTGACCGCCCTTATTCATATCTCAATGCCACCAGCGGATCGACTCGCGTCGCGCGGCGTGCGGGGATAGCGGCGGCCAGCAAGCCCACGGCGATCAGCAGTAATGCTACTCCTGCAAACGTCACCCAATCCGTCGCGCTTATACCGAAAAGCAATGTCTGCATGACGCGTGTCAAACCAAACGCACCAAGCAGTCCGATACCGGTGCCAATCAAAGTCAAAATAAAACCCTTTCCAACGATCAGCTTCAGCACGTCGACTGCTTGTGCACCCAACGCCATCCTGATTCCAATCTCGCGCGTGTGATTTGAAACGGTGTAAGAGATCACACTGTAAATTCCGGTGACTGTCAGTAGTAATCCGATAAGGCCAAACAACGCGAACAGCAGTGTGTAAAAACGTGGCTGCGAAACTGTGTCGGAAATGGATTCCGTTAACAGCTTCACTCTCGTTACCGGCACGTTCTTGTCAGTGGTACGAATAGCATCGGTGAACGCACGACTGAGAGTACCCGGCTCGCTCGTAGTGCGCACGATGAAAGTTCCCCACCGCCAACTGTTCTGTCGATGGGGTAAATAGATCTCCGGTGTGGTCGCCCTGATCAAACTATTGTGATGCACATCGCCAACCACTCCGACGATCTCATACTGCTTGGGATCGCCTTCGTTTTGATTCACATGAAGTTCCTTGATGCGTTTGCCTAGCGGATCTTCATTGGGGAAATAACGCTTCGCGAACGTGTCGTTGACGATGGCTGAACCTACGCTGCCTCGCTGATCCTGATCGTTGAAGTAGCGTCCTTTTAGTAAAGGGATTCGCATGGTCTGGAAGTATTGTGGTGTGACGTTCCGCACATTCGCTACTGGTTCTCGTCCTGGTTCAGGCACGGGACGTCCGTCGAACTGAAAGTCTCCGCCCAGTTCGGCACCGCTGAAAGGCATGGGCGCAACGAAAGCAGCATTCTCAACGCCGGGCAAGGTTTGCAGACGATCGAGTGTTTGAGTGATATAGCGCCGGCGCGCTTCAGTGTCGTCGTATTCAGGTCCGCTGAGCGTGATGCGTCCGCTCAATACATTATTCGGATCGAAACCCGGATGAACGTTGATGAGAGAACCGAAGCTACGAATCATCAAGCCCGCGCCGATAAGCAGCACCATTCCCAATGCCACTTCAGCGACGACCAACAAATCACGCCAGAATTGCGACGCGGCGCCGCTCGTTGCCGTCTTCGCGCCGGCTTTCAATACTTCGTTGATGTCTGGACGCGAGGCTTTGAGGACCGGAAGCAAACTGAACAGCGGCACCACCAACATGGAAACCGCAACAGTAAAGATCAGCACAGAGTTGTCGACGCGTACTTCATGAATTCGTGGCATTTGATCTGCGCCGTAATACTTGATCACTTTCAACACCCAAAACGCCAGCAACATTCCCGCGGCAGCGGAAACCAATGACAACAACAGACTCTCAGTAAGCCATTGACGTACGATGCGCCACCTTCCGGCGCCTAACGCCAAACGCAAAGCCACCTCTCGTTGTCTCAGGCTGGCTCTCACAAGCAGGAGGTTCGAGACGTTTGTACAAGCAATCAGTAACAGAAAACCGACCGCGCCCAGCAGCACCCACAATCCACGTCGCATTTCCGCGCCGACGATCTCTTCGTCAACCGGCACAACGGTAACATTCGTGTTGAGCCAGTACTGTGGATACTCACGCTCGAGGTTCGACGCGACATTCGTGAGATCCGTCTGCGCTTGCGTAGGTGTGACACCGGGAAGCAAACGGCCTACTCCAAGAAAAACATGCGCACCACGCTCGGGCAGATTGTCGCCTTCTGCAGCCACAGTGGTCAGAACTTCTGTAGATTGTCTGGCCAACGGAAATTCAAAATTGCTTGGCAGGACACCGATGATCGTAAATGGCTTACCGTCGATGGTGAGCTGCGTTCCGACCACGTTCTGATCGCCAGCGAGACGGTTGGACCAGAACTGGTGGCTAATGATCACCACGTCTCTGGAGTTAGTCTTTTCTTCTTCAACCTGAAAATTGCGACCCAACATCGGGTGGACCTTGAGCACCGAAAGGAAGTTTGCCGTGACCCGCATTCCCTGCAAGCGCTCCGCCTGGTCGCGGTGGAGCAAGGTGAAGCCGTTCATTTTGTACAGCGCAATCGACTCAAAGCTGCGACTCTGCGTCTGCAAATCCTGCGCGTCGATGTAAGACACCGAATTCTTCTGCGTCTTTTCTCTGCTCGTGCGCCAGAGCGCGACGACGCGTTCCGGTTCGACAAAGTTGGAGGCATTAAGGATCAGTGCGTTGATCACACTGAATATGGCGGTGTTCGAACCGATACCGAGCGCGAGGGTAATCACCGCAATCAGTGTGAACCCGGGTTGTTTCCACATCCCACGTAAAGCGAGCCGCAAGTCTTGCCAAAAGTTACTCATGGATCACTCCTTGTTTTCATATTCTCTGATCCAAACACGGCACTTATTCGTAACGTAGCGCTACCAGCGGATCAATCTTTGTGGCCCGCCGAGCCGGTAGGTATGACGCAACCAGGGCTACTATTACAAGTAGTACTGTGACACCTGCGAACGTGATCGGATCAGTGGCGCTGACGCCGAACAACAGATTCGACATCAGTCTCGTCAATCCAAACGCCCCCGCGACCCCGAGTACGATTCCTATCAGCGTCAGCTTCAGTCCTTTACTCAAAACCATCTGAAGCAGATCACGCCGCTGTGCACCGAGCGCGGCACGAATGCCAATCTCGCGGGTGCTTTGCGCAACTGTGTAAGACATGATGCCGTAAATGCCGATCGCGGCAAGCAATACCGCTAGTCCTGCAAAGACAACGAGCAGGAATGTCAGGAATCGCGGACGCGCAGTCACCGTGTAGAGCACCTGGTCCATCGTCTTCACATCGTAGATGGGGAGGTTGCTATCGACGGAACGCACCTCTTGTCGCACAGCAGCAGCGACCGCGCCTGGATCGTTCGCACTACGAATCACCAACACCAGCGGTACTGACGCCTGGTACTGCGAATACGGTAAGAACATTCCCGGGTATGGATCAGCATGCAATCCAGTCTGCCGGACGTCTGATGTAACTCCAATCACTTCCAGCGGCACACCGTCGCGGAATCCCATCTCAACTCGTCTGCCGACCGCGTTCTGAGTGCCAAAGTATTTCCGCGCCAGTTCGCTATTAATAATGACTACACCTGGTGAATCGCGAGTGTCGGAAGTAGCAAAGTCGCGTCCCTGCAAAATCGAGATGCCGAGCGTCTGAAAATAACCGGGACTGACAATGCTCACGTGAGTATGTGGCGTGTTTGTAGAAACCACTGGTTCGCCTTCGACCTTGAAACTGGTGCCCTGTAATCCGACATCGAGCGGTAGATTGCTACCGAATGCGACGTTCTTCAGACCGGGTACTACAGCAAGTCTCGGCATCAGTCGATCGACGAAGGTCAGGCGCGCCTGCGCGTCCTTGTATGTTGCACGCGGCAAATTGATCGACATCGAAACGAGTTGCTCAGGCTGCACCCCGCTCGGCACGTTTTGCAAACGAATGAAACTATTGACGAGTAAGCCTGCACCTGTTAACAGGACCAACGCAAGAGCAACCTCAGTGACCACAAGCAACGACCCATTAGCATTACGGCCCGACACCGAAGCACTACTTCCCTTCAATGCCGTCACTAAATTGATTCGCGAAACTTGTAGCGCCGGCATCGATCCAAAGAATAACGATGTAATGAACGATACAAGCAGGGTAAAAATAACTACGCGCGTGTCGATGCTCACCGCATTGAGACGATAAATATTTTGCGGCGCTAAAACTGCGATCAGCTTGAGCATCCAAATCGCCAGGACGAGACCCACCGCTCCGCCCGTCAACGAAAGCAGAATATTTTCCGCGAGCATCTGACGAATCAATGTGAAGCGTCCAGCGCCAAGTGAAGCTCGTATGGCCATTTCACGCTGCCGGCGCGTGGCGCGAACCAAAAGTAAATTGGCCACATTCGCGCACGCGATCAGAAGCACGAATCCCACCGCGATCGGCAGAATCCACAACGCCGTCCGCACATCTCCAATCACCTGCTCGTGAAGCGACACTGGATAAGCATCCCAGCCGCTATTCGTTTCGGGATATTCCATCGCGAGACGTTCAGTGATGTTTCGCAAGTCAGCTTCAGCGCGCGCGGGCGTAACTCCATCCTTGAGACGCGCCACCACAAATAAGTTGTGTGCGCCTCGTTGGTTCATTTCGAGTCCATAACGTAGCGGCGTCCACAAGTGAACCTTCACGGCACGGGCTTCGCCACGGAACGCAATCGGCGGAGGGAAATCGAAATCCGCCGGCATAACACCGATCACAGTGGCGCTCTCAGCTCCGAGTGCGATGCTTTGCCCGACGATTGCCGGACTTGAGTTGTAACGGCTGGTCCAAAACTCGTGACTGATGATGACCGTCGCCGGCTTACCCGCCTGATCTTCATCCGGCTGAAAATCGCGCCCGAGCGCCGGCTCGACACCTAACATCGAAAACATCGTCGCAGAGACGCGTAGCCCGCGTACCTGTTCAGGCTCGCCATTTGTGACGACATTGAAATCCTGTAACCGGTAAGCCGCCACATCCTGAAAGACCTGGTTCTGGTTCCGCCAATCCGCGAAGTTCGGCGGAGAAACCACCATCCGGGGCAAATTTTCTTTGAGCGAACGCTCCCAGAGCACCACCAATTGTTCCGGATTGCGAAAAGAAAACGGCTTGAGCAGCACGGTGTTGACCACGCTGAACATCGCGCTGTTCGCTCCAATTCCCAGTGCGAGCGTGGCGACTGCGATCAGCGTAAACCCAGGATTCTTCAACAGTACGCGAAGTCCGTAACGCAGATCTCGCATCGGTGTGATCCTCCTAAGAGTTCTCTCTATCACAAAAACACCGGAAAGTACCGATATATGACCAAAAAACGTGAACTTATGTTGGGTTCAGGATTCCTGAAACGAAATCAGCTCTCTCCACATTAAGGGTAAATGGGACCAACTAAACGAGCATGGTCTCAGCAGGGAGGAGAAAACGATGGACATCCGAACCTATCTTGGCAAAGTTTATGTCATTCACAATAACGAAGCCGTCATTCGCGACGAGAATGGAGTCGCGCTCAGATACAAAGCCGGAGAGGTGCTTCCGCCGGGCGCGCAGGTCGGCGACGTAAAGAAGATTCCGAATAACACGAAAATTAACGTTACCGACGTTAAGGCTCTGACCCGCCAGAAAGTGATGATTTTTGCGCGGCCAGCCGGTGATAGCGCCGGTGCATTTGGTTGGACCAGAGCTATGAATATAGCCGGTGGTTTTCTGGGTGAAGTCGTCGGCTTTTCGCCATCCAAGTTCGAAATGGAACCGCAGGGTTTCAACAAAACCTGCTTCGATCCCCAGGCGTTTATTCGGGGCGGCCCACCAAACTTTGCCTCCACAGGCGCCAAGATTCCGCAGGGAACCTTTGTCGTAGTTGCCGAGACTTCAGACGACAAGGAGTTCGTCAAGGTTAGCAAAATTGAGATCGTAAACGGCGACATGGTCATTGGCGCGGAGATTGGTTGGACGAAATCCTCCAACCTCGCGGACGGGTGCTCTTCGGATTCGTTCCTGACAGCCGAATGGTTTGCTGAAAAGGGCCCGAACGGGTGCTGGGCGCACGGCAGCTACCTGTTCCCGAAAGTGATGGTCAATATAATTGGTGTTGACATCGAGTGGGAACAGACAACTTTCGAGAATTTCGCGCCTTATCAGAAAATGGTAAAGGCGGCCAGAGACGAAGCCAATCTCATGATTCTCATCAACAGCGCCTTTCGCACCTTCCAGCGCCAGAAGGAATTGTTTGAGGGTGGTCGTAACCCCGCCGCACCTCCGGGAGCTTCGAATCACCAGCATGGTCAGGCATTCGATCTCAACACCGGAAATGGGGCTTTAGCAGGCAACGACCCAATCTACGAGTGGCTGAAGAGGAATGCTCCGAAACACGGTTTCATCCGCACGGTGAACAGAGAACCATGGCACTGGGAATATATACCGGACAAAGCCGCACAAATGGGGCCGGGTGAGTTTAAATTCCCATCGCATATTATTTAGGAGTGGCGCAGTTTACTTAGGACTGGCGCACTGGATTGCAATCCCGCCCACGGCAGTGGGCGGATCGTTCCGGTCCTTTCTATATCAATATTAATTAAGAGGAATTTGAATCCCGCCAACGGAAGTTGGCGGATTGTTCAAGTCCGAACTATTTATCCTAAATCCGAGGGAACGAGATTCGAAAGCTGTGATGAATAGTGTGGACTTGAACAATCCACCCACTGCCGTGGGTGGGATTGGAATCTCTTTGAGGGTGAGTTTGTAGAAACGACTTGAACAATCCGCCCACTGCCGTGGGTGGGATTCAGGACTTTGGGCAAATGCCCATGAAGGCAAGATCGTTGGAAATAACACACACAAGGTGACCGCACGACTAAGAAGCTGACTTTCTGCGACGTGCTTCAGCTTCGTCCAGCCAACCACGCCGCAGATCGTTCTCTGGAATGCTCGATAGGTAGGGTTTGATGTCGAGAATCGGTGTGCCGTCGAGCATGTCCAACCCGACTACCCGCAACTTTGGACCATCTCGTCCGACGAGTTTCACCACAGTTAGACCAATTGGATTCGGTCGCCACGGCGAACGTGTCGCGAAAACACCGTGCGGCGTGGTATCGGTGGGTGGAGTTCCAAGCAACTCGTAACCATCAGAGCGATCGAAAACCCAGATTACGAACAAATGTGAGAAGCCCTCGATGTCGGTCAATCCAAGCTCATACTCGGGAAGAATTTCGAGTATCCCTTCAGCTTCGTGTTGCGCTCCGAATCCTTTCGGGACCTGTGCAGTATACGAGTAAGGGCTTCTCACAAAGCCTATCGGTCGCATAGGAATGTTTTCACTCATCGTTGCTCACACCTGCGTCTGACTCCGAACCACCAATGACTTGAAGCCGCCATATGCCATTCGCGCGGGATCGAAAATCGGGTTGTCGGGGTCGACGAGTGTAGCCATTCGCGGATCCGACATAATCTTCTGATTTGCGGCATCACGCGCTTCCCGAGATTCAAATACAACCCAGGCAAACACGACAGTTTCATCAGGCGATGCGCTGATCAGATCGGAAAAACTGCGAAATCCCTCGCTTTGCAAGTCATCACCAGTGCATTCCCAATATTCAAGTGCTCCATGCTCTTTCCAAATCTCCGCAGCAGCTTCGGCGACACGCTGATAATCATTTATCCGCGCGCGCGGAATAGGAAGTACGAATCCATCTATGTACCGTGACATCTTAACCTCCTTAACCAATTTGCTTCTCGCTCAACATTCAATTCATTATTATCTTCTGCCAGGCAACAATATGACTGACACTAATGTAGCAGCGCAAGCGTGCGACGCTTCAGATGTTCACGGATCCGTGTTCGAGCGATTCCCGGCACGTGAAACCAGTCTCGGCACGTTAAAAATCCTGAGAGCACTGCCCATTCGTCAAAAGCGACTCGTCGGCGCGTGGTGTTTTCTCGATCGGTTCGGGCCGCTTTCTTTCAGCGATGCTAAACCGATGGATGTTGCGCCGCATCCGCACATTGGTTTGCAAACTGTGAGCTGGCTGCTACAAGGAGAGATCGTCCATAAGGACAGTCTTGGTAGTGAGGCGTTACTTGGCCCACGCGGCGTCAACGTGATGACGTCAGGAGGCGCCATTGCGCATTCGGAAGAAACACCTTCAAAGAACAGCGGTCTCTTGAACGGTGTTCAGTTGTGGGTTGCGCTTCCCGAAGCCGATCGACATGGTCCAGCTTCCTTTCAACACATCGAGGAGGTACCGATCGTTGAGCAGACCCGCGGTGTGTTGAGCGTCTTTGCCGGATCTGTTTCTGGTGACTCGTCTCCAGCAAAACATTTCTCGCCGCTTCTGGGTGTGGACATCGCATTGCACGCAAATGCGAGCCTTGAACTTCCACTGGACCAGTCGTTCGAACATGCAGCACTGCTATTGAAGGGCGACGCTGAAATCGAAGGTCAAGCGATCGACACGACCAGTCTCTGGTATCTCGGGACGAATCGCTCCAGTGTGGAGTTCAAAAGCAGAAACGCGTCCCGCGTATTGCTGATTGGCGGGCTTCCCTTTCCAGAGAAGATCCTGATGTGGTGGAACTTCGTTGCGCGCACTGCTGAAGAGATTGCCACCGCGCGATCTGACTGGCAGCATCATCAACGATTTGGCGAGGTCACCGCATATAATGGACCACGCCTGGATGCGCCTCCACTCCAGCGGTTCGCAGCACCAAATCCGGCAAGCTAATTACCACCATTGTGGTAGTAGCGACTGATCCATCAGAGGTAGTTTAAAAGACTTCGATTGCGGGATGCACAATTCATCAGATTCAAAGAAAATGACCTCTTAACGCCTGACCGGAGAACAAACAATGACCAAACCACCATTAGACATGAAACTCGAAGTAGTCTTGCTTGGCGTTTCCGACGTGGACCGCGCGAAAGCGTTCTACGAAAATCTCGGCTGGCGGGTCGACATCGACATCGTAGTAGGCGACTTCCGTGGCGTACAGATTACGCCGCATAACTCCGGAGCTTCGATCCTCTTCGGTAAGGGCGCCGATTCGCCGAAACCCGGCTCGGTACATAACCTGATCCTCGCGGTCCATGACATCGATGCGGCGCGCAACGATTTGCTCGAACGCGGCGTAGACGTAAGCGATGTCTTCCACTTCACGGCTGGTCCATTCAACAACACTGTGGAAAACCCGCGCGCCCCCGGGCGTGATCCGGAAGGTCGTTCTTACTTCTCGTTTGCATCGTTCGAGGACCCGGATGGGAACGGCTGGCTGCTTCAGGAGATCACGATGCGTCTTCCCGGTCGCGAGTGGAAGTCGCAGTCCGCGGATGTCGGAGCACTTGCCGAACTCCTAAACGAGACAGCCCACGCACACGACGCTTTCGAAAAGTCGCACGGTAAGCACAATTGGTGGGACTGGTACGCACCCTACCTGAGCGCACGTCAGAACGGCAGCAGTGCGGAGGAAGCTTCAGCCGCAGCCGACCGCTATATGGAAGGTAAGACAAGCAGCTAGCACAAAAGGCACAAAACCTACTTTTGTGCTTTTTGTGCCTCTTTGTGGCTATCAGTTGCTTCCTGATACCAGGCAGGATGATGCGTTCTGGCCCAATCCTCCGTCACCGTGCCGTCGATCATCGATCGGAACGTGCCGGGTTGGTGGGCAGTGCCTTCATAGACGTGAATGATGAAACCGGCCAGCATCACGAGCGCGGCAAGATCGTGAATCACATAACTCACCGCAACGATCCAGCGGCCCACCAGATCGTCAAACCACAGCAACAATCCAGTGATAAGAAACAAGATGCCACTCACAACGATGGCCCAGAAGTACAGTTTTTGACCGCCGTTAAAGAACCCGACGTCCTCTGATTCGACCCGGTCTTCATTTGTAGCGTATTGGCGAAGTCTCTTCATCCAACGCCGGTCCGCTTCTCTCCACGCCATCGGCGCCACCCAGTTGAGGAACTGGAAAAAGAAGAAGATCGAGAACAGCAGTCCAAACCATGGATGAAGCAAACGCGTTCGTGGACCACCGCCGAAGATTGGTGTAATCCAGTGGAACAACCACGGCGAGTAGACCGCAAATCCGGTCAGCAGCGAGAGAATGAAAAAGATCGCAACTGACCAATGCAGGAAACGCGTGTAAACCGGATGACGCAACAATTCGCCGCGATGAACTCGGGTGGTGCCGATCCGAGCGAACTCGCCACGAGCCTTCTCGTCGAAGTTTTTAGCCGCCTCGCTCACGGTTTCTCCTTTCGGCCGGCTTCGATCTCGTCGGCAGGACCAGTGCGAAGTTCCGGCGGTTCGGGCTGCGGTAGTTTTGGGCCGTAGAAGATCCTGTGAAAGAAGACGGCGCCGATGCCGAGTAAACCCAACAACAAACCAGTGGGCTTTGCGATCCATTTCCAATAGGTGTAGCTCGGCGGAATGACAGGATTCGCAGGCAGACCGTAACGCTCGGGCCGCTTGATGTCGTGAAGCACATAAACCACGTGCGTTCCGCCGATCGATTGCGGATCGTAAACACCCGCGTCGGCAAAACCCGAGACTTCACGTAATTGCTTTGCGCGCACCCCGGCGATCTGGACCATGTCGGATTTAGTGCCGAACTTCAGACAGCCGGTTGGACACGCCTTAACGCAAGCAGGTTCGAGACCCTGGCCCACACGATCGGAACAAAGCGTGCACTTGTAAACTTTCTTCGTATTTGGATGAAACTTGGGAATGTCGAACGGACAGCCTGAGATGCAATAACCACACCCGATGCAGTTCTCCTGTTGGAAATCAACGATCCCGTTTTCGTACTTGATGATTGCTCCATCAGCCGGACACGCACGCAAACAGCCCGGATCTTCGCAGTGCAGGCACTGGTCCTTCCGCATCAGCCACATCAAATTGCCGTCGCGCTGGTCCTCGACGAATTTGATCAGGTTGTAGTAGTTCCACTCGGTCGTGGGCATCGTCTGGTAAGTGTCGTTGAACGTCGTCTCGCGAAATGGGTGATCGTTCCACTCAACGCAGGCAACTTCACACGCTTTGCAGCCGATGCACGTCGTGACATCGATGTACTTGCACACTTGTTCTTCACGGCGTGTTCCCTGCCCCGGCACAGGACCAGGATGGGCCGAGATTTCCTGAATCTGAAATGTGCGTGGGTTAGCCATGTTCTATGCCTCTAAAATATGAATCGCACTTGGACCGGGTCAGTACAGGGAGCGGTAGCGACCTGGTCCAACCTCTGGTTCTGAGCCCTGACCAGGTCGCTATCGCTCCCTGTACTGACCCGACCCAAGAAAGAAACAACGAAGGGGCGGTCGAGACCGCCCCTTCAATTTTTTATTTTGTGCCTTTTTGTGG
>DATEIS010000074.1:0-6717 GCA_035278765.1 Pyrinomonadaceae bacterium | reverse complement strand
GCGTTTTGTTTGGCGGCGGCTGAAGTTTCGGCAAATGGTCGAATGCCGAAAACGCCGAGCCAGTTGTAATAGTCCGCGATACCGGTGTAGGCGAGCGCATAATCGGGATCGAGACTGATCGCTTTCTTGTACGACTCGAGCGCTTTTGCGAGGCCGACTTCGGTGTATGAGCTCCAGTAGTAACGCCCACGCAGATATGCCTCAAAGGCTTCAGAACTGTCAGTGCCACGTTTCGACAACTGGCGCTTTTCATCGCCCGTGAGTTGCGGCAACAAGGCCGACGCGACCTTCTCCGAAATCGAATCCTCGATCTGAAGAACGTCTGTTGATTCTTCGTCAAACTGCTCGGACCAGCGTGTTACCCCTTCTTTGACACTGAGCAGTTGCGCCGTCACACGAATGCGATTGCCGACACGCCTGAGACTGCCATCGACGACATAATCAATGCCGAGATCGCGGCCCGCGAGCAGCGGCTCAATCGCGGCGCCGTGATAGCGCAACACGCTGCTGGTTGGACGCACTACCAGGCGTCGCACATTGCTGAGACGGGTAATCAGCGCGTCCGTTAAGCCAATTCCAAGATACTCGTCGCCGGTGTTTTCTCCCGGTGGACCAAGCACGCGGAACGGCAACACCGCAATCGACTCCTGGTCTGCACGCAACTGACCGGCAATCGCGGGAAGGGCAGCAAGACGATGGTCCAACTTCCGCAGCAGATCGTTGAAGCGCGGATGTCCGTGAAGTGATTCCAATTCGGGATCAACTCCCATCCAGAGGACCTTTGCGTCGCCAATTTCATAAGCCTTCTCTAGCAGGTCGAGCGCTTCTTCGGGACGATCAAGCTGACTGTTGACGAGTGCCAGGTGATACGGCGACACATAACGTCGCTCGGCAAGCTTGAGCAGGTCGTCGAGTACGACCTGAGCTGTCTCGAGGTCTCCAGCGGCTGCATGCGAGCTGGCAAGTCTTCCGAGTGTGTGCGAAGCCTTACCCATAAGTTCAACACCCTGCTCAGCCGCATGGATCGCCTCCGCATGCCGGCCCAGTCGACTCAACACGAAGCTCGTGCCGTAAAGCATCATCAAGTTTCGTGGCTCATTCTCGAGAGTCGAACTAGCAAAACGGTAAGCCTCTTCAAAACGGCGTGCATGATACGAACACCAGAGCACGGCAAAGCGTGAGATGATCGCCATCGGATCGAGATCTCTGCCGGTGTGCGCTTCTCGCAACGACTCACTGAACCGACCTTCCATCGCGAGCTGAAGTGAATACCAGACGCGCGCGGGCGCGTAGTTCGGATCGAGCTCAATCGCGCGAACGAGATGATGTTCAGCACCACCCCAGGCGAAGTCACGAGTGAGAATGGCCTGGGCCAGGGCAACATGACCTTCAGCGAGATTTGGGTCGAGCTCAACCGCAATTGACGCCGCTTCATAAGCCGCTGCTGAACACTCAGCAAACGGCATCACACTGAAAACACCAAGCCAGTTGTGATAGTTTGCCACTCCCGCATATGCGAGTGCGTACTTCGGATCGATCGCGATCGCCTGCTGGTAGCAAACAATCGCTCGCGCAAAGCCGTCTTCGGTAAACGTGTTCCAGTAGAAACGTCCGCGCAGATAAGCTTCGTGTGCCTGTGGATTGTCGGTGCCTCGTTTAGCGAGTCGCAGACGCTCATCGACCGTCAGGTGCGGCACAATCGCTTCGGCAACATGCGAAGAGATCACGTCTTCGAGATTGAGAACATCGGTGAATTGTTCATCAAACTGTCCGGCCCACGCCGTCGTTTCGTCGCGCACGTTGAGCAACTGAATCGTCACGCGAATACGTTCCGCGGTCCGTCTGATTCTGCCGTCTAAAACAAACGTGACGCCGAGTTCACGTCCGGCTCGCAGCGGATCGGCTTCGGTTCCGTAACGCAACACACTGCTCGTTGGTCTAACTGCGAAACTGCGAATCGCACTGAGTCGCGTGATGAGAGCATCGGCCAAACCTGTTCCGAGATAATCAGGAGTAGTTTCAGGCTGGTTGATGTCGAGAATCTTCATCGGCAAAACAGCCAGCGAGTTTTCCTGGTTGGAGTCAGGCCGTATGACCATGCTCGCGTGCGGTGGATCCGGTAAGTCCGAAATCGGCCGGCCTTCGAGATAGCGTGTGATGTCGTCGCGCAAATCGGCGGCGGTTTGATATCTCCACTCGGGCTCTTTACGAAGAGCCTGCATCACGATGTTGTCGAGATCGCCGGTGAGCGCGCGGCGTAGCGATTCGAGAGTACCGCCGCGAGTGGCGTAGAGCCGTTTAAGTGTGGTCGTCTCGTCCCCAGTAAACAGACTGGGCAACAGATCTTCAGCGCGAGTGATGATGATGCTTGGCGGCGCCGGAGACTCCTCGCAAATGACACGCGCGATCTCGTGTGGCGCTCGATTCAGCAGACGATAAGGTCGATGTCCGGTCAACAGTTCGTAGAGCAACACACCGAGTGAATAGACGTCGGTGGTCGGAGTCGTTGGCGCGCCCTGGACTTGTTCCGGTGATGCGTATTCCGGAGTCATCAAACGCATCGCCGTTGCTGTCGGATCGTGCGTGATGTCACCTGCGAGTTGCGGATTGAGCAACTTGGCGATACCGAAGTCGAGTAGTTTAGGAATGCCGGCGGAAGTTACGAGAACATTTGACGGTTTGATGTCGCGATGGACCACCTGTTTCTGGTGCGCGTAGTGGACTGCATCGCAGATCGCGCGAAACAGTTTCAGACGGTCGTTGACGTTCAGGTTGTTACTGTCGCAGTAACTATAAAGCGGCTGCCCTTCGATAAACTCCATTACGAAGTAAGGCAGACCGTCTTCCGTGGTGCCGCCATCGAGAAGCCCGGCGATATGCGGATGGTCCAGTGCGGCGAGAATCTGTCGTTCTTTACGAAAGCGACGCAGGATGAAGTCAGTATCCATCCCGCGTTTGACGAGTTTGATTGCCGCTCTCTTGTTGAACTCGTTGTCGGCGCGGGATGCTTCGTAGACCGCACCCATGCCACCACGTCCAATCTCTTTTTCGATTCGGTACGAGCCGAGACGGCGCCCGAGCATCGGATCCTTTTCTTCCACAAACGACTCGAGCACGCTTAGCTCAGTGTTGCCATAGACAGGCTCGTCGAGGAGTTCGCCGGCGCTGTCGTATTGTGAAAGCAGCGACTCGACATCACGTCTCAGGTCAGTGTCCTCTTTACACACGTCGGACACGTAGCGCTTTCGATCTTCGGCCGAAAGATCGAGGGCCGCCTGAAAGATTTCTTCAACTTGTCGCCAGCGTTCCGGGGTCATTATTTCTGCTCTGTGCAACCCGTCCACAGATTACGCAGAAGTAATCTGTGAAATCTGTTGATGGATTGCACAGTAATAATTCTTAGTTGCTATTGCTGGATTGGATTTACTGCGTGCATTAATTATTTCTTTGCATTTCACCATGTAGCCAGGCTTTTGCGAACCGCCAGTGACGTTTGATTGTTGTGGGAGTGACGCCCAGAACGTCTGCTGTCTCTTCAATGGAGAGGCCGCCGAAATAACGCAACTCGACCATCCGCGCTTTCTGTGCATCGAACGCTGCCAGGGTCTTGAGCGCGTCGTCCAGCGCAATCAGCTCCGCGCTTCGTTCGACCGCTCGATCGATGTTTTCATCCAGAGAGAGTTTTTGAAAATCCTGGCCACGCTTTTCCGCATTGTGCTTGCGCGCATGATCCACGAGCAGACGACGCATAATCTGTGCAGCAACCCCGAAAAAATGAGCGCGGTTCTGCCAATTGACCCGCGACTGATCGATGAGCCGCATATAAGCCTCATGAACCAGCGCGGTCGGCTGTAGCGTGTGATCCACTCGTTCACGCCGCAGATAATTCGCCGCCAACTTCCGCAGTTCATCGTAGATGACGGGTAGTAAAAGATCAACCGCGGCCCGATCGCCGTTGGAGAGCTCGATCAGTAGACGAGTTACGTTCTCTGCGGGGTGGTCACTCAATCGTTAACTCTCCGTGTTCCAAGACTTAAAGCCCCTTAGTATAAGACGAACTTCACCCCCTGCGGTAGCGCCCAATGACCCAATTCCGTTCCGCAATGCGCGTTAAGGGTTGAAGGACAGCTCGGAAGATTCAAGAGGTAATCATCATGCAAGTGATAACTGGCAAAATTACTGATTTAGTGGCGCGCGTATTTGGTTGCTGGCATGCGGAATTGAGCCGGCCGTTCTCGCGTGGGGGACGCGCTTATAGGAAATGTTTGAGTTGCGGCGCACAACGACGCTTTAATCTCGGCAACTGGGAAATGCAGGGCAAATTTTACTACAGTAATTAGGCCACAGATAATACGGATCGATTACGGATTGAGCCGTGTGGCCTGTACAAATTTTTTGGCTTTGTCCGAATAGATGTAACTGTCCCGAGACTTCACCACCAGATTCGCCTCAGTCACTTTCACTTTAATCTGTCGTCGTTCACCCTCCTTGCCTGCAACAGACGGGTAGTAGCCGAGACTGTACTGGCGTCCGAGTTCTTCGGCAATCCACGTAAAAGCCTGGCCGATGCCGAATAGCGAATCGCCGCTATAGAAACGACCACCAGTCAGGTCAGCAAGAGCATGTAAATAACGGACTGCGCGTTTGTAATCTCCGGGCATCCCGCCGGAAGTGCCGGGGATTCCTCCGGGAGTCGGGAGCGGCAGGCCGAGAATCGTTCCGCGCCCGCCAGGCATCGGAATTCCATTGGACATCACGGTGCCTTTGCCGGACGTGTCGTAGTCAACTACATAAATCGATGCGTCTGACTCTTCGGCCAAACGCAACGTGCTCTCGTACGAAGCGCGGCGGCTCGTTGTGTCAACACCGTCAGTGAAAAGCACTACGGCTTTTCGACCTTCGAGCGTTTTAAGTTGTTTCTTAAGAATGTCCTCAACGGCGTCGTAAAGACGTGTGCCGCCACCCCCGCGTGTATTACGAATCGCCTTAGTGATTTCGTCGCGATCTGTCGTCGCTTTGCATTCCACCTCTATGCGATCGTCAAAAGACATCACCATCACCTTGTCTGTCGATTTGAGCTTGTCGACGAATTTGATGGCGGCGTCCTGGATGTCGCGAAGGCGGAACTCGGTGGAGCCGCTGGTGTCGATCAATAAGACGACGCTGAAGGGCGAATCGGTCGTGGCAAAGTAAGCAATCTTTTGGTCGACGCCATTCTCCTGAAGGCGAAAGTTTTCGCGGCGGAGAAGGGGAACGTAACGGCCGCTACGATCCATAACCGTGACGGGCACCATCACCAAAGACGTATCGAACTTGATCACGTCGCCTTCGACAGTTTCGCCACTCGGGTCGATGCGTGACTCGGTGATGCTGTCGTCAGCAGTCTTTGCCGGTTCGGCTTTTGGTTTGGGCTCAGTCTTGCGTCCCGACTGGGCATAAATATTTAAAGACAGCAGAGAGACACTCAAAAGCAGTAGCAGCGACAGTTTGATTTTTGTCATAAAGAGTCCTTGCCGTGGAAGTGCTGCATCGGGAGAGTGGTCTTTCGTTGTGGAGGATAGATGCGGCGGATTTACGAAGGGTTGTTAACCGCAGATTACGCGGATTTCATTGAATCTGCGCAATCTGTGGATTATATTGCCCCGCCATGAATGAACAATCTCGAAACTTCCTGGGTCACCCAGTCGGACTGGTCCCTCTCTTTTTCACCGAGCTCTGGGAGCGTTTCAGTTATTACGGCATGCGCTCGATTCTTATTCTGTACTTGACGTCTACCGCTGCTCAGGGTGGGTTGGGTTTCGACGTCAAACAGGCATCGTCGATATATGGCTGGTACACGATGGCTGTTTACCTGACCGCTTTGCCCGGCGGATGGATCGCGGATTACTTCACGGGCGCCCGGGTGGCCGTCTTGATCGGCGGGATTATCATCGCGTGCGGCCACTTCTCGATGGTGTTTCATTCAACCGAGTTGGTTTTCCTGGGGATGGCACTGATTGCCATTGGTACCGGATTACTGAAGCCGAATATCAGCGTGATGGTCGGTAAGCTTTATCGTGAGAACGATCCACGCCGCGACACCGGGTTCTCGATCTTCTACATGGGAATCAATATTGGCGCGCTTCTGGCTCCACTCGCAGTCGGGTATTTAGCGAAAGGTGAGACGTTCAAAGGGTTTCTAACGTCGATCGGTCAGGACCCGGCGACGAGTTGGCACTGGGGATTTGCAGTCGCGGGCATTGGTATGGTGCTCGGACTGATTGTTTATCTCCTGAGTACTCGGACACTCGCAGGCATAGGAGACAAGGTTCCACGCTCGGTCCAAGTCGCAGGGAAAACGGAGCCGGCGCCAGCTTTGACACGGAGTGATTGGAAACGCATCGGCGCCATTCTGATTCTCTTCGTCTTCACGATTCTTTTCTGGGCTGCTTACGAGCAAAAAGGCGCGAGCCTAAATCTCTTCGCGGACAAACTCGTACTCACGGAGTTCGCGGGCAAGAGTTTTCCGGCGCCCTTTCTCCAGTCGCTCACACCATTTTTCGTGATTTTCCTGACGCCTTTGTTTGCGCTGCTGTGGGCATTACTGAAAGATCGACAGCCGTCGAGTCCGGCGAAGTTTACGTTGGGTCTGTTCCTGATCGGCACCGCATACCTATTAATGATTCCGGCGGCGGTCTTGACCGCTCAGGGGCGCGTGAGTTTCTGGTGGCTCGTTGG
>DATEIS010000073.1:0-12043 GCA_035278765.1 Pyrinomonadaceae bacterium | reverse complement strand
GTGCTGCGTCGCCGGATACATCTTCGCGCCATCGCTCTCGTTGTCCCACCACGTGAGGCCGAGATAACTCGCAACCATGTTCGTGCCCGGGTGCATGTGACAGACCATGCATTGCGACGTTGGAATCTGACTCGTGAACTGATGCTTGATCGGATGACCTGATTCGGTCTTCGGAATCGACGGATCAGCGGTCTGCGAACGTCCGAGATTTCCGGCCTGTTGATAAAACGCGGAGTGAGACGGATCGCGATCGTTTGCATAGATCACGTGACACGCAGAACAACCCGACGAGCGGTAGTCCCCCGGATGATCGTTCGTGCCGAGAAAATTGAGTGTCGGATCGAGCAGACGCGTTTTCTGTATTCCGAGAAAAACGGGGTCGGTGCGATTCGCGGTGCCGAAGCCACGCGCGCTGAGTCCCTTGTCAGGCTTACCCGGATCTTCTTCCTTATCGGGAAGACCAACTTCGAGACGGCGCTTGCCGCCGCGCTCAAACACGCGCAAGACGTTTCCGGGTTGAGAGATCTCCCAACGCGGCAACGGATCAAGCAGACTCAGAAAACCTTTCGTGCGTCGCTCTTCTTCAGTCGTCGTTTGCAGCAGCGTCTGCGGAACGCCTGATTCGCTGTAACTCTCGCCGAAGCGCGGATCTTTCAGATGAAAACTGCCGTTGTTGTAAAGCGCTGCGCCCCAAAGCATCGCGCCATGCGTCATCATGCTGCGGCCAACATTTTTCGATTCGACGTCGTGACACGCCGACCCCGCGCACGTCTTTCCGACGACACGCAAATCCCCGGGATTAATAAACCGAACAAACTCCCAACTCTCTCGTGCCAGCAGGGTGTTGGACCGCTCCGGATTGGCACCACTGTATTTCCCCTCGCGCCGCCATTCACGCGGAAACTTCGCTTTGACGTGTGCCTCCTCCTTGATCTCCGAAGCCGGATTCCCTCCGTGACACGCGGTACAACTCAGCCCGACCGCATCCTTCCCATCCTTGAGCTTCTCGAGCGTCTCCGTCGTCCCATACTTATGCATCGGCTCAATCTGCCCGTGACACTTCACACACCCCTCAACCTTCACCGCTGCACCTTGATTCGACGCAATGGCCGGCCAGGCAGCAACAACAACCGCCGCACCCAAAGCCAAAATCAGTAAATAAATCCGTTTCATCTAGAACACCAACTTCACCTGCCCGAACAACGAATAAAGCATCTTCTTCGGACTGATCACACGCGGCTGACAGAAATCTTCGACACCCGGCGGGCAGTTGCGCGAGGCGTCGGTAAAGATGTCGCGAAACCCACGGCCAGTTTGCAACGACGAAGCCCCAAACGTGACTGTGAAGTTATTTATCAAAAATGGCCGGTAGGCGACGCCCAGACTGTAATCAAATCCGATGTCGTGACGAATGCGGTTCTGAAACAGGATGAGCTCAAGTGGTTCGGTCCGGTGAAACCGCAGGTAGTTGACGTTAACGACCGCTTTGATTCGTTGTGTTAATTCCACATCAACGCCGCCGTTGTAGATAAAAATTCCCGGGTTAACGAAGTTTGCCTGTCCCTGCGTCTTGCTGCTTCGCAAACTCGGCAGCAGACTGTTCGGTTGGACCAACCCCACACCTGTCTGCGTCAGACGAATTCCATTTCTAACCCAGAAAGAAAACTGTCCACCCACGAAATTCGGATCGTCGAAGATCGCATCGAAGCCCGAACCACGATCGTCAGTGGGATTACCGTCACCCTGCGCGAAGAAGAACGATCCTTTAAACCGCAGATAGTCTTTGTCTATTGAGAGCTCCGTGGCAGCCATGTTCGATCGCACCTGCACTCGCCGGCCCGCGATCTGATTTCGCTCGTCGTGACCAAAGGCGAAGTAATAAGAATGGGAGAGATTCAATCTGCCGAGGTGACCATCACCACTAAAACCGAGATAACCAACCTTGACCGCATGTGGTCTAACATCACCGATCAAAGCCGGACGCACCAGAAATCCATTGCGATCAAACTCGACGCTGCGTCGATCGTCGTTGTAATGAAAACTTCCCTGAATCGTGTAGCCCTTGCGGATGAAATCCTGTCGAAAAATATTGGCGATGTAGACGTTCTGATGGCGCGTGTCGAAACGATTTAGACCGCTGTTCGTGTCCTTCTCCAGCATCGAGAAGTAGGCGCCATTGAATTGATAGCGATTGTTATCAAATGCGCCGAACACACGCGCGCCGAGGTTGTTGTCGGAAAAGATGAAGCCGCGAAAGTCGGAGACAAAAGGCTGTATCCCCGCGCGAACGGAAACGAAATCGTAGTTCGCATTGATGTCAGCGAGCTTCACTTCGCCGAATGCCTCTTCGAGCGACGCGTGCCAATCGGTGCGGTTCGTGCCACGCCGCACGTCGATATTGACGACGCCATTCTCACGCGCATCCAGATAGTTCGGCACGCTAAACGTTGGCGACAACTTGATGGCCCAATCGCGTGGCTTGAAAGTCGTGTCGCCATGAAAGAGTTCAAAGCTGAACTGCAACGTTTCGCTCGCAGCGAATTGTTCCGGGCGACCGAAGAACTCTCCACTCACAGGATCGACACTGCTGACGTCAGAAGGTGTCGGCGCACGACGCTGCTCAACATTCGTGCTGCTGACAGCGGTTAGAATCAGGAACAGCTTGTCGCCTTTGACCGGGTAGTCGCCTTTGAGAACGTTCTGATTGTACGGATCCCACCAGCGACCGCGTTTGAAAGGGATGTCGCGGCCACGCGCGCCGCGGTCACCGTAGCGATCGTATTCGGGAAATGTGAGACGCCAGCGATCGGGTGTCTCGCGTCGCTGTGGCGGAGGCTGTGGACCTGTCGGTGGCGGCGCGATGGGAATATCGACGACCGTTTCCTTGTCGCCCTCAATGACAACATTCTCGAGCGTATCGCCGCGAACGATCGCGAAGTCACCGTAGGTTTTGTCTTTGTCAAAGAGGGCGGTATGCGGTTGGTCCAGGCTGAGTCGATAAGCGCCGGCAGGAAGTGAGAGTGAATAACTACCGTCGCTGTCGCTGCGTGTGCGGTGGGCTTTTCGTGTGACTTGGTTCGTAGCGACGACAACCGCGCCCGCGGCCGGTGCACCCGCGGAGGTACGGACCACGCCTTTGAGTCGTCCCGATTGCTGCGCGCACACAGCAATCCAACTCATCATGACCAGCAACGTCAGCACTGTTGTTTGGACCGAACGACGGATCACGTTCGTGGCGTTGTAACATACGACTCACAGATTACAAACATAAATCTGCGCAATCTGTGGATGGCTTTGTGGTAAATTGTGCGCCATGCGGCTTGGCGTCATATTGCTCGCGGTTCTGTTGCTCGCGATTAGCCTTGTCACTTTTAATCACGCCGGCGCTCAGTCGACAAAACCAATCCTCGTCAGTCATCCCGATTCCACGCGCGCGATCGCCTTCGAATCCGTAACACAACAGCGCGAACCATTCACCACCTCGGTCCAGGTCAAATTCGGATCGGATTCGATCACGCGCATCATGTTGTTTGCGATGAATCTTCAGTTGCAGGCGGGCGAGACAGCGAGTGCGGTGACAGCCGACGCAGAGGATGCGAGTCACACAATTTACCCGCTGATGGTCGAGCAGGTCGGCAGTGTTCCGGGGCAACCATGGGCCACATCGATAGTAGTCAGGCTTTCAGACAGCGTGCCGGAAGCAGGGGATGTCCTCGTGCGGATCAAGTATCGCGGGACGGAGAGTAATCGTGTGCGTGTCGGTATCGGTCATGTCGGGGATGGTCCACCCGACGATCTCAATGCGGTACCAACACCCGGAATGGCGTTGCCCGTACCTTCTTCCGGCCTTACGGCAACGAATCTCGCTCAAACTGACGTACAAACGATCCTGCAACAAGCCGCGTCAGCAGCAACCGCACTCGGCAAACCCGTGAATATCGTCGTCACTGACCGTGAAGGGAACGTGCTCGGTTTTCTACCGATGCCGGGGACGCCAACGCCTTCGACCATTCGCAGTGTCGGACGCCTCGGTCAGGGTCTCGAAGGAATAGCCGTTCCACCATCCGAGGCAGCTACCGCGAAAGCAGCAACTGCCGCATTCTTCAGCACCACGGGCAACGCATTCACGACGCGAACCGCGGGCTTCATCATTCAGGAGCATTTTCCGCCCGGCATCAGTTTCCGCGCTGGTGGTCCACTCTACGGTGTTCAGTTCTCTTCATTGCCGTGCAGCGACATCAAGAAGCCATCAGCACGGCTCGGTCTCTCGGCCGATCCCGGCGGCTTGCCGATTTATAAGAATGGGCTGCCTGCCGGCGCGATCGGCATCGAGGGCGATGGACTTTACACAGTCGATCGCAACCCTGCGGATGACGATCAGCCATTCGAGGAACTGATTGCCGCGGCGGGCATACGTGGTTTCGAAGCGCCTCCAGCGATTCGTGGCGATAACATTCTGGTTGACGGTATTCGACTGCCATTCTCAAACGTTGCGAATCCGCCGGCGTCGAGCACTTCAGTCAGTATTGCCGGAGCGACGTTTGGTTTTGGACCAGGTGGAGTTCCACCCGATTCAGAGTTTGTTCCGCAAACTGTCGGTGGCATCGGAGGCGAAGTAAGCCCGCGTTTCTTCCCCTTCATCGCCGGAACCGCGCCGAGCAGCAATGCACTAACCGCCAGTGACGTGGGAACAATCATCACTCGTGCGGCACAACAATCAAACATCACGCGCGCGGCGATCAGGCAACCGCTCGGCAGCAATGCGCGTGTCACGATCGCAGTCGTCGATACTGCCGGAGTCGTGCTTGGAGTCTTTAGACAACAGGACGCGCCGGTCTTCGGCTTCGATGTCGCAGTCCAAAAAGCTCGAACCGCTGCCTTCTTCTCCGGCGCAAACGCTGCGACTGCTTTGAGAACCGCCGGATTTGGATCTTACGTCGATCGCGCGGCGGCTGATGGTTTGCGATTGGACGGCGCTATTGCATTCAGCGACCGCGCAATCGGTTTTCTTCATCGCCCGTTTTTCCCGGATGGAATCAACGACGCTCCGGCGGGACCGTTCAGCACCGCACTGGCCGACTGGAGTCCTTTTAACGTCGGGCTGCAACTAGATCTCATCAAAACAAACTTTCTGGCTTCAGTAGTTGGTCCAGCAGTTTCCTGTACTTCAATTCCATCGCTGCCGAACGGAATTCAGATCTTCCCGGGCAGCGTCCCTTTGTATAAGAATGGTGTGTTGGTTGGCGCTATCGGCATTAGTGGCGATGGCGTCGATCAGGACGATCTCATTGCTGCTGCCGGCGCGAATGGTTTCTCGCCACCGGCAGCGATCCGTTCAGATCAAATCTTTGTGCGCGGCGTGCGTCTGCCGTTTTTGAAGTTTCCGCGTAGTCCAAACCTGTAAATAATGCGCGCTCCGAAACTCGTGTTCTTCGCGCTTTTGTCATTGGTCACAGTCGTGTTGGCCCAAAGCCAGCAGCCGGCGGCCAAACAAACCGGCGTGCTCCGGCTGCGTGTGCGTGTAAAAGCTGACGATGCCGCACCGTTGCGGGGTCTGGCACGCAAGCGTTTCTTTCTGATTCCGGGAACTATCGAACAAAACCGCGCGCTGATCGACGCCATTGAGCGGCAGGCATTGCTGAGCCGCGACTGTTACTACCAGAAGATTGGCGCCAGTTCTGCATTGATCAATTGGCTTCGAGAAAGTGATTGTGAATCGGTTTACTGTCGCGGTGTCGAACAGGATTTCGTAACTGGACCAAAAGCTGTGCCCGAGTTTGCCACAGCGTTCGCAGCGAGTCAGAAAGAGTTTGGTAATGACGAAACGGCGCGACAATGGCTGACGACGAACCTGGCTCCCGACGTGCGCGACGGTTTCTACCGCTCACAACAAACCGTTCTCGAATCTCTAATGAAGCAAGGTGGGCCTACAGTCTACTCCGTAATGACGGATCGTAACGGAACTGCCTATTTCACCGATCTTGGACCGGGGACATACGTTCTCTCGAATCTGATACCGACCGAGTTGGGCCAGTCGTTCGTGACGTGGAACTGCGAAGTGCAAGTCAAACCCGGGGATCTTGCGACCGAGAAGCCTTACCTCGTTTCGAATCGAAAAGATAAGAACGTGAAGTGCGTTGGCATCGAGAAACCAAAGCCAGTTTGTGCCACGGATTAACGCGGATGACACGGATCAAAACATTTAGTGTAGTTTTCATTTTTCTTCTGATCTGCGTTCATCCGCGTTCATCCGCGGCTATTGATTACTCGAAATTCTCCCACGCCACACCGAAGCATCAAGCAGCCTGTAGCACTTGTCATAAAGTACCGACGAAAAACTCGACGGCTTATCCGGACATCAAGGATTACCCGGATCACAACGCCTGTGTGAGTTGTCACCGGCCACAGTTTTTCAAAGGCGCGCGGCCGCCGATTTGTTCCGTTTGTCATTCGAAGACTTCTCCGCGTGATGAGGCGCGATATGCGTTTCGGAATCCCGCGTCGAAGCTACAGTTCACGATCGAGTTTCCGCACGACCAGCACCAGGACGTAATCGCGATGCTGCGGTTCTCACACGCACAGCAGGGCTACTACAACTGCGCGATCTGCCACGCGACGAAGACAGCGACATTTAAAGCGTCGCCCACAAATCATTCGTCGTGTTTCAACTGCCATTGGAAGGCACAACAACCGGTTGCCACCAACTGCAACGGCTGCCACAAGCTTGCAACACCTTATGTACCGATCACTGAGCCAACGAGGATCTCAATCAAATACCTGCACGAAGGCGGTGGTGAGAAAAAGCAGCACATTGCGGAGTGCACTACTTGTCACATCAACATTACGAAAGCAGCATCGCTTCGAGGATTGAAGCCCGACGTCCCAATTACGGCGTGCACCGAGTGTCATAACAAAGACGGTCTCAGACAGGATCTAAATACGGAACTGGTGGCCATCGATAAGAACCGGACCTTCACATGTATCTACTGTCATGCGCCAAACGTCGGTAACCTCGATGCGCCTGCCAGCCACTATCTGATCGCGGAGCGTCCGCCGGTCAAACGCAAGGACATCAAATGAAGATTTCTCCCGCAACGGCGCAGCGGCGCAACGGAAAGTTCTCAATGCGAGTGCTTTCGTTGCGCCTTTGCGCCGTTGCGGGGGTAATTCTTCTTCTTCAAGCGGCGTCGGCACAGGATGCAAACCGCGACTACTCCAAATTCATTCACTCAACCCAAAAGCACAGTTCCCTTGCCTGCAACTCGTGTCACGAACGCACAGACAACTCGGCAACGCCGCGCTTTCCCGGTCACAAGGCATGCACTGACTGTCACCGCAGCCAGTTCACCACGCCGCAGATCCCCCTGTGCACGATCTGCCACACCAACGTCAGCGGTAACAATCCGCCGCTGAAAAATTTTCCCGCCAGCTTCAACGAACCATTCAACGTGAAATTCGATCACGCGCAACACAATACCGGCGCGACACGACCGCAGAGAGGTTGCGCCGGTTGTCATGGTTCCCCAATCAATCGAGGTGCAGGGTTATCGATCCCCGCCAATCTCGCCGCACACAACGGCTGCTACACATGTCATACGCCGTCAAGCAAATCCGCGGCGGGTCGCGAGATCGCATCGTGCGGCGTCTGTCACGATCAGAAGTCGTATAGACCAACGCCGACCAATGCGCGCTCATATCGTTACGCCTTCAGCCACGCAGACCACGGTACGCGAGAAAAACTGGCCTGTAATGAATGTCACCGGTTAACCGCCGGCGCGGCACAGACACGTCAGGTGAGCTCACCCACGGCGTCTGAACACTTTGTAACTACACGCAGCACGACGTGTCTCACGTGTCATAACGGCAGAAGATCCTTTGGCGGCGACTTGGCGTTCAAAGACTGCAAGCGCTGCCACACCGGTCCAACCTTCCGCATGCCGATGTAAAAAAATTTTGTGCCTTTGTACTCTTTTGTGGCAAGATTTCCGTCATGAAAATACTGGTCATACTGCTCCTGGCGTTCGTCTCCCTCGGATTAGTCACACAGGAAAAAGAGAGCAAGACTCAGCCTAAAGAAGTCGTGCTCTCGAAAGACAGCCAATCAGACAAGTATGGTGAAGTAGCGTTCAATCACGAGAATCATTCGATCAAGAAGTACAGCATCGACGGCCAGAGCGTGATCGCGTGTGTTGAGTGTCATCACACGGACCAGCCGGCGGCGAGCTTGAAGGCGCCACTAAAAACTTCGGAGCGCGCAGTGGTGTTGACGACCGAATCGCTCGCGGCCGCGGATGCCAAGGGGGTAAAGAAGTGCCGCGCGTGCCACTTGCAGGCTGGTGACGACAGTGCGCCAATGCCGGCGGTCCAATATCCCGACAAACCAGCACCGACAAAACTAACCAACGAAGTCGCGTATCACCTGAACTGCAACATCTGCCACGATAAAGCGATCGCCGCGAGGCCTGCACTGAAAGGAAAAGTGCCAGGTTCAAACGATTGCATCCCCTGCCACAAACCAGCAGGCTAAGCCACAAAAAGAGCCACAAAAAGCACATAAATCACAAAAGGCACATAATGGTTTTTAATCATTTTGTGCCTTATGTGCTTTATGTGCTTTTTGTGGCTTGTGGCTAAAGCATCGAGGCGTTCCAGCGTTTCGGATCAATCAGATGCTGGACGTGGCATGAGGTGCAGTTGGGCTTGCCCTCGGTCATGTGGCAATTGGCGCACGTTGTTCGTGGCGTGATTCGATCAGGTGGATCAAAAGAATTGTGGCAGCTCGAGCACGAGAGTTTCCCTTCGGAGTTTCCCTTCATTCCCGGCGCAATGCGCACACGCTGATCGTGCAAGGCATGGAATTGGTTGCTGCGCCATTTATCATCGGTGTCAGTCGATTGGCGCGTCGTTCCAAGCTGACGTAAATCCCACTCCTCGTCGTTAATCGACTTCGGACTCCACACATCATTCACAACCGGATAACCAAACGTCCCACCGTGAGGCGTTCCAACCTTGCGGCCGTTGTAGAGTTTTTGATTGTTATCGTTGTGACACTGCGTACACGAATCGAGCGCGCCCTTAGTCGCACTAAACTCCGCGCCCTGGTGCTCTGCATGACAGTCGACACACCCGATTCCCGCTGCCTCGTGCGGCTTGATCATCGTCGACTTGAACGCTTCGGTCGTGTGACACGCGGCGCATCGCTGCTCCATGCTGCCCGTCAACGAATGACAACTCGTGCACGAACCTGAATTGGGTGTGGTGGCGACAGCCGGAACCATGCTGAGTTGCGAAGCAGTATGAGCCTTCGAGATCGGCGCGGGTGCAAACGCATTCGCATAACGATAGGCAGCAGCGACTGAAACCACTCCAACGAGCACCAGCGCCCAGGTAAAAACCGCCACGGGCCAGCGCGACATCAGATCAGTCGTCGGAATCCAATTGTACTGCGCCTTCCCCGCGCGCCGCCCACCTTTCGGAAATAAAGGCGACGGCCGCGCCATCTTAGCGACATCACGCATGCGCTTGTCCCAAAAGATGTCGAGCGCTTTCGTGCCCGCTATCGGCGCCGCACGCGGTTTCTTTGCTTTCTTTTCATCCGGTATAACCAGACTGTCGGTGCTCAACCCCGGATCGCTGACGTCGATCTCGGACAGCTTCATCCCGATCCGCAACTCAACGCGAATCGTGAGTGCTTCGTCAATTAAGTCGATCTGAAGTTGAAATGGTCCCACTTCAATGATGTCGCCGGCCGCGAGAGCTTCGTTTTCTTCGACGGGTTTGCCGTTGAGGAGGACTGGATTTTTTGGGCGCAGCGCGAAGAGGTAGTAGTTGTTTTCAAGCTGCTTGATGCCCGCTTGCACGCGCGACACGGACGGATGGTTCAGCAATACCTCACACTGCGGCAGCCGGCCGATCAGCAATCCCTCAGTGATGATCGTTACCGGATCGATCGGCAGGTCGTCACGAATGATGACGTAGCGGTTCATCTAACTTTGAAGTAGGTCACCTGAACAATGTGGACGACCATCAACGCAAGCATCATCGCAGTCGCACCGATGTGCATCGGTATCCAGAATTTGAGTAACCAGTGCAGCGCCAGGAGCGCATCGACCCGGCGCAGAGTCACCGCCGACTCCACCGCGGAAATCAGCAGATCGCGCTCCTCGTCGGTCGTCAAACGCGTGGTCCGATCCTTGAACTCCTGTCGCGCCTGGGCCAACAGCGCCTTTAGTTCTTCGCGCCGCCAGATCTGTCGCCAGAGAAAACTCCACGACAAGAACCGCGGGTACACTCGATCGGCTAGCTCTTCCTTTAACCAGCCATCGCTTTTCTCGTAAATCGATCGAATGTCACTTCGCAACTCTTTCTGCCGCGCTTCCAGATCCTCCACCAGCAGCGGCTCGCCTTCGATCCGGGTCATGATTCGCGGCGCGACGAAATAAGCGACGACCCCGAAGAAACCGGAAAGTATCGTCAAATCAAACGCGACATAAAGCAGAGTTGTCAGTAATCCGCCCGTGCGCGGGCCGGAGTGAAACAAGAGCGCCACTCCAGCAATGGCCCCCACGTACGCATGGGCCAACATCCAGTATCTCAACGCACCCGCACGCCTGCGATAAATCTTCTTCCGAAACGGATACGACATCACGACAACAACGCCAACGAGTCCGACCAATCCGGTGAGCCAGCGCATCGTTAGCCAACTGCCCGCAATCACAGTGTCGAATCCGTATTTCGACAGACTCCACACGAGGGCGACGGCCGCAAGAATCGTTACCAGAGTTCCGCCGGCGTGCCACGCGCGTGCGAGCGGATCGCTTTTGTGGATGTTCCGCCCGACAGCGTGAGTTTGATCGCGAAACACAAATCCCTGTGTTGGACCAATCTCGCTGAAATACTCGATCGGATCGACACGCACAAGGGCCCCGGTCGGACAGTTCTCTTCGCACGAATACGCCTTGCGTTTCGCACCCGCCGGATTCAGCGGTGTCGCTTCGCAAAGATTGCACTTGATTGCGACTGGATCATCGGAAGCCTCCGGAGTCACCGGACGATCGTTCCTGAAGCTAAAAATGCTCTTTAGTTTCGCTGCGAAACTCGTGTCGGGCGGCGGCGACGTGCGTGCGACCATCGTGATCGCGTCGTACGGGCATTGCGTAGCGCAGTCGAAACAGCCGATACACGTATTCGGATCGATATCGATCTGTCCGCGTGGGTCGCGACCGATAGAGCCTGTCGGACAACCAGTCAAACATTCCGGATCCGCACAATGCATGCAGACCTGCGGAACGAGTGCATGCTGTAGACGCTTCTTTCCGATCGTCTTCGGCCGCTCAATCTGTATGCCTCTGCGTAACAGACGCGATTGGCCGTGAACCTTGTGACACGCGAGCGAACAGTTGCCACAGCGGATACAAAGGTCCATGTCCATGACGAGAACGTTCGTGCCGTCAATGATTCCGGTCGCGATCTCTTCTTCGGCAGCTTTGAGCGCGTTAAGATCGGGAAGCGCTTCTATCGTGAGTGGCAACGAACTGCCCACGTTCGAGAGTTTGGAAAAAGCATCGATCAGTTCTTTACGAAGTGTTGGATCGCTTGAGAATTTTTCGAGCGATATCTCCAGCACTTCCGTTCGCTGCATCATACTAGCGCGGAAGCCCCAAACAGCCGGCTGAGCCACTCCTTCGAGACCGAGACAGTTTCCGCCGCCAATGAAATCCACCCCGATCGATTCGTCCATTCCCAGTACGACTTCAGGCGAGGCCGCATGGAACGGAACGCCATGAGAACGTCGGACCCAGCCGCTCTTAATCAAAATGAGTCGATCTATGGGCGCGTTTTCCTGGCATAACACGTGGTTTTTGCCATAGACCATGTAGCGTGAATGGAGGAGCAGTTCAGCGATTAGAGCTAAACTCAGAGGCTTGCCACTGATGTGTGGGAGATCTTCGAGAACTCGACCAACGCCGTGCGCGCGATAAGTGTCGTCGAGAATGTTGCCAAAGGTTTGAAGTTTGCGCAGCAGACGCAGTGCGGGGCGAGT
>DATEIS010000072.1:0-2346 GCA_035278765.1 Pyrinomonadaceae bacterium | reverse complement strand
CCCCAATCGCCATCCACGCTTCTTCGATGCTGGCGATGCAGCAGATCTTGATTCGTGGATTAGTGGTCGGCTTCATCTTTTAATTATCGGCAACTCGATCATCGAAAGTCCGCGGCTGTTTCGTTGTACCGCGATTGTCGGCGTTCCCTCGGCGGGAATGCGAATGAATGTGTCTTTGTCGTGACCCGCGATCGCGACGCGCAGCCGGTGACCTTTCTTAACTAACACTGAAATGGGTTGCAATCCAAACCTCAACTCCGCCGCTTGCCCCGGCACGAGCGACATTGCGTCTTTCTTCAGGAACGAATGATACGGAATGGGAAGCTTCGTCGGCGACTGTTCCTTCGACACGCGACGATGCAGCGCGCGCAGTTCGCCTTCAGTCAGGTAAGTGACTTTTCCGTTCTCATCGACGTCTTCGAGATAGACGAAGAAGGCGCCGTCAGTGTGAGTTGAAGTGATAAAGAGGCTGACAATCGGATGTCCCGTGATTTCAATATCGGCATCGAGCGGATCGCTTGTGTATGTAAGCAGTTTCTTGTCTTCCTCCGCACGGTCCGGATAGACAACTTCGCCACCAACCTGCGTGTGCCAACGATTCTTCGCGCCGGTAGTCGCGTCGAAATTGATCGTGTAGCTATCCGCGCCCGACTTGTCGTTTGGTGATTTCGTCGTCAGTAAATTGTTCTCGTTGAAGTACCACGGCGTCATGCGCATGTTTGCGATCGGCCACGTGGTCGTCACTTTCCAACGCTCTTCGCCAATCGTGAAATAGAACAAGCGCTTGTCTTTGTCGAGACCGGTGTCGATGCCTTTCAGATAATGATCAAAGAACCGAAGCCACTCGAACTGTTGCATCACGCGTTTTGATTCCGGCGTTTGATAAGGACTCGCATTCTGTAAAGCGCCATGATTCCATGGGCCAATCACCGCGCGCTGGTAATTCTTCAGCGTCAAAAACGTTTTGAGAATGGCTTCAGGGGTTGCCGCATCGAACCATCCGCCCCAGTTATTGATGGCAACATTTGATTTCTCGATCTGAGCGACGTAACTGTGCACGCTCAGTTCGTCGAGTGAATACCCAAAGGAACGATCGTCGCGGAACGTGGTCTTTAGCGCCGCGGCGTAAACGTCGATGTTCTCGCCACGTCGTTTAGTGGCTTCTTGGTAGAGTTTTTGATCTGTGTCTTCATCAACGAGCCGGACGCCGGGGTTTGTGTCGAGCTGTCGATTGCCTTCGTTCCAGGTTTTGACCATCCAGTCGGTCAGCACGCCACCGGGATATGGAGTTTCATTGTAGAGATCAAATTCGTAGTGACGGGGAATGACGGCTTTCACGGCCGGGTTCATCGTAGACGCAAGCCAAAGAGCCGTGTTGCCCGTGTACGAGTTGCCGGTAGCGCCAACATTCCCGTTGGACCATGGCTGTGCAACGATCCAAGTGGCCACTTCGCCATAATCCTTTACCTCGTCAGGACTAAAAGGCGCTTTCCAAACTCCGAACGACGCTCCGGTGCCGCGAGCGTCGACGAAAACCATCGCGTACCCGTAAGCGGCGAAAAACAAATTCGGTTGTCCATCCTGGCGCGCGCGCCAGTAACGAGTCATGTTTAGAATCGCGGGAATCTTCCGGTCAGCCGGTAGATCCTTTGGCAACACTAGCTGCACAGCGATCTTCACACCATCACGCATCGTCAGATAAAAGGAACGCTGCGTGGCCGCTTTAAACTGTGGTTCGACGTAACCCTTGTATCGCTGCGGATCTCGCCCCGCAGGCTGCGTCGTAAGCAGTAAGTTGATGTCACTCGACTGCGCGAGAACCCCCGCGCAGCAAAGCAAAACCACTATTAAGGCGGGTACTATTTTGTTTTTCATATCCGTTCCTATCGACTTTTTCCACAGATTACACAGAACAATCCGCGAAATCTGTGGCCGCAAGCGACAACAAATTGACGCGCTGTGCCAGCCGGATGTTAACTGAAGAAGGAATGAACCGGACATTCACAATTCAGGCCAAGGCCGTCGAAAAAATCATCAGACGGGCTGCCGCTGAGGGCGTGAAAGCCGAAAGTCTCTACGAAGCTGTGAAGCTCGATCCGGCCGTCTTGCTCGATCCCGACAATCGCATTCCCTTTGCCCAACTCGTCGCTCTCTACGAGAAGGCTGCCGAACTCACCGGCGACGACAACTTCGGGCTTCATCTCGGTGAAAGCATTCACCCTTCGGCGTTCGATGTGGTCGGCTACTCAGCGCTAAACAGTCCGACTCTCGGCGCCGCATTCGAACGAGTTTCTCGTTATCACTCGATCTGGACTGACGGAGCATTTTTCACCTTGGAATCGTCGG
>DATEIS010000071.1:0-2637 GCA_035278765.1 Pyrinomonadaceae bacterium | reverse complement strand
TTTGGAAGCGTGGAGAGCAGATCGTGCATACGCGTCTCAGTCTGCGCGCGTAGTTGATCGAGTTCTGCAATTCGATCCTTCAGCCGCCCGACTTCAGCACGCCGCGCTTCCGCTTCGTCCTTCTTGCCTTCTTTCATCAACGCGCCAATCTCGCGACTTGACGCATTGCGCTCTGCGTTGAGTTTGTCCGACTCGCCAATCACACGCCGGCGCTCTTCATCCGCGCGGGTGAAATCGTCGAGCGCTGTTGTATCTGCGCGCCGCGCCTCGAGCGCCTCGCGCACCTTCTCGATATTTTCTCTGACGTAATTAAGGTCCAACATTTGTGCCAGTATAAGCCACATAAAGCACAAAAGGCACAAAAGGCACAAAATGGAATCAGAGTTGCGCACTCGATCTTTGTTTTTGTGCCTTTTGTGCTTTTTGTGCTTTATGTGGCTACTTTTGTGCTTCTTTGTGGCTGATCTCGAAGCGGCATTTTGGCCGGCCACTGCGACCGCAGCGTTCCTCAACGGGGGCTTTGACAATTTCTGCGACGAGAGATTCAGCGAGGCGACATACTTCGGGGTGGACCGTTACGGCGGCGGCCAGAGGACAGCTGTTGCTCTGAATCGTCAGTTTGTCTTCATCCTTCACGATCTCGGCGGCGCCGCCGATCGCCTCCAACACTTTCAACGCACTTTGCACGCGAGTCTCCAGCTTTGCACTCTGTCCTGCAGGCGCGTTGGCCGCCATCGCTCGTCCCACTTCACGGAGTGCTGATTCGATCTCAGGCGGGCTCAAGCGAGTTTTTAGAACTGCTATAAGTTGGTTAAGTAGCGCGTCGTAAGCTTTTGGAAATAGTTTGTCCGCTTCGTCTGAAAGGACGTAAGTGAAGTGAGGCTTTCGGGGGCCACGGCGAAGACCACTCTGCCGCACAAGTCCATCACGCTCAAGAGTTGAAAGATGAGCGCGAACAGCGTTGTCGGTGAGATGGAGCTTCTCCGCCAACTCGTCGACAGTGCCCGGAGCACTGCGCAGGATAGTAACGATCTGGCCGCGCGTGCTTTCGAAAAACCGCTTATCAAAGGTGATCGTCTCCATCGCTCAACCCTCCGAGCATCGATTCTAGCCTGTTATTAGAGAAAACACAAAAAGTAAAATAAGTTCTTGACTTATTAGGTTAGAAGCGTATTTTAATAATTTCTAAGCGCGGCTTAGTCAGGAGCATGACAGAAGCTAATCGCGTTTGTCGGTATTTTGTGAACACTCAACGAGGGAGGGGCCGAGATGATGAACGGATTGCTGAAGATCGCGTTGGTGCTGTTGGCTGTCGCCATAACTCTGGTGACAATGGATCGGCAAACGGACACAAATGCGGAACGCATGCTTGCGGAAGGCAAGCAGACTTTCCGCTTCGACACTTTCGGCGACGAAGCATTCTGGAGCGATGCGCTGCAACTCCATCGCGCTATTGCAGGCGCGAATTTCGGCGGTGTTGGTCCAGGTGTGAGTCCGACGACAGCGCTCGCGGTCGGATTGAAAGTTGACCTTGATGCGCTGCCAGGATCGCTCGTCTCGCAATTGAAGCGCGGCCGTGTGAATCTCGACGATCCGGCCACGACACTTGCTTTACTAAAACTCAATGCCGTCGTCGGCGTGAAAGGCAGCTTCAACGGTGATGGCAGTCTCAAGTCTGTCGGTATCACTTGCGCGCTTTGTCATTCGACAGTGGATGATTCGTTTGCACCCGGCATCGGTCAACGACTCGACGGCTGGGCCAATCGCGATCTCAACGTCGGCGCGATCACAGCATTGAGTCCGAACCTTCAACCAGTTGCACAACTGCTTGGCGTTGACGAAGCGACAGTGCGAGCGGTTTTGCAGAGTTGGGGACCGGGAAGATTCGACGCGGAATTGTTTCTTGACGGCAAGGCGTTCAGGCCGGACGGCAAGTCAGCGTCGACGCTCATTCCTCCGGCATTCGGATTGGCAGGCGTCAATCTTCACACCTGGACGGGCTGGGGTTCAGTCACACACTGGAATGCGTTCGTCGCAAACCTCGAGATGCATGGACAGGGAACGTTTTATGATCCGCGTCTGAATGATCCGGTCAAATTCCCGATCGCTGCGCGCGCAGGGTTCGGCAACGTGCGTAGCAATCCCGATCTAATCACGGCAAAGCTTCCGGCGCTTCAGTTCTATCAACTCGCAATTCCGGCGCCTGCTGCACCAGCCGGAAGTTTCGATCCGGCGGCTGCTGCACGCGGCGCAGTTGTGTTCATAAACCAGGCGAAGTGCTCGACGTGTCACGTGCCACCGATCTACACCGAACCCGGTTGGAACATGCACACACCCGCAGAGATTGGCATCGACGACTTTCAGGCCAAGCGCTCACCGGACGAACGTTATCGAACGGCGCCGCTTAAGGGGCTCTGGACACACCAGAAAGGTGGCTTCTATCACGATGGACGTTTCAGCACGCTGCGCGAAGTGGTCGACCACTACAACAGTTTCTTTAGCACGAACCTGAGCGAAGAGCAGAAATTGGACCTGGTTGAGTATTTGAAGTCGCTGTGAACGTACTGTAGGGGCGGCCCTCCGTGGCCGCCCGTGGTTTGTACAAGGATTCAAGAAGCAACGGCCTCTTGTTTGGCG
>DATEIS010000070.1:0-15374 GCA_035278765.1 Pyrinomonadaceae bacterium | reverse complement strand
TGTGCGATGGTCGCGGGTGATGCTTATAAACTCGCCGCTTTCGAGTCGGCGGCTAAACTCGTCTCGCACTGCCTCGTAGGTTGTGCGGCCAAGATTGCGTCGGTAGGCGTTGCTCCATACGTCTCGAACATCGGCCACGGCTGTGCGCTCCATCGCTTGGTCGCGGGCAAAGGTGACTGCTTCCTGAGCGCGTCTCTCGATCTCGTCACGGTCCAAGCGAATCGGCCCACGTTCCCGCGCTTGGGCTACAAAGCGTTGCGCTTGATAGTCGTGCCTTACGTCCATTTCGAGGTCGCGCGTGTGCATTAACTCACGGTCAAAGCTTTTGCTGCGGCGATTATTGCGGGCTACGGTTTGTTTTAGCTTCGCGATATTTGTGACTGTCTTTCCCGCACGCTCAAGCTGTGCAATAGCTTGCTCCGTATCGTTCACTATTTCTTCGTGGCGTGGGCTGGCTTCCTTTAGATATTCCTCAGTAAAGCCTTTGATCTCCGGTGCGCCGGTGCGTGGATCAACGCGAATTTCGTAACCTAACTCTTGCAGGATGTCGGTTAGCTTGGCGCGATAGATCGCGCTTCCGTAGACCTGGCTGGCGAACAATTGTTTCGATTGCACGGAGCGCACTTTGCCGTCCTCGGTTTGCGTCATGTTGAAGACCACGAAATGGGTATGAAGCTGTGGCGCGGCGTAACCGTTCTCACGATCGGGTCGTGATGATGTGTGTTCGAATTGGGCCGCTAGCATCTTGCCTGTTGTGATCGCAGGATTGTTGCCACCACCACGCGCTTGCAAGTATTCCTCGACGTGTTTGATGGCCTCAGCGACCGCTCTTGGATGGGCATTTATTAGGCGTTCGTCATCGCCAACTTCCGCCGCTAAGGAAACAGATTTAGGGGCACTGAAAGTCAAGTCCCACGCGGCGCGATGCGTGCTGGTGATGGTCTTCGTGCCGTACTCGTCAATAATCTCGCGGGCCTTAACTGTCTGGATCAGTTGCTCGCCAGTGTGTGGATCTTGACCATCGACTAAGCGTTCGTACTGCTCGCTGGTTACTTCGCCTTTCAGGTTCCACTCGTCTGCGAGTTTTCCATACCAGCGGCCTTTAACTTCGCCCGACTCGCTGTAGTAGTTCTCCTGTGGATTGGTGAACTTCTCCGTGTAGTAATCCTTTGCCTGTCCTGCCGAAAGTGGGGGGCTGATGGTCAACATGGCTTTAACCTCAGAACTTAATATCGAGCTCGTCAGGATCAGGGATGAGGTCTATTTCGAGGTCGGTTTCGTGCCTCAGATCGTGTTCGTTTGCGGGGGCAAGATTCGGAGTAAGTTTCGGCGGGGCTACGGCTAATTGTTTTGACGGTGCTATCGGTGATTCTGGCAAAGGTGCCGGCGTAGTCTTCTGCTGTGCCCGACGCGGAACAAAGGCATCGGTGCGTTTCGTGAGCTTCATCGGCTCAATGCGAAACGGCACGACGGCATCACCATATTTCCAATAGCCGTTCAAATTGGGCAGGGCGGCGATCTGCTCCGGGGTGACTACCACGTGTTGCTCAATTCCCCGTGAGTAACTGAGCGAGTCGCGGCCATTTGGTTGCACTGATGCCGTAGCCGAGACGCGCGGCTTTTCGATCTCCTTCCGTCCGATCATGTCGGAGACCCACTTCGCGGACTCGGCTTCACCCGTGCGTAGAAAACTCTTGGTGTGTGGGGCTGCCAGTATGGTGGCTGCGGCTCGGTCATACCACTGCTCTAACTGCGCTTTGTTCTGCGTTCCGAGGACAATCTTGAGGAAACATTTGCGCCCTTCAACGAGTGCTGTTTCGAGTGCTGGTAGTCGCTTCAATGAATGCGCCTCGTCAACCATGATCCAACATGGCCGCTTTACTTCTTTGGGGTTCACTGAAAGCAATTTTCCGATCAGGATATTGAACTGCGCCGCCTGCAATCTCCTGAGCGCGTCGCGCGTGGTGTGGGTGGAAGTAATAAACAGGCGGCGGTCGCGCTGCTGCGCCCATTCGTGAAAAGTGAATTCGTCTTTGGCTTGTTTACGACTCGGCAACAGGCGCACGGATTCGCCCACTTTCACGAGCGAGCCAAGCACTCCGGCACGTTGAGCCTTAGCCGATTTGTCGATCAAGTGTGCCAGCTCCGTACCAGCAACAAGACGATCAATCTCCGCATCGTTGGCGAGTATCCGCACGAGTTCTTCCGGCTCTGGCTTCGCCGCCAGTAAGCAAGCAAGAATGCTGCGTGAGGACTCGTTAAAGAACTGAGAAGTCGGCGGCGTGTGCGGATGATCGGGACAGAAACCTTCGGCCACAAAGTAGCGCTCGGCGGCTTGGATTTCGTCCGAAGCATCGCTCACTTCGAGGGCCGGGTTCCAGTAGGGTGAACGTGCGTCCAGCGGGTTCAAAATAAGATCGGTGTTGGGATTGTAATGATGCTCAAGAAACTCGCCCACCGGATCGTAAATAACAACCGCCTCGAACTGTTCCCGGCCAGCAATTCGGCGTATCAGTTGGTGCAGGATTTGGCTCTTGCCAGTACCGGGATCGCCAAGCAAAAGGAGTCCTTCGTTTTCTTCCTTACGAGGTACGGTCAGCGTGTAGGCTGAGCGCGGATTCGCGCCCAAAAAGTTTTTCAATAGCTCAATCATTTTTTCGGCTCCTGTGGGTAAACTGTGATCCCGTATCCGGCGTGGTCGCGGTGCTCTTTTTGGTACTGCTGCGGTGTGAGTTCGCGGGTGCCGCGAAGCTGATCTCCGGCGACGTAACGTTGCTGTGATTCCCAATACAACCAAGTGAAAAATGCGGTGCCGCCAAACCAGATCAGCAACGGCACAAGCCATACTGATGTGAACACGATCGGCAGGCTGGTGTTGTCATAAACGGAACGGCGCAGCCGCTCGTAGGCGACACTGTCGCGCGTGACTTCTTGCACCCACAAAAGCTGTTTTGGTTTGAATGGATGTTTGGCTTGAAAGGCTGGGTAAGGTCCAACTTTCCTGACCTGGCCTTGCTCGTCAAAAAGCGGCTCCAAATACTTGTCGCCCACCGGATTGCGAAGCTCGCGACCCGTCTTCGGGTCACGCTCAACCGCAATCACATAGTCGTAACGGGAGCGTGAAAAGGGGACGTAACTGCGATAGAAGCTGGTCCAGTATTGAGGCCAACAAACAAACTGCATCGGGGGAAGGTTTGGCTTCGAGTAGTAAATGAAAACCAGATAGCCACTGAGTATCGCGGGCATGATCATGCCGAGGCCAAACCACTTCGCCCACACCAGCACCGTGCGTAGTCGGGTACTGCCTTCGTCGGTAAAAAAGCCTGCTCTTTTCAATGCGTAATTCGTCCTTTCCTCGCTAAAGGTAGTCTCAGTTTTTTTATTCGTTTGTGCTGAACGCGAGGGTGAGAAATTCGGGGCGAATTAAAGACTCGCGTATTCTTGTATCGGAGCTTCGAGCGGCTCGAAGCTCCTAAAGAGACGCGGAGCGCGAACTCCGGTCAGTATTTTCAAGCGTCTTTCTCGTGTCGCACTACTGAGTAGAGAACGCACGAGCCAAAGACCCGGTGTGGTCCGTGCAAAAGGTGGACCACGCATCGTCGCCGTTTTCTTCTCGGCCTAAGTGAAGGCCGCACGGTCTGACTACATTGTGATCCGAGCAAATGATGGGCCATACATCCCACTACACCGTGCTGCGTTTTTTTGGCGGGTTTTTGACTATACGCTCGTGGGAGTAGATATTGAGGATCGCGGTCGAGCACAGTTTGGGCTTTAGCATGTGTTCGATCGAACACACCATGCAAGACGCATTGCAAATTAGCTTGACTGTCGCTCGCTGCTTCAGTGCAGATCGAGGGAGTGTAGCGGGCTGCTTCACCCCCTAGTCTTGCTTGCGTCGAGATAACAACTCCGTAACGATCGCATCTGCTCGCTGATCGGCTTGCGTCGTCAACTTCGTCCAGGCGGCTGCTTCCACCTCGTTCCGACTAAACAACAACTTGAAGCCGTGCCCGATAAGAAACCGCAATATCGCGAGCTCGGTATAGACTAGACGCCCCGTTTTGCCAAACAGCGGGCCTTCACGCGCTGCCGAAAGCGCGAGCTTGCGGCACCAATTGTTTGATTCATCTCCCGACGCTGCGGCTGCTTTCTCAATCTCTCTGTATTCCTGATCCGTGACTCGGAAGTTTATGTGTTTGATTCTTTTCGGGTCGCTCATGCGTTCATCCTCGCTCTTTTGATGCCGTTGGACCACCGCTCGGCAGTGGTTTCCGCGCGGGAACGCATAAACCACTGCAAGAGAAGGACCAAGCGAAGGTTCACGCGCTGCGTGAACATTGCGGCCCGCGAGCGGGGTGACGTGTCACATCCTTCAGGTGCGTAGCACCTTGCTTTCTTTTTTCGTTCGCAGTCGAGAATTTTCGAGACGTGCGGCAGGTTGACGATCATTGTTGCAAGAATAATTGCAGGAATGATCGTTAACAATCGGCAGGACAAAAAACCCTGAATTGAAAAATTCGCGGACGCAGAATCAGGGTAAAAAACCCTGTTCGACTAATTTGTAGATGTCGAATCTAACTTCGGTGGGGTGGAGATCGGTAGCTCGGTTTTGGAGTCAATCGGAATACGCCAGCTCGCGAGTGCTTCACGCTGAGTCGCGAGCAGGGCGCGCTGTTCGCGGCAGTGCATCAGTATCACTGTATTCTGCTTATGCTGCTGCTCCAAGCTATCAAGTCGCATAGCACAATTTAAGGGATAACTGCTAATCACAGAGCGTCAGAACCAAGGCATAAAAACGAGACTGGATCTTTGCACTTGCTTGCACAAGATCCGGTCAAACCCCTTGCTCTAATTGAGGGATAGGATCATCCAATAGACGTTGCGTTTTCAAGAGAAACGGAAGGCCAGCTTGGAAGCTGGCCTTTCCGCCTGGGCGAGACATTCAGCCTCAGTTTGGATCACCGTCCTCACCCCGGCAATCCTTAACCCGATGAAATGATTTTAGAAAACCATTGGGGAAGAATCCAGCGCGAAAGTCAGCGGCGAGCGTGACCACAAATCGGGAACGGCAACCGCCCCTGCGGCGCGGTTGCACGGAACCAAAAAAGGAGCACCAGCCGCGTGCTATGCACACGGCTGGCGGAAGTCAAACGGGGGAGGCTTTCAGGCGATGGCGGGTGCGAGTTCGGAGCGTCCGGCGCGGATGATTTGATCGGCGGCGCGGAAGATCTTTTGGGCGCTCTTTTCCGGTATGGCTTCCGCATTAGAACTCCCACGGCTGAGCCAATGCTGGATATAGCCGCGAGCATAATCGGCGCCCTCAAGGCCCAAAGATTCGCAGCAAAGTAGCGCCACGGATTCGGCTTCGACTTCGCACAGGCTGCGCGGCGTCGTCTCATCATCCGCAAAGTCTCCTTCGTCGCTGTGAAGGATGGAATGGGCGAGCTCGTGGAAAAGTGTCTTAAAGGGCAGTTGCGCAAGTGGGTTAATTGCAATACGGCGACCACGGCTAAACCCTTGCACATTTCCGTCCGTGTGATCGAATGGTACGCGCTCAATACCTAGCGCCTTCATCGCTCTCTCGGCGTCCCACTCGGGGATCGTAATCGGGTCAAGTTCTTGCCCGTCCGTCTGGCTCAAAGTAAACCACCGGGCCTTATAAACAAAGCTGGTAAAAGTGTGTTCCTCGTCGGATTCTTCGTCGCGTCGTTTGCAAGTAATCGGCATGCACAAAGTGATCGCCCGCTCGCCACGTTTCACAAAGCGGCCTAAGTCTTTCCATTTCGGATAGGTGTTAAGCGGGCCGGGCCGTAATCCCCTCATCTGAATTTGAAAAAAGGCCAGCAGCTGGTTGGCGCAGGAATACGAATGGAAGGCGCTATATGCCTTCATAATTAGACCTGGCTTAGTGACGGCTTCGATAAGTAGGGCCGACCATTTCGGGAGGTCGGTTGCGGTCGTTCTCGGGTGTTCCATCGTCGCTTGCTCCTTCTCGGTGTGGTTGTATTTTTTTAGGGGAGCTTCCCCCTCGTAGCGACCGGAGAAACACGACTGGGCCGCCCACTCCGCACACCGGAGGGCGCAGTGCAACGGAGCACTCAAGCGCAGCGCAGAGTTGTGCGGGTGGGCTGTCGTTTACGATGGAAGCGGAGCAGGGGGATGCAGTAAAACCGCTCTTGAGTTTTTGATGCTTATGGAACGAGAATCAAGGTTCCGCGTGTCTAGAATAGATCGTCCACATCCTCAAAGGAGCGAAAGAAATGAGAAGCAAAATAGCAATAGCGTTACTCATCACCGCCGTGCTATCGATTGGTGCATGGAGTGGTCAAGGACAAACAGAACGCTTGAAAAGTGTGTCGTACGAGTATCTTGTGCTCGCTGATCCGACAGAAAGCGCCGGACTTGATGAGGGAACAAAAAAACTCAACGAACTTGGCGCTCAAGGGTGGGAATTGGCGGGCGTCACTAAGAGCGGCGGTTACGGCTCTGCACGTCTGTATTTCAAGCGAGCTAAGAAACTTTTTTAGGGATCGTTACTTCTCCCCAACTATAGTGTAGACGCCTCATAAATCTCTCCCGAACGTGTATCCAAGAGATAGGTCGCTGCTTTGGTTTTCGGGTTTGCTGCCAATCTAATAAACACGTTTTCCCGATCTCTTGGCGCTCGAAAACGAAACTGCTTCGTGACTGTTCCAGACGAAGCAAAGACTACTATGCTGTGCGCGTTTAGCAGCAGATAGCCTCTCCCGCGTCCGCTGATCGAGATCGAGTGAGTGATCATCGGCGGCACGAATGCACTGTCAGGATGTTGGGCGAAGAAATCTAGCGAGTAATATTTTCGCTGAGGTTCCCTAATCAATTCAGCGGGAATAGTAAACTGAGTCTCACTTATCAGTTGGCCCTCAGCCGAGTATTTTCTGATCACCGGCCATGAGCGAAACGCAACAAATAGGTTGTCATTTGCATCGCAGGTAGCTACGGCAATGTTCATGTTACGAGCGAGACTGCCGGGTGACTTAATTAGCCTATCACCAAATCGCCGTAGGAACTTTCCAGTGTCGGAAAAGACGTATATCAATTCGGTAGATCGAGTGGTATCCGACGTCAAAAAGACTTCGTGTTTTCGATTGACCGCGATGCTGGTAAAAGCAAACGGAACTCGAAACGTCCTCTGGAATTTTCCCTCAGAACTGAAGATCATTACCTTGCTGGTGTCGCCAACGTAAACATTCTCATCTTCATCAACCGCGATGGAGTCGTTAAGTCCAGCCTGATCGACAGTCGCCAGCCCGCTCCCTCCCTGCCCAAATTCGGCGATGAATTTTCCGCGTGGATCGAGTTTAACGATTCTTCTGTTGCCGTCATCATAGATATAGATGTTTCCTGATCGTGCAACTGCCATAGCGCCGGGCGAGGCGAGTTTGAATTTGCCGTCTTGTTGTTGCGACGAAAGGTAAAAAGGGCTTAATCGGATCTGCGCTTCCGGCACCGTGGAAATCAACTGCGCCGCGAAGGCCAAAGGGCAGATCAGCGTAACAGACAGAATTATATTCATTAAGCTCATTTGCTCACCGGATTCATTAGATTAGAAAGTTCACTCAAGATCTGTTGCTCTGACATATCCGGTTTCTCGTGCCAGACTAATGCCCCCTTTGAATCAACAACGACGAGCAACTTTCCATAAATAAAATGTGGCCTCAGTGCCTCGATGTCCCCCTGGACCATTGATTCGGACATTGGCAGGATTGCTTTGAAATTCTCAACATCCTGACTTGAAAAGTGCTTCTCAGAGAAGATGACTAACAATCTGCTTTCGGACAAGTGCATTGAGTTGAATTGTTCAAGTGTCTCAAAGCGTTTACCAGTCGGACAGCCCGCTGAGAACTCGTCAAATACGTTAATGATCGTTAAGCCACTACCAAGTGGGATGGTGGCCTTAGCGCCGGTTGGTGTATTGATCTTTACGCGTGCAAGACTCGTTACAATTTCACCTGATTGTGAAGCCGCTGAATGATGACAGCCAATCGAAAGTGAAGTCAGTGTGAGTAAGAGAATAAATCTGCCGAGCATCTTCATCCTGATTCGTGAGAGAGTTAAGGGTTACAGCGTCTAACGCACCTCGCCGCTGACCTGTCTTGAGCTTTCGCGAAGTCCTGTTCGGACAGCGAAGTAGTTAGCCCACAGTCTGATTTCTTTCCTTTCAAGCAAGCGCGAAGTCTGAAATGTTTCCGCACAGTTTACATGGCACATTTTTGCAACGGCTGACAGAAGCGAGGACGGGGCTGGAGAATCGATCGAAAGCTGGTTTTGCAACCCATAAATCGGAGCGGATAATGAGAAGCTGGATCGGTTCATATTGAAGTCTGAGAACTTATTAATCTCCTTAAAAGCTCCAGCGGCCCACTCAAATGCTACCGGGGAATCAACATCGAGCGAGAGTTGGACAAGCATCAACTTAGCCTGAATCCGGTCTTGATCGTCTTTAATCTGAGTCGCTTCGCCGCTTGCCCGCTCAAACAAACGAACGGCGTCTCCAGCCGCTTTTTGTTTCACACGGGCGCGGGCTACACTGCTCAAAGCAACCACTCTCACAAGCGGAGTCTTGATCTTATTGCAGTCAGATTCCGAAACAGAAAAAGCCGTCTCGACCTTTTCGAGTTTGTCCTGTAGCGCGGCCAGATTCACGACATCTCCGAACTTCTCCTTTAGATCCTGATTGCTTACTCGACTTACAAGTGTCGCCGCTTTAGCAAAATCCTTTTTCGGCAACAGGTATCCGAAAATAATTGTGAAGTATTCAAAATCGCGCCAATCTTCGGGTTCGAGCTTGTCCGCTTTTTCGATGCGTTTTTCCCAATCAGATGTCTTCTCCGACTCGGAAGCATTTGAGCTCTTATGAGCATCGTCGAAAGTCGCGGAATCGTCCTTCGACACAGTGGATAATAGGCTCGCCGTCTTCGCATAAACATCATTCAGTAGTTCCGGGGCAAGAACCTGATATTGAGGCAGGAGATTCTTTAGTGTGAAGTAGGCGACAGCCGATGGTACTAGTTCGTTGGCGTTCACTTTTGCGAGCAATAACGCAAGGTAACGCTTAGCCAGTGCCGCATTCTTTGGAACAGCCGACATATTGGCGGTTACGTTCGCGGTGTTATAGCCGCTAATTGCGGCGTAAGTAACGCTTCCGTTAGGAGAGAAGACGTACGAGGAAAGCATCAACAGTTCGTTGGCATCCGAAAGTGGTCGTTGAGCCAGAACGTCAAGTGTATCGCTAAACAGAGTGTCCGTGATCTCAGACGCTCGTTGACGGTTGTTCAATAGAAAGAAGTAGTGATCTTGTGTTACGCGGAGGGAAACGCTTTGCCGAAACACTTGCCTTGCTTTTTGTTCATCGGTCTTTAAGTAGTTCGCTGATTGAGACAACAACAGATATGAGAGTTGAGTGGGATCAGGTTTCGACTTAATGTTGCCGTTCTCGCCAACCGATGCAGTGGCTTGCTGCCACTTGTCCTTTAGAGACTTTTCCAATGTTGCATCATGCCTTGAAGCGATTGAACTAATTTGAGCGAATATCGTCTGTGGATCTGCTGTGCTCGAAGCGGAAGTCGGTTCAGACGATTCCTTTAAGAGTGCGACTGTTAGTTCGAAGCTCCGTACCAGGAATCGCTCCGCAAGCGATCGGTCCAACGGCCAGACGGTATCAGCAAGACGAGTTTGAAGTGGTATTTCGTCGAGGGGTTTAAGCCCTCGTGCGTCGTCCGAAAGGCGGCGAGCATAGTCTAGCAATTGAACGGTATTAAGGCGTGAACTCGCGATTTGCTCCTGCTGTCCCGCCTTATTGGCTGTCTTGCTTTGTTCTTGGCTGAATGATGCAAGCGGAAATTGCACCATGAGGATGATCGCGACGTATCGGCCCAAGTTGAGGAAATTCATTTTAAGCACCTTTCCTGATGTCAAGGCGATTGAGGGAGAGTGACAATATTTGCACAGCGGAAGAAGCAGAGGTCGGGCGATAACCTCTGCTTCTAGGAAAGCACCTTTTCTGTTCAGTTGATCAACGGCTCGTACAGACTATACGGATCTCCTCCACAATTACCATCCCACCACCAATTGTCGAAGCAATATCCTCCCTCAGATCCACCACCGCCACCACCGCCGCCACCACCGCCACCGCTACCACCTGAGCTGGCGGCGCAGTTGGCGCTACCAGCAAAAACTATTTCTCCAGGCGCGCCAGATTCCTTGTAACAAGTAATGGCACAGTCGCCAGTCCGAGTCCAACGATCGGCGGTGCATTGTGCGATGCTGGTACAAGACGGCGATAGTCTGCAACTAAAGTCGCCAGCCAGCGCGTGATTTCGATGGCCGACTGTCGCCAACATCGCAATTACCGCCAGCAGGAAAGTTGCTAATATCGTGAGACGTGAGCTCATACGGATTACCTCCTAGCTGTGAGAAGAAACTGCGACGCGGCTAATTGAAACTTTAGCACATTCTTCTGTTGCCGAACCTCAATTATCCACCATCGCAGGGTTCAGGTTAAGATCGACTTATGCCGCGCTTATTGCGACGCAAGAACGAGACATAAGCAACGTGCAACGCGACGAACAGAGTAATTAGGGCCGACTTCTCTGGGCGATTTCTGTCGGCCCCTACCACGCTGGGGCTAAGCAACGTGGCGATTTAATGAGCCACTCGCGACCCACTTGCGCGAGTGGCTCTGTTCTGAAAGATGCATGGTTTGTCACCGCCTCACATCCTTCAGTGACATAGGCAGGGCCAACAGCCATGGGACTTCTGCTGGCCCACTTGACCACGAGCTCCGGGCGATGCCGTGGTCGATTCCCCCCGAGCTACTGGCGACCGCTGCGGCGGCTCCCACATCGCCAGTAGCTCAACCAACTTTGCGAGGTTACTATCTAACGTTGACGCTCCCCCCGCAGAGCCACTCGCTACCCACGTTTGCGCCGCGTTACGAGTGGCTCCGCTGGTGGAAGATCACGCTTCCCTCTCGCGGATCTTCCACTGCCGATTTTTCAAATACTCTTGTTCTCACGTTCCACCAGCAAGCGATTGATGGTCTCAACGAGCAATCCAATGCCTTGCGGTTTTTGCAAAAACACGTCTGTCCCGGCCTCGCGGGCCGCCACCTCTACAGGAGATGCAGCAAGCATCACGATAGGAGTCAGAGCGCGATGGGCCATCTCACGCGCTTTCTGCACTAACTCAATACCATTCAGGCCTGGCAAGTCATGATCAAAGAGCAAGAGATCGTAATGTGCCGTCCCGGAAATACTCTCAAGTGCGGACGTACCGTCAGAACTGCGTTCTACCGTCCACCCTTCGCTTTCGAGCGTTTCTGAAACAGCCCCAGCAACTAACTGGTTGTCCTCGACGAGAAGAATTTTTACTGTGCGTGTTCTCTTGCCTTTTCCCAGAGTGCTTGACGGTCCACTATTGTCAATACTCTTGCGCCGCGGCGTCCTGACTGGTTTTCGGAACTTAGCAAGCTCTTCGTACTGCACGAGCTTTGATGAGAGGTTCTGGTGACTCATACCGAGCAGACGCGCTGCGGTTTTAACTGCGCCTCCCGATTGCTTGAGCGCCAAGGCTATCAAGTGCTTGTAATATCGAAGCGTCTCATTTTTGGCCGAAATGCCTGCCGGATCGATGGATGAGGGGAAACACTTGGGTGAGGCATTAATGATGAACGCCACGCGGCTCGCATTTTTGGCCTGCCGCCGGATGATACTTACGTTCTGCGTGTTTTCCAGCAACACTTCGGCCCGCGCTAGAGTTGCCATAAGATCGTCATTTGTTAGCTGAAGGCCCAACTGCTCGATAAGCGTCAGTGCAGCTATACCCGCGCTCTCGACGTCGTCTGCCTGCTGAGCCGTATTGATCGCACGATCCAGCGCTAAACGCGCCTGCCCGAAATGTTGCAGCCGGGCCAACGAGATTCCGAGCGTAATGAGAGCTTCCGTAAGCAATGAAGACTCATCGCCCGTCTCGAGTGTACGCACGGCCCTGCGAGCGGCTTTCTCTGCCTCTACGACTTTATCCTCAGCGAGCAGCACTCGCGCACGCGTCTCATCAACTTGAGCCCTGTGAACATCGTCCTTAAGCCTTGCAAAGAGCATATCGGCGCGGTCGAGATGCTCGTGTGCGTCTGCATACCTTCGAGCCTCGAAGAAAAGAAAGGCCAAGTTGTTTTCGACGCAGGCCTGGTAACGTAGATGGCCCGCTTTCTCAAAGTGATAAGCAGCGGCTGTGTATTCAATAAGAGCGCGGTCAAAGTATTCTTGGCTCTTTTCCCCCGCGCCTAGCCTCCTGAGTACAATCGCAAAGCTATTATGGAAGCTCCCTTGGAGGCAGTGGTTCTCGACTTGTTCAAATAGTGGGGCGGCCTGGATATGGATTTTCAGTGCGTCGTTAGGTCGATTGGCATCCGCTTCAATAATGGCGCTACGAAGTAAGGCCTTCGCTCTTATTTCGAGATCGCTGTCGGTGAGAAGGCTCAATGCCTTTCTTAGCCAGACCCTTCCTTCGTCGTAGGCTCCTTCACGCCAATAACAGTAGGCAAGATCGATCTGAGCTTCGGCTACCCGACTGTTCTCTCGCAATCCTTCGAAGATGCCAATGCTCTCACTGAGCAGATTCTTAGCGGTTTCCTGCGCTCCACTGATCTGCCTGGCACTACCAATCCATCCGGTTAGTACGCCAACCCGCAACAGAACGGCTCCCTTTGTTTCTTCGTCAAACCCCTCCAGCAATGGCCGGTCGCCTATCCGCCGCCACAATTCACTCATGGCTACGCGTGCCGCTTCATAATCGCCCTCATCTTCATAGTGGCGAGCAAGCTGGCAGCGCGCTTGCGCTCGCTGACTGATCGAAAGGTTTTGGTCAGTTAACTCGTGAAGTAAGTCTCTCTTGGACTTCATGTGAGCGTCCTTATTCTTGCAAATTCTTGCACAACTTTTTGCAAGCCCCGGTGGAGCGCCGTATCTACCAAGTCTATCGAGTGCTAAGATGCCGCTCTCAACTGTCAAATCGGAGGCAGACTATTCATTCGTCGTGCTCTGCTCTCACGGATGACCAATAACTTTCCTTTCAGGAGAAACCATGAACAGACTTCAGCAACTCTGCATGGCTGCCGTGTTTACATTGGTGCTTACGTCAACCACCTTTGCAGGAGAGATTCAGACTGGCGGCATCGTTCAACCCCCACCGCCGCCAGCCTCGGCGTCTGCTACAACCTCTGGAGAAATCCCGATCGACGCGAAAGATGACGCAGACTATGAGTACCAGTTAATAGAGGACATCACCCTCGATCTGTTGCGAACGATGCTGTCGCTTTTCTAGCCGTCCGCCCAGTGACGCACTCCTCTTCGTTTAGCCGCCAGACTTTGCGGATTTTAGGCGGCAAAGTAGAAGTGTGTCTGACGTATGCCCTCGGGAGGCGGGCGAGAAAAACGATCGCTGCGAGATTAAATCCGGCGTTTGCGTAAAATCAACAGCTTTCTTTCGGAGTTTTTGGTTTCTTGCAAGTTTATTTGCTAAAAACTCTTTCAAAGTGACAGTAAACTCAACGGGCAAGCCCAGCCGTGTCGCACCGTATAGCACTGTTTAGTAATACGGCAATACTTTGCAGACTGCGGCATATCGCCCCTATGTCTCGCGGTGCGAATAGGAAAATCTTGACAGATTCGCCCAGCGCAACCTAGAGTCAACATGTCATCTGATCGGCGGATGACTTCACCTTTTCTTCTTCACCGTAACCTTCCGAAAAGGACTTCCATTCGAAAGTAAAAGATTATGACAATAACTCTCAAAAGGTCGTGCCTTATAACCTTGTTGGTTTTGTCGGCTGCGCAAGTATTAGCTGCACAGCAAAAGCCACGTGTTTTTTTCAGTGACGATTTTCTCCTTGAATCCAGCACGCCCACCTACATATGGTTTTATGATCAAAAGGGAATTCTTGATAAGGCTCACGCGGTAGACGGCTCGTTTGTTGAAATTGTGAAAGCGTTCGCCAAGAACTGCGAATGCACCGTCGTGAGAGAGCCAGACGATGCTGATTACGTCGTCATGATATCCCGCCACGATGTAGTTTTTCGTCCGAAGCTCGCCGAGAAGAAATTCGTTGTTATTAAGGTGGATGGTGAGAAGTTGATAGCAAAGGGCTCGGTTCGTCGAGCAAGCAGTATAGCCTCGGATTCTTGTGCGGCGATTCTGAAAGACTTGAAACAAGATTCCGCGAGTGGTTCGGCTTCCGAGCACTAAGAAACTGAACAATGTTTTGATCGGATTAATAACAACTTCCAGGATTGGAATGTCAAGACCCAAAATACTATGGCATACAAAGTTTTTATCAGTTATGCGACGAAAGATTTGCAAATTGTCAATCATGTAAAGCGGTTGCTCGCTGACGTTTCGATTGAAGTGTATGTCGCTGAATATTCTGCGTTGCCCGGTACAGTCCTTGACGAAACCATTATCAGGGCAATTGAATCATGCGATTTATTCATTTTGCTTTGGAGTAGGCATTCTAAAACGTCGGAGTGGGTTCAGCAGGAAATCGGCATCGCTACTCACGCTAAGAAGACAATTATGCCAATCGTGTTAGAACCCAATCTGAATTTGCCGGGCTTCATTCAAAAGTTGAAATATCTTGCGGCGTATAAAAATCCTAAATATGCCCTTAATTGGGTAAGGATGAATGTGTTCGAGCGCGCCCGTACGAAACAGCAGCAAGATGGTCTAGCATGGCTTGGAATCGGGGCTGTTGTTCTTTGGTTGTTAAGTCGAGAGGATGAGTAAACGCGAAGCCTAACAGCGCATTCATCTTGGACCAATGATCTCCAGTTGCTGGAGGAATCACCCGCGCCTTTCCGATTAATGAGACTCTGATCGTTACTTCTGTTAGCCCTGAAAACGTGTGGCCAATTTGTGGACAGAATTCTCAGCACAGCGCGGATACTGGCTGGTAGCGAATGGAAAAAAACCGCAAAACCCTAAGAAACTCGTGGTGGCTGCAACTTGTGAATTGGCAAAAACTTAGCTTTTTGCCGCACCTATGATTTGGGACCGAGAGGTCGGAGGTTCGAATCCTCTCGCCCCGACCAATAACCTAACTTTCAATCATTACTTACGTGCGGCCTCATTGCGGATCAGAAGTAGATATTGAAAGCCATCCCCAGAGCATTCACGTGATGGGGCTCGGAGCGGCTGTCGTTCTGGCGCATCAGGTAAACGTCGAGCACAAATTGTTTTTTTGGATGAATCAGGCTGATCAGCGGCACCCCTCTTTTAAGAGCGATCTGCGCTCCAACTGCGAAGCGATTTCGATTCCACGTTTTGAAACGGCTGTCGTA
>DATEIS010000069.1:0-3953 GCA_035278765.1 Pyrinomonadaceae bacterium | reverse complement strand
CTCTTTCGTTGAGCTACACAGCCGTTGTGATCTGCTGGAAGCCCGCGGAGGAGTTGAACCTCGTGCCTGTCCGCCCAGCTCTCGAAGGTTCGGTTTAGAAGACCGATGCCGGGTGCGCGGGCCAATCGAACCAGAGGCGATAGCGAGATTCGAACTCGCAGCCTGCTGTTTACGAAACAGCCCGCTCTTCCAATTGGAGCTATATCGCCTATCTGTGGCCGGGGCGTGAGGCCGACGCGCCTCTTCAAACTCCACGCTCCCGGCAGTCACCGTTCTGCCAGGATGAGTCACGCCCCGATATGTTGGTGCCCAAGGAAGGACTCAAACCTTCAACCTCTGGTTTGTAGGACCAGCGCTCCATCAATTGAGCTACTCAGGCGATAGATTGGTGGTCGGAGTTGGAATCGAACCAACCTTTCGGATTTTTCAGACCCGCGCTAATCCGTCTCAGCTATCCGACCGAATTGGAGCGCGCGGAGAGATTCGAACTCACGAATACTGGATTTGCAATCCAGCGCCTTAGCCGCTTGGCGACGCGCGCAAACTGGTGCGGAAGGAGAGATTCGAACTCTCGAGACGAATTTGGAAGACTCGCATGTTTCCAGCTACATCACTTCCGCGTGGGACGCGAGTCAGGGCGACCCGCGTTTCGTTGGTGGGGTGAGAACTCCGGTAAACAAAATTGGAGCATCGTACCGGATTCGAACCGGTGTCTCAGCATTGGCAACGCCGTGTCTTGAACCGACTGGACCAACGATGCGAAATGGTCGGGGAGGACAGAGTCGAACTGTCACCACGAGTTCCCAGGACTCGGATGCGAACGTTACACCACACCCCGAAATTAAAAATTGGTGCGCCAGGTGAGACTCGAACTCACACTCCCCTGCTTAAGAGGCAGGTGCCTTGACCCGATTTGGCTACTGACGCATGGCGGAACTGAACGGACTCGAACCGTCATCGACCTGATCGACAATCAGGCGCCTCACCTCTCGGCCACAGTTCCGTTGCGAGAAATTTGGGTGGGTCGAAGGGAGTTGAACCCTCACGCGCCGCAGTCACAGTGCGGTGCTCTACGATTGAGCTACGACCCACAAAAGGGCGACAAGTAAACGAGCGTGACGATCAGCCGACCAAGGGATGTAGTCACGTTCAGCATTCGCCCGAAGCTTGGCAACCCCACAGTGGACAATTTGGGGCAATTTGCAGTATTGACACGTTGATCAATCAAAGGTAAGGTCAGCGCGGACACCTCGCCGAAACCAATAGTCCAACACGTAATGGTCGTTGGCCTCTTATCTTGAAAGCGGAAAATCTATGTCTGCCCGAGTTTCTTCACTCACAGGAAGTCATGCCCCAGGCAAAATTCTGATCATCCTGATTCTGCTAACCTGCTCGGCGCGAGTACTGGCCGGCTGTCGTGCAGATCAACAAGCAGGATGGGAGATATTCAGCATCTGCGAGGCCAATTTCGATCGCAACGGCAACTACGTCAATAGCACGTGCAACACGGGCCCACCACCCGAAGCGAGTCAAACGTCGATGAATATGTGCATGGCAGCTCCTTCCGTCGGTGGCTGCTCCGGCTCTGCCTGTTCGTGGGATGGACCTCTCATTAACTGATTCGATTGCCTGATTGTGGTTGCAATGGAAAAGCGTTGGATCGTTCTTGCGCTACTAGCGCTACTGCAGACTCTGCCAGTGGCAGGGCCAGTGAACGGACAGAAGTCGCAGCGAAATTCCAAAACCTCGGAGGCCAGGAAGACTCAGGAAGAGCGGCTTCAAATCCTGCAACAAGAACTGCCAAAGTTAGCAGACAGCGCCCTTGCGTTGCAGAACCTTGAGTTAAAGATCGAAACCTTGGGACGGCTGGCCGATCTATCGTGGAGTCATGACGCCCTTAGCGCTCGACAGCTGTTTCAACGAACTTATGAGCTCCTAAGATCAATCGAACCTGCCGATGATCGGTTACAGTCGAAACAAAACGAGGCGACGGCCAGACTTCAACGCACCAAACTAATCGGGCTCTACATTCGCTTCTTCTCACGCGTCGCGAAGCACGAACCAGCCTGGAAAGAGCAGTTACTTAAGGACGCGCCCGAGTTTCTTAGCGACCCCGCGGTGGCCCGAGACCTGGACCTTAATACCGCGAGTCTTCTGATTCAGGAAAGAGATCCCAAAGCTTTCGACTACATCGAATCTGGAATCTCAAATTCCGTAAGTGGGTTGGCTAACACAATGCAAGTCCTGGATCTGCTGTTGAAGTTTCGCCAACTGGACTCGAAGAAAGCGGACCAGCTTTTTATTCAACTCATGCGACAGATGGAAAATCAAAGCGTCACAACAGCGGACGATTTGCTGACGATTGGGAATTATCTTTTTTCCGGGCATCGTGCTGCTGACAAACCAGAGGACAAAGTTCTAATCTCACCAGTCTTCGTCGGGAGAATTGCTTTTCACGCAGACATTTCCTACGACCGTCCGGGGAACTCACCAGAAACAGTCGACCATTACCTAAGGTCCAGCGTTTCCATTCTGACTCGTCCGGTCGATAGCGAACCGACCCAACTTCAGAATCGCGCGGCAGCCTTTCTGCTCTTACCAAAATCGCGACGATTCGCGCCCGATCTCGTTCCCATTCTAAATAATCTATCAACTGGAATTGATCCTAAACGGACCAACTCCGTTGAGCTTCGTGCGTTTACTCCGGAACCATCAGAACCACCGACATTGGAAACGGTCGCGGAAGCACTGGATAAGATCAAAGATTCTCTCAAGCGTGACGAATATTGCCTGAGAATGATCTGGTCCTTTTACCAGGCAGCAGATTTCAAATCCGCCAGTGCCCTCACCGACCGAATGACTTCTGTTGAAGCGCGTAACCAACTATCTACCGTGATTCCCGTCGGACAGGCAATTAACTCCTTGCAGACAGGCGATCTTGACGCCGCACGCCTGCAGATACAGAGATTAACTGAAGGCAAGGACCGGAGTTTCCTGGGGTTTGCCCTCGCTTCACGCTTAATCGAAAAGGGCGACGTGCAGAGCGGAAGAGTCGCAATTGATGGCGGCCTGTCCGATGCACGCCGCACTGATGGATCCGTCAAAGCTTCGCTTTTATTAATAGGTAGTGAACTGACCTCCACCCTCGACTTCCCGGCCGGGTTAAGAATTCTTTCGGAAGCATTGAATGTCACCAACAGCTTTGACCCTGATCTCATGGAACCGCTGCGGTTGGACCGGTTTGTCAGGGTGAGAGTTGGATCACAATCAGCGACTTTTTCTACCGATGTTACCGGTTTTAAGTTCGGCTCATTTTCAGGGGCTTTCAAAGCGCCGATTTCAAAAGACCCAACTCGGGCATTAGCTTTGATACTGCACCTGAAGAATGAGTACATGCGAAGTTCAGCGCTGCTTGTATTCGTTGCTGCATTGGCCTCATGAACACAGGAGTAGAGTTGTACAGCAAACACCTCCATCGCGTGTTAAATGTAGCGATCGTTCTGGCTTGCGTCTTTCTCGTTATGAATCTGGTAAAGCGCTATTACGTAAAAGAACGGATCTCCAGTCGAACGATCTCCGTACCGGGCGTCGATTTTTCTCAAAGTAATAAAACACTGCTGCTGTTTCTGCGGCAGGACTGTAGTGTCTGTATTGAGAGCCTGCCTTTTTACAAACAACTCGCCCGCTCGTTTCAGGATCCGGTAAATGTAAGATTGGTGCTGATCACACCTAATCAACCTGAACTCGCAGACAGTTTTTTTCAGAAGGAAGGACTGCGATTCGAAACAGTGATCCAGGCAAAGAAAAGCGAGCCGGGAGTAAAACTGAGTCCTACGCTGATTTTGGCGGACGCCAGCGGAGTCGTCCACGGTTCGTGGATTGGACACTTGTCGCCGCAACAGGAAACTGAAATCTGGAACATGCTGAAAAACTGATGCGACAAGTAATCAAAA
>DATEIS010000068.1:0-17546 GCA_035278765.1 Pyrinomonadaceae bacterium | reverse complement strand
GGAGGCCTGTGCCTGGGCGATCGAGACTGTAGCAAACATGAAGATCGCGATTGCCATAACCTTGATCGTGAACCGAAACTTACTCATTTTTAGTCTCCTTTAGTTGAAGGTCTTGGGGGGCCATCAGTAGAACAAGGGTTTGGTTTCTGTTCACTGTTGCGCCGAATTTCCCCGCAGTTGAATAGAGAGTATTTGGTCATTGAACTTATTAATTGTTTGACCATTCCTCGATGAAAAATCGCGCTGGGCGGCGTCGAGAGCAGGTGACGCCGCCCGCCCGGATGTTGCTATTTGAACTTGAACTTCGCTGTATGAACCGTGCCGTCCCTGAGTGTTACTGTGAGCAGACGGCATGTGTTCTTCCAGGAGCTCTCTGTCTTCCAAGTGTATTTATACCGATCCGAAGCCGAGTCATAACTGAGCGAGCTTTGGCCCGCAGTTTCAGTTTCTTCGACGGGAGCGATCGGGTCCCCACTGTTGCAGCTGATCTGCACCGAGCTTGGCGAGCCCGCCGCAAAGATGTTCAATCCCTGATTTCCACCCAGGCTGAACTTAACTGGCGCTGCCTGGCCGGCCTTCATTTCGTTGAACGCGGGCGGGTTGTCAATTGGTGCGAAGAAACCAGTGAAGTTGTAAGGCGATACCTCTACGGTCCTTACTTTGGTGTCACTGTGTCCCGACGGATCACTCACCGTATACGTTAACGCGTAAAAACCAACGGTATTGGTATCAACGCTTCCCGTCACGACGATTGACGCTGTCAGGTCACCCGCACATCCATCCGATGCAGTCGCACCAGGATCGGTAAAGACTGTGCCGAATCCAACCACCATCGGATTAGACCCGTTGAGCGTAATTACCGGCGCAACGGTGTCCTCTACAGTCACCACTCGTGTCACCTCGGTCGTAAAGCCGTTGGCCGACGCCGAATATGTGACCGTGTAGATTCCGGGCGCGTTTGGATTCGCGGCCCCGGTTGTAGTTACCGTCACCGGGTTGCCGCAAACTGTCGCGGTGGCGCCGGGATCGGTAAAGGCGGTTCCACACTCGAGGGTGATTTGGTCATCGCCGTTGAGCGTGATTGTTGGTGGAACATTGGAAGTGCCGGGCTGGTCCACTTCGTCTTCGGGGAACGTTCCAACCACCACGGTTCTAGTCGCGGTCGATTGGTTGGTTCCATCCGTCGCCGTGTAAGTGATGATGTACGTGCCGGCGATTGCCGGGTTGACGGAAGTAGCTCCACCTGGTCCAGCGATACTTGTTGTAACCGGCTTCGGACCTGCGCAGGAATCGAAGGCTGTAGCACCAGGATCGACAAACGGCGAGCATGAACCTTGTTGAATCCTGTATGGATTCGCACCGTCGACAGTAATCGCGGGCCCTTCAGTGTCAGTGACGTTGAGGGTGCGAGTGGTCGAAACGGAGTTCTCGCCTTCGGTGGCCGTGTAAGTCGCAGTATAGGTTCCAGCAGCAGGCGACTCATCATTAAAGCCACCGCTATAGGTAACTGTAACTTCAATGCTCTCACCTGCGCCATTGATCGCTGTTGCTCCCGGATCGCCGAATCGCTGGCCGCATTCCAGTGTCAATGTATTCGCGCCGGTAAGCGAGATTGAAAGCGCGCCCGGATTGTCTACCGTCACCAGGAAGCTGCTCGCAGCTCCGGTTTGAGCTTGGCAAAGAACGGTAGTCGTTCCCACTGGGAAGAATGAGCCCGACGGCGGATTACAGCTAATCGCCGGGATCGTCTCACCATTTTCTCCAGTTGATGGACTGCCGCAATCTCCGGTTCCTGTCGGCGTCGCGTAAGTCACAACGGCGCCCGCCTGGCCTGTATCAGCACTCACCGTGATGTTTTCCTGACTGGAGAGCTGGCAGGGGGCGTTGAGAATATCCACTGTAGCCGTCGAAGTATTGTTATCGTCGCCGTTTGGATTCGGAGGATCGGTTGTCCCGCTGGTCACGGTTGCTGTGTTGGAAATCACAGTTCCGTTGGCAACGTTGTCGACTTGATAGGTGGCCAGGAAGAACGCAGTCTCACCGCGGCCAAGGCTGGTGATGGTACAGGTGGTCGAACCCGTCTCACCGACATTTGGACTCGTACAGGTGAACGTTGGCCCACCGAGTTGATCGAACGATTGGAAAGTCGTGTTTGCCGGAACATCGTCCGTGAGCGACACGGAACTAGCCGGGCTTGGACCATTGTTGGTTACCTGAATGGAGAAAATCGCCTGACCTCCCGACGAGGAAGTGCCGGAGATCGCACTCTTCGAAACGCTCAAGTCGGCGGTCGGATTAGTTTCATCAACAACCGTAAAAGAAGTTATGGCCTGTACGGTTCCCCCGATAGGCTCGAAGAGAATCACGCGCCAGTCACCCAGGCTCGAATTTGCGTTGAGGGTAAAAGTCGCGCTGCCGTCTGTGCCTGTGACCGCAGCACTTTGGACCGTGACAAAACGTGCGTTGGACCAGATGACTCTCCAACCCGGGCTCGCGCCGGTATATTTCGCGCAAACAGTCAGGTCCGTGTCCTGAACATTGAAAACCGTTTTAGGATCGGTGCAGTTGCTCGCAAATGTGGCCACCGTCGGTGCAGCGGCTTGCGGCATTAAGAAGTTGAAATTTCGAAATACGACACTCTCAGGCGAGGAAAGCGTCGAGTTATCAAGCTTATGTGTAATTAGACTTCTATCAATGGGCGTTGTGGGAGAAGAGGCCGATCCAATAAAAAGTGGGACGGCCATAAGCGCCCCAACAACAATGAAAACCGCGAGAAACATGTAACGCGGCCCACTGTAAAGGGATCTAGTATTCGAGGGCGAAGCATTGATCATTCTGGGTTTTCTCCTTGAGGACTGATTCCGATGATGTCTCACGCGAGGAGACTCGGGCCCTTGTGCCCGATAAAAGGAAGAACTTATCGCCGGATTTAGTCTACGAAAATTACTAGCAGTGGCTTTAGTCTGAAAAGTGGCCAGACACTATGACCAGCGTTTACCAGTCGATAGTTAGCATGAAACTTTGCATGGAGTGGACCAACATCTCCACTAATACTGAGCGAGGAGGTCACGCGACCTAGTCTCTAAAAAGCGGGGGATGTAATAGTTCATTTTCCCCTTAAGGTCAAATTGCAATTCGATTGCTTTTTTGTTTCGAAGCTCAGAGGCGTGTATCTTAACACCGCCATTTTCGGATGAGAATGAATTCTATGAAAACTTTTTTCGTGACAGGTGGTGCGGGTTTTATTGGGTCCTGTTTCGTTCGCCTGTTGCTCGACGAAATTCGGGATTGTCGCGTAGTTAACATGGATGCCCTCACGTATGCGGGTAACCCGGATAACCTCGAAGGACTCGATTCCAGCAGACACCGGTTTGTTTGTGCCAACATTGCTGACCCGACGGCTGTACTCGCAAACCTGGACCAAAATACCGACATAATTGTGAACTTTGCCGCCGAGTCACACGTGGACCGTAGCATCGCCTCAGCGGACGAATTTCTCAGGACCAACATCATCGGCACACAGGTTTTACTCGATGCGGCACGAGCAAAACGCGTGAAGCGTTTTGTGCAGGTTTCGACCGATGAAGTGATGGGAAGTTTGCCGGAAAACGACGACAGTTTCTTTACCGAAAACTCCCCGTTTGCGCCGAACAGTCCTTACGCTGCTTCCAAAGCTGCGGCGGAACATCTGGTCCGTGCTGCCAATCACACGTTCGGGCTCGACACGATTACTACGCGCTGCGGAAACAATTATGGACCACGACAGTTCCCCGAAAAGTTTCTGCCGCTCGTGCTCTCAAATGCGATGAACAACGAAGCGATTCCGGTTTACGGCGACGGGATGAATGTGCGCGATTGGATTTACGTCGAGGATCATTGTCGGGCGATTCTCGCGGCGATCGAAAAGGGCCGGCCGGGAGCCGTTTACAACATCGGCGCCCGCAACGAACGCAGAAATCTCGAGGTTGTGGAGAGTGTGTTGGACGCGCTCGGTAAACCGCGCAGTCTGATCAAGTTTGTCAAAGATCGTCCGGGACACGATCGACGTTACGCGATCGATCCGTCGCTGGTTGAAAAAGAATTGAACTGGAAGCCGCGCGAAACGTGGACCAGTGGTCTTAAAAAGACGATCGACTGGTACCGCGAAAATGGGCAGTGGATTGAAAAAGTCAGAAATCCGGCTTATCGCGAATATTACAAAGCGCAGTATGGAACCGAGGTCGTGGCGGATTGAGGATACTGATTACGGGAGCAAAGGGCCTGGTAGGAAGTGCGCTGGCGGCGCATTGTTCGGGCGTCGGTGATGCGGTCATCAGCTACGATCACAAAGGGCTGGATATTACTGACGCAGCGGCGGTGGAGTCCCTTGTCGTTAATGATCGTCCCGACGCCATAATCAATTGTGCGGCCTGGACGGACGTCGATGGTTGTGAAACAAATTCAGAGAAAGCTCGGCAGACAAATGCGCTCGGACCCGAGAACCTCGCTCGAGCAGCCCTCAAAACGAATGCGGCTTTCGTCACAATTTCCACTGACTACGTTTTCGATGGCGAAAATGAGGGCTTTTACACGCAGCGCGACCAACCACGACCGATCAGCGTCTATGGAAGTTCGAAACTCGAAGGTGAACGAAGGGCACAGGAGGCAAACGCGCGGACGATCGTGGTTCGATCGGGATACATTTTCGGACCCGCAGGCAAAAATTTTCTCAGCACCGTAGTCGCGCGCGCGAGGCGGGGCGAAAAGTTAACGGCGATTGATGATTACTGGGGGACGCCCACGTTTGGTCACGATCTGGCGGTCAGGCTGCGCGAACTTGCGGCATTGGATTTACCGGGCGTGTATCACGTCGTGAACTCGGGTGACGGCGCCAGTTTCGAAACATTCACCCGTGAAGCGTTGAAATTGGCGGGTTTGAATAGCGACACGCTCGCGGTTGTCAGTGGCGCGGAACTCAACCGGCCCGCCCCGCGTCCCCGAAATTCAAGACTAAAATGCCTCCTTTCGGAGGCTATCGGCCTACCCGCTCTCCCCCACTGGCAGGCCGCCTTGTCACGTTTTGTGTCCACAGATTACACAGATTCATGATTCAATTTGTGTAATCTGTGGATACTTTTGCTATTATCCTTAGCCTCTAGCTGTGTGCGTTTGTTAACTTATTTACCTGTCTTTACGAGAGCCGGAACACAATGATGTCGCAAGATAACCGTCTGATGCCTATGCCTTCGGTCGAGCGTGGTCTCGATAGACCGCTCACCGATGTCAGCCAGGTCAGGTCCTATGGGCCGGCCGCCACCGAGCCCAACCAGCTTCGCGATTACTTATTCGTAGTGCTCAAGCGAAAATGGCTAATCATTAGCCTGTGCCTCGTGGTCACTTCGCTCGTCGCCGTGCAGATGTTTCGCCAGCCTTCAATCTACGAAGCAGAAGCGACAATCCGGATCGAGCAGCGAGCGTCGAATGTTCTCCAAACAAAAGATTTCGTGCTCAATGCCCAGCCTGACGCGAATTTCTGGGGCACACAAATCAAACTCTTACAGAGTCCGGCACTGGCTCGGCAGGTCGCTTTGAGTTTGGACCTGCAACACAACCCGGCCTTTTTTGGCAGTGGCGCGCAGGGAGGAATTTTTACGGCGCTGCGACGCATGGTCTCGGGCGAGAAAAAACCGGCGGCTATTCCTGCCAAGGCTCCAGGTGGTCTGGAGGTAGTTGGTCAAACGCAACTACAGGAAGCCCCATTATCACCGGAAGAGCTCTCCGCCCTGGAGGCCTACGAAGACGCGATTATCGGCGCAGAGAAGGTTGAAGGTATCGTCGGCACGAACCTTTTCAATATTAAGTATCGCCATACTGATCCCGAGATGGCCCAGAAAGTGGCCAACGCGCTCGCGGAAGTTTTTCAGGCCAACAACATCGAACGCGCAACGCAGAATTCGAGTAAGGCCGGAGACCTGCTGGCTCGTGAAATCGCTTCGCTTCAGGAAAAGATCAGGTTCGATACGGAAGCATTATTCAACTACGCGCGTGAAAAAGGACTGCGACCGACGCTGGACAGTTCACTCGACGTCGAAGGCCAACGTCTGCAGGACTTGAGTAAGCAATTGCTGGCCGCGGAAGACAAGCGCAAGAACGCGCAGGCAATTTATCAAAACGCAAAAGCTTCCACTGACACGAATTCCATTCCCGAAGTACAGAAGTCTGAACGCATCACGACTATCCAGGGCAGACTCTCGGAGCTGAGAGAGAAAAAGGCCGCGCTACTGGTGACCTACACAGCCGAGTGGCCGGAGGTCAAGAAAACTCAGGCAGCGATCGAGCGTCTTGAGGCTGAGCTAGCCAAAGCGTCGAACGAATCCATCAACATGTTGAAGGCGGATTACGAAGCTGCCCAGGCTCATGAAAACAGTTTGCGCCAGATGTATATGTCGCAGCGCGGCGTCACCGATCAGCAAACACGCGATCAGATCGAGATGGCGGCCTACACCCAACGCCTCGAAACCAACAAACAGTATCTGAACACCTTGCTGCAGAAACAGCGCGAGGTTCAGATCGCTCAGGGTGACAAAGGCAGCGAAGTCAGAATTGAAAACTATAGCCGCGTGCCGCGTGCGCCAGTGGGACCGGCCCGGCTTCGGAATGTCATGATCGCTTTGGCGTTGTCCCTCGTCGCTGGAATCGGTCTGGCGTTCCTGCTCGACTTCCTCGACGACACGGTCAAGTCGATTGACGACATCGATCGTTATATTCATTTGCCTGCGCTTGCGATGATCCCCGCGAGCCGCGGTGCGACGCGTTTGAAAGGGCTTCCCCAGGCGGCTAGTCCCGGGCCTTCAGAAAGTACAGCGCTGGCGATGATCGACGACGTGAGATCGCCGATCGCTGAGTCTTATCGTCACTTGAGAACGTCGTTGTTGTTGTCGTCAGCGGGACAACCGCCGAAGACGATTCTGGTCACGTCAAGTCAACCATCCGAAGGAAAGACGACGACGGCGATCAACACAGCCTTCATGTTGGCGCAGACGGGCGCCGAGGTTCTGATCATCGATTGCGACCTGCGACGGCCACGTTTGCACAGTCAATTTGAAGTTGGAAATTCAAAAGGGTTGACAACCTGGTTATCAGGAGAGAGAAATCTCGACAACCTGTTACAGACCTGCGCGAGAACTCCGAATCTTAAGATTTTGACTTCTGGTCCGGTGCCTCCGAACCCCGCGGAGTTACTGGGCTCAGAGGAGATGCGCAAACTTTTAGCGCTTTTGAGCGAGCGATTCGCCCACATAATTATCGACTCGCCTCCAGCGATTTCATTCACTGACGCTTCAATCCTCTCGACGATGGTTGACGGTGTTATGCTGGTGGTTCACGGCGGCAGAAGCTCGCGCGCGGTCGTGCGCAGAGCGAAACAGCAGTTGCTGGATGTGGGTGCACACATTTTTGGTGTGGTGCTGAATAATGTGAAGCTCGAGTCGCAAGACTACTACTATGCCGGCTACTACTCGAATTATTACTCGTCCGACGCGGATAGCGGGCGAGGTGCTTCCGCGGGTGAGACCGCCTGATTCTCTCTCTGTGTGATATGGGTCCTATATAGCCCAATAGGACCTATATTTTCCTGATTCTATGAACGTTCCTTTGTTGGACCTTCAGGCGCAGTATGTCTCGCTTCGAGATGACTTGCACCGGGCAGTAGAACGCGTGATGAGTTCGCAGCGCTTCGTTCTTGGAGACGAAGGGCGCGGGCTTGAAAATTCGATCGCAGATTACTGCCAAACGAAACATGCGATCGGTTGTGCGTCGGGTTCGGATGCACTGTTGCTTGCGTTAATGGCGCTTGACGTCAAAGCCGGCGACGAAGTAATAACAACACCATTCTCATTCTTTGCGACGGCGGCTTGTATCACCAGACTCGGCGCGCGTCCGGTTTTTGTTGACATTGATCCTCGCACCTACAACATCGATGCCTCGCAAGTTGCTGATGCAATCACTTCGCGAACCAGGTCGATCATGCCCGTGCATCTCTACGGGCAATGCGCGGCGATGGATCCGTTGCTCGATATCAGCCGGCGTCGCGGCGTGCCGATCGTTGAAGATGCAGCGCAGGCGATTGGCGCTACGGATAACGGGCGGCCCGCGGGTTCGATGGGCTTGATCGGATGTTTTAGTTTCTATCCAACGAAGAATCTCGGTGGCGCAGGTGATGGCGGGATTTTGACAACGAACGAGGACGAAGTTGCCGCGCGTTTGCGACGACTCCGCGCGCATGGTGGCGCCAACGAATACGAGCACGAGGAAGTGGGAATCAACAGTCGTTTGGACGAATTGCAGGCGGCGGTATTGCGAGTAAAGTTTCCGAGTCTCGATCACTGGTCAGAAGAGCGAAGACAGAAAGCGGCGTTGTATTCGAAGCTCTTGAGTGAGGCTGATTTGAGTTTTCCGGTAGTGGCGCCACACGTCAGAGAGGACGGGCGGCACATATTTCATCAGTATGTGATTCGCGTTCCCGGAAATCGCGACGCGCTCATGGAGCACTTAAAAGCACACGGCATCGGCAGTAAAATCTATTACCCGATTCCGCTTCACCTTCAGAAATGTTTCCACTACCTCGGTTACAACGAGGGACAGTTTCCCGAGTCGGAAAGTGCTGCGAGAGAAACCGTCGCATTGCCCGTTTATCCGGAACTGACTGAAGAGCAGCAGGTCTATGTTGTCGAGTCGATCAAGAGTTTTCAGAACTGAATGTCACTAAAACTCAGCATCATCACACCTTCATTCAACCAGGGTCATTTCCTGGAAGAGACGCTTCTGTCCGTACTGAATCAGGGTTATGAGCCGCTCGAATACATCGTCGTCGACGGCGGCAGCACTGATGATAGTGTTTCCATCATTCGCCGCTACGAAGACAAGTTAGCCTATTGGGTAAGTGAAAAAGATCGCGGCCAGGTTCACGCGATCAATAAAGGCCTCGAACGAGCTACCGGCGACATACTCGCCTTTATCAACAGCGACGATGTTTATCTACCCGGCGCATTCAACGCGGTAATGAATTACTTCGCCGACCATCCTAAGTGTGAGTGGGTTTGTGGCGACACGATCATGTTCGGCGAAGGCCACGAGACGGTCATGATTCACGCAACGGTGCCGGAGTCTGCCGCACACTGTTTGTCGTGGGCCTATCGTGCCCCACAGCCAGGCCATTTTTGGAAACGAGAACTAGTTAGTTCCGGATTTCAGGAGCGTTGGAACTACGACTTCGATCACGATATGTACGTGCGCCTGCTGCTGGCTGGTCACAAATGTGAATACATGCCGCTGCCGATGGCGGCGTACAGGCTGCACGAAGTGAGTAAGACAGTTGCGGAAGGACATCGTCAACTGGAAGAGTTTGATCAGATCGCTGAATTCTACGAGCCACAGTTGCAAGGCGCCGATCAACGCTGGTGCAAGGCTACGAGATTTCTGCGACTTTCATACGCAGCCAGCGAGGCCGGACGCAAATCAGAAGCGGCCAGTTGGTTGATGCGCGCCTTCGCCACTCATCCCGAAGGTGTGCTGAAAAGACCGTTTTGGGGATGTTTGAGACGACTTGCCGTAAGTAGTAATGGCGGGTAAAACGGACAGGATTTACAATCCGTCCAACCTATCTTGTTGTGGAGAAACCTATTAATGTCAGAAAAGACGAAAGTCCTAGTCACAGGAGCGGGTGGATTTATTGGCCATCACCTGACGAAGTATTTGATCGACCGCGGCTATTTTGTCCGCGGCGTCGACGTCAAGGAACCGGAATACGAGTCGACGGCTGCGGATGAGTTTTTACTCCTCGATCTTTCCAAAGAGGACAACTGTCTGCAGGCGACCGAAGGTATGGATCAGGTGTATGGGTTAGCAGCGAACATGGGCGGTATCGGATTCATCGAGAACAACAAAGCCGTCATCGTTCGCGACAATACATTCATCAATCTGCACACCATCGAAGCCGCGCGCGCGAATGGAGTCAAACGTTATCTCTACACCTCCAGCGCGTGCATTTATCCCGGCTACAAACAGAAGGAAACGGACGTCACGCCGTTGCGCGAGGACGATGCTTATCCGGCTGACGCCGAAGACGGATACGGCTGGGAAAAACTCTACATGGAGAGAGTTTGCCGGCATTACACCGAAGACTTCGGACTCGACACGCGCGTCGTCAGGTTTCACAACATCTTCGGTCCGCTTGGCACTTATGACGGCGGACGTGAAAAGTCGCCCGCAGCGATCTGTCGCAAGGTCGCTCTCGCAGCAGACAGCGACGAGATCGAAGTGTGGGGCGACGGTGAACAAACGCGCTCTTACTGCTACATCGACGACTGTGTCGAAGGCATTTATCGTCTGATGCAGAGCGAACATCGCGAGCCAATCAACCTCGGTCAGGACCGAATGATCTCGATCAACGAGCTGGTGGATATCGTTTCGAACATCGCCGGAAAGAAGATCAGTAAACGTTACGATCTGACGAAGCCGCAGGGCGTTCGAGGCCGCAACAGCGATAACACCCGACTGCGCGAAGTGTTGAATTGGGAGCCATCGATCTCTCTCGAAGACGGGTTGAATATCACCTATCACTGGATCGCCGGTGAACTCGAAAAGCAGAAGGCCCCGATGAAGGCTCTGGTTACCAGTTAGATGAAGCCACGCACCTTCCGAGCAGAGAAGGAATTTGGGATGATTGTGGGCGGCGTCTTTGTGCTGCTCGCTCTCTGGTGGCTTTACCGTGGAAAGTTTGCGACGGCGGCGTATGTTCTCAGCGCCGCCGGTTCAGCACTTTTTCTGTGCGGGTTGGTTTTGCCACGCCTCCTCACAGTTCCTCGCCGGTTCTGGATGAAGCTTGCTGAGGTGATGGCCTTCATCTCCAGCCGCATCATTCTCGCGATCATTTTCTTTCTGGTGCTGACTCCGATCGGGCTGGTAAAACGCGCGATGGGCTGGGATCCGTTGCAACGCCGCTCCGGCTCGCGCCACACGTTCTGGCAGACATATCCCGAGCGCAACCCACGCCACTATGAAAAAATGTATTAACCACAAAAAGCGCCACAAAATGCACAAAAGGCACAAAAAAGAAAAGCCCGTCCCTTAAGATCTTTTTTGTGCTTTTTGTGATTTTTGTGCCCCTTTGTGGCTTATGTCGAAGCTCTACGTCATTAGTGAATTGTGGCAGTTCATGAGGGAGAACAAGAAGTATTGGCTCGCTCCCATCGTGATTACTCTCGCCCTCGTAGGCCTGTTGCTGGTGCTTGCGAAGGGTTCAGCCATCGCCCCTTTTATCTACACTCTCTTCTAAATTCATAGTGGTTAGTATTCTTGGAGTTTCGGCTTTCTATCACGATTCGGCTGCCTGCCTGATCATCGATGGAGAGATCGTTGCCGCTGCGCAAGAAGAACGTTTCACCCGCGTCAAACACGATCACCGCTTTCCCGTGCACGCCGCTCGGTATTGTTTGAGTGAAGCGCAACTAGACGCTTCCAGTCTGGACTTTGTCGGGTTCTACGACAAACCGCTGCTCAAGTTTGATCGGCTGCTCGAAACTTATCTCGATTATAGTCCCGCCGGCTTCAGCTCGTTCCTGAAATCCATGCCGCTTTGGATGAGTGAGAAGCTTTGGATGCCGGATCTGATTCGTACCGAGTTGGCGAAAGTAGACGGCGAAAAAGACGAGCGACAAGCGAAGAAGAACGGCAAAAAATTCAAATGGAAATTGCTCTTCGGCGATCACCACGAGAGTCATGCCGCGAGTGCGTTCTATCCTTCTCCATTCGAAGAAGCCGCGATACTCACCGTCGACGGCGTCGGCGAATGGGCTACCAGTTCCATTGGAATTGGCAAGCGAAACGAGCTAACGCTGTTACAGGAGCTTCGTTATCCAAATAGCGTAGGCTTGCTTTACTCTGCATTTACCTACTACACGGGATTCAAAGTAAACAGCGGCGAGTACAAGGTGATGGGTCTTGCGCCGTACGGCGAACCGAAGTACGTTGCAGCCATCAAAGATCATCTCCTCGAGATTCGCGAAGACGGCAGTATCAAGCTCAATCAGCAATACTTCAGTTACTCGCAGGGCCTGCGCATGACTAACGGTTCGTTCGACAAACTCTTTGGGGGCCCGCCACGAGAACCGGAGTCGCAAATCGGACAGCGTGAGATGGATCTCGCGAGCAGTATTCAAGTGATCACTGAAGAAGTGATGTTGAAGATGGCGCGTTATGTTCATCGTGAAACCAGGATGAAGCATCTGTGTTTGGCGGGTGGCGTGGCCTTGAATTGCGTTGCGAACGGGAGAGTTTTGAAGGAAGTGCCATTTGAAGAGATTTGGATTCAACCGGCCGCGGGTGACGCCGGCGGTTCGCTCGGAATTGCTTTAGCCATCTGGCATCGTTATCTCGGAAAGCCGCGCACCTGCAACGGGCGCGATACGATGAAAGGTTCGTATCTTGGTCCACGCGATAGTGAAGACGAAATTGAGAACTATCTCTGCAAAAACAAGGTGAGCTACACAAAATATTCGCGTACCGAGTTGCCGGACGTCGTGGCGCACTTGTTGGCTGAGGGAAGAGTTGTTGGTCTTCATCAGGGCCGAATGGAGTTTGGGCCACGCGCGCTGGGTTGTCGCAGCATCATTGGCGATGCTCGTTCGTCACAGATGCAGTCGGTGATGAATCTGAAAATCAAGTATCGTGAAAGTTTTCGGCCATTTGCGCCAAGCGTCTTGAGAGAACACGTGTCGGAGTGGTTTGAGCTGGACGCAGATAGTCCATACATGTTGCTCGTCGCTGACGTATGTCCCGAAAAACGCGTTGAGATTAGCGACGGCGAAACAAACCTCAGAGGACTGGATAAGCTCAAGATCAAACGATCTGAGATCCCGGCAGTCACGCACGTCGACTACTCGGCCAGGATTCAAACCGTTACGCGCGAAACAAACCCTCTTTACTGGGAAATCATCGAGGCCTTTCGAAAGCGGACGGGATGCCCGGTGATCGTCAATACAAGTTTCAACGTGCGCGGCGAGCCGATCGTATGCACTCCTGCGGACAGTTATCGCTGTTTCATGCGTACCGAGATGGACTACCTCGTCCTCGAGAGCTTTGTGTTGAGTAAGGATCAGCAAACTGTGTAATCTGTGTAATCTGTGGCTTATGCATCTGTGATATGAAAGTCAGTGTCGTCGTCCCGGTGCGAGATGAAGAGCGGTCGATCCGCGAGCTGCTCGACAGCTTGCTCCGACAGACGCGCCCGCCCGACGAGATCGTGATCACTGACGGTGGTTCGACCGACGCCACGCCTCAAATTATCGAGGAGTACATTCGCAACGGCGCTCCGGTGCGGCTAATTCGCGCCGGTGCAGCGTTGCCGGGACGCGGCCGCAATCTCGGCGCGGCTCAGGCCAGTAATGAATGGTTGGGGTTTACTGACGCCGGCATCCGTCTCGAAAACAACTGGCTCGAAGCCCTCGTCACAAAAGCCGAAGCAGACGAAAGTGTCGCCGTTGTTTACGGTTCGTGGCAGCCTGTAACCGATACGTTTTTCAAACAGTGCGCCGCCATTGCTTACGTCCCGCCACCCACATCGCATGATGGAATCGTCACCCGACCGCGCTTCATCGCTTCGACGTTGTTGCGTCGCGACGCCTGGCAGGCCGTAAACGGTTTTCCTGAAGAGCTTCGTTCGGCTGAAGATCTGATCTTCATGGATCGAGTAGAGAATGCGGGCTATCGTTTTGTGTTTGAGCCGCGCGCGCAAGTTCACTGGGATCTCAGGCCAACACTCCGGGAGACGTTCAAAAGATTTGTTGTTTACTCTCGCAATAACATTCGGGCTGGACTATTTCGACAGTGGCAGGCGACCGTTCTGGTTAAGTATTACGGAGTTCTGGCAATCCTGCTCGCGGGAGTGTTGATCTTCAGGCCGTCGCTGGTATGGCTTCCGTTCGTCGTCTGGCTATTTTTGTTGGCGGGGCGGGCAGCCGTGGCGATCAGGCGAAATCGCTTTTGTTATCCGGCCTCTTTTTTCCAGAACGTTTTGCGCGGGGCAATGGTGATGTCGTTGATAGCGGTACTGGATGCGGCGGCGATAATCGGCAGCATTCAGTGGTTGTTGCTGGATTGTTTTCGCTGGAATAGAAAGACTCCAGTGGAGGCCGGCAATGGCGCTTGAGGGCCGTCGCGTCTTATTTATCTCCTACAACGGAATGCTTGACCCGCTTGGCCAGAGTCAGGTGCTTCCTTACTTGCGCGAACTTGCGCGTCGAGGAGTTCGCTTTACGTTGTTGAGTTTTGAACGCGACAAGGCGTTCGAACCGCAGGGCGTTTTGGAGTGCGAACAGCTTCGCGAGAAACTTAAAGCGCAGGGTATCGAATGGCATTGGCTGCGTTATCATCAACGGCCGTCAATACCCGCGACGATTTACGACGTGATGGCGGGTTATCGCAAAGCCGCCGCTCTGGTGCGACGTAATCGCATCGAGATGGTTCACGCGCGCGGCCACATCCCGGCCACGATCGCACTCGCACTGAAGCGGCGTTTGGGAACGAAGATGATCTTTGATTTGCGCGGGTTGATGGCCGAGGAGTATGTTGACGCAAAACACTGGCGTGAAGGAGGGCTTCCGTATCGCCTCACGAAGGCCGCCGAGCGCCGCATACTTGCTGCAACTGATGGTATCGTAACGCTGACTGAACGTATCTGGCCCATCATTAAAGAGTGGGAAGGACTGCGCGGTCGCGCCGTCGAGCATGAAGTGATTCCGTGTTGCGTCGACCTTTCGTTATTTGAGTTTAAGACTGAGGATCGTGCGCGGCGTCGGGCTGAGCTCGGTCTTGCGGATCGACTCACGATGGTTTATAGCGGCTCGCTTGATGGCTGGTATTTGACTGAAGAGATGGCCGACTTTTTTGCGGGCTATCTCAAGCGTGACGCCCACGCGCATCTGCTTTGGCTGACGACTGGTAGTCACGATCGAGTCAGAGACTTGATGGCGAAGCGGAATGTCACGAAGGATAATTTCAGTGTGCTCGCAGTTGCGTCCGCGGACGTTCCTTCGTACCTTGCTGCGGCAGATATCGGCCTCGCGTTCATCAAACGCTGCGTTTCGAAGCTTGCGTCGTCGCCGACAAAGAACGGTGAGTATCTTGCTTGTGGCTTGCCGTTGGTGATAAACGCTGGTGTTGGTGACTCTGATGCGCTGATAAATGACTGGAAAGCCGGCGTGTTGATTGAGGAATTCACTGACGAGGCGTTTGCGGAAGCCGGACGCGAGGTTGATGCTGCTGTTGGTGATCCACGGGCAAGAACGCATGCGAGATCAGTGGCGGAACAGGTTTTTGATTTGAAGATCGCCGGGGAACGTTACGCGGCGCTTTACGAGCGGGTTTTGGGACAGGATTAAGATCCGGTGAAACAAACTTTTTGATGTCGAACGGTCTGGACACATTACTGGAGACGTTGCGATGCCCTGGGTGTCGCAGTGAGCTCTCCTACGAGCGGGAGTTGATCTGTACCGGCTGCGGTAACTCTTATCCCATCGTCGGTGATATCCCGCGGTTGCTGCTCCCCAACATGCGCGACGCGTTAACCGGCGAAGGAAAAGCAACCGGACACGACGAGACGCAAGCCGAAACCGCGCTCAGTTTTGGTTACGAGTGGCATCGTTTTCCGGAAATGTACGAGGAGTGGGAAAAGCAATTTCTCGACTACATGCAACCGCACGCCGCCGATTTCTTCCCGGGAAAGAAAATCCTCGACGCAGGTTGCGGCAATGGACGTTTTGCTTACTACGCCGCCAAGTATGGCGCTGAAGTTTGGGCCATCGATCTCGGACCGGCAGTCGAAGTGGCGCGACGAAACACCGAGTCGAGAAATGTTCACGTGGTCCAGGCCGATTTGCACAATCCGCCTTTTGCTCTCGAAAGTTTTGATTTCATCTACTCGATCGGCGTACTGCATCACCTGCCCAACCCCGAAGCAGCGTTTCAAAACCTATTACGCTTTTTGAAACCCGGCGGCGTGGTGCAGATCTATCTCTACTGGAAGCCGGAACAACGACCGATCAAAGCAGCCATGTTATCGGGGGTGTCGGCGGCTCGTAGAGTCACCACACGCTTGCCGCACGGCGCCGTGCACCTGCTTGCATATCCGACCGCCGCGGTGGCATTCACGTTTTTTGTCTGGCCCTACAGAATTTTGAAGAAGATACCGCTCTTCAGTCGCGTCGCAGAGGAGATTCCGCTGAAACAATACGCTTACTTGCCGTTCCGAGTCTGCGTTAACGATCAGCTCGATCGCTTCTCCGCGCCGATTGAGAATCGCTACACGCGCGCTGACGTGCAGAACTGGCTCGCGCGCGCATCACTCGAAGCCGCGAGTGTCGGTGAAAATTTCGGATGGATCGCAACCGGACGGAAGGCCAGTTAAATTTTTGTGACGATAGACACGCTATACTAAACGACTTACTCGATTGAAACTTATGCACGTTCTCGCTCTGATGCCCGCGCTATATGACACCTCGCCAGGCCAGCGTTATCGCCTTGAACAGTGGGAACCTCTGTTGCGCGAACGCGGCGTCGAAATCACTTACGCGCCGTTCGAGGACGAAGAACTGCATTCACTTCTCTACAAACCCGGCCTGCTGCCGCAGAAGTTAAAACTCGTGACGCGTGGTTTGAATCGACGATGGTCACTCGTCAGAAAAGTAAAGGATTACGATCTCGTCTACATTTTGCGTGAAGCCGCGCTGCTCGGTCCGCCGGTGTTTGAAAAGTTGATCCATCAACGACGCGTCCCAATCGTTTTTGATTTTGACGATGCGATTTTTGTCTCGTATCGCAGTCCTTCAAACGGCTATTTGAGTTATCTGAAATTCGCGTCGAAGACAAAAACGATTTGCCGGATCGCGTCACACGTGATGGTCGGTAATCCTTATCTCGCGGAGTATGCGGGACAGGTCAACGATCGTGTGACGGTGATTCCCACCACTATCGACACGGAAAAATATCGCGTGCCGCCACGGGCGGAAAAGAGTGGTCCACCCGTGATCGGTTGGACCGGCAGTTACAGCACGGTCCAACATCTCGACACGTTGCGAGGCGCACTAAAGAAACTCGCCGAGCGTGAGTCGTTTCGTTTGCGCGTCATCGGTACTCCGACATACGACTGTCCGCCCGTTGACGTTGAAGCAATGTCCTGGCGTGCAGAGACTGAGCTCGACGATCTCGGCGCGATCGATATCGGCGTGATGCCGCTGCCCGACGATCGTTGGAGCAAGGGAAAGTGTGGTCTGAAAGCGCTTCAGTTTATGGCGCTCGGAATTCCGACAGTCTGTTCGCCGGTGGGTGTTAATACAGACATCATTCAGGACGATCAGAACGGCTTCATCGCCGGCACTGAAGATGAGTGGGTGGAAAAACTCACCCGCCTGTTGCGCTCGCACGAGCTGCGCCAACGGCTGGGCCACGCGGGCCGTGTTACTGTAGAAGAGAAATACTCAGCCATAACTCAAACGCCGCGCGTCTATGAGATC
>DATEIS010000067.1:0-2186 GCA_035278765.1 Pyrinomonadaceae bacterium | reverse complement strand
ATTAATGGTGAATCAACGCGCTGGAATTCTGGGTACGGGTCACTCTTATCCGGAAGGCATTCTTACGAATGCGGATCTCGCCACGATGGTGGAGACTTCCGACGAATGGATCACGACGCGCACTGGAATTAAGCAACGTCGGAAAGCCGCGCCGGGTGAATACACGTCGCTGTTTGCGGTCCGGGCTGCGCGCCAGGCAATAGAGCGCGCTCGTTTAGATCCGGCAGACATCGATCTGCTTCTTTGTGCCACAGTGACGCCCGATCAGATACTTCCGTCGACCGGATGCATCATTCAGGCAGAACTCGGCGCAAACAATGCAGCCGCGATGGATATTGTCGCGGCGTGTTCTGGTTTCTTGTACGGAGTTTCGCTCGCTGATTCGATGATCAAGACGGGCCAGGTACGGCACGCAGTAGTCGTCGGTGCGGAAATTCTGACGCAGTACGTCGACTATACAGATCGCCAGACGTGTGTGTTGTTTGGCGATGGCGCAGGCGCTGCTGTGTTGGGACCAGTGGAGAATGGTCGAGGCATCCTGGCGTCGAAGATCAAATCTGACGGACGTTACGAGGAGCAGCTTTATTCACCTGGAGGCGGAACGCGGAAGAAGCCGAGCGCCGAAACACTCGCTGCCGGCGATCACTTTTTCAAGATGAAAGGCAACGAACTCTTCAAAGTTGCCGTTCGTTCAATGGCTGAGATATCGCGTGAAGTGCTCGACCAGGCAGGGGTGAAGTCAGACGACATCAGTTTGTTTATCCCGCATCAGGCGAATCAGCGAATTACGGAAGCGGTGGCTGACCGGTTGAACGTGGACGTGTCGAAGGTTTATTCAAATATCGCAGTCCATGGAAACACGTCGTCGGCGTCGATTCCGATCGCGCTCGACGAGTGTGTCGAAGCAGGACGAATCAAACCCGGCGATCTGGTGTTGATGGCTTCGTTTGGTGGGGGCGTCACCTGGGGCGCGGTGTTGTTCCGATGGTAGATCGCGGATTGGCACTGATCTTTCCCGGACAGGGTTCGCAGAGTCCTGGAATGGGAAAGGATTTAGCGGAAAAGTTTCCGGTTGCGCGACAGGTCTTTGATGAAGCCGATGATGCGTTGGGTTTTGCGATTTCGCGGCTTTGTTTTGAAGGTCCGGCGGAGGATTTGCAGTTAACGGAGAACACGCAGCCTGCGATTCTGACGGTTTCCGTAGCGGCTTTTCGCGCCATGATGGATGCTGGCATTAGCGCACCGGCATTTGTCGCGGGACACAGTTTGGGTGAATACTCCGCACTTGTGGCCGCTGGCGCGTTGAGTTTGTCTGATGCGGTTCGCACAGTGCGCGCCAGAGGACGCTACATGCAGGAAGCTGTACCGGTTGGTACAGGAGCGATGGCGGCGGTGCTCGGCGGCGAACTCAGTGAGATTCAGCGCGTTTGTGAAGAGGCGAGTCAGAATCAGGTTTGTTCAGTCGCGAATTTTAACTCGCCCGGACAGGCTGTGATCGCCGGCAACACTGAAGCTGTGGATCGTGCAATTGAAGGTTTAAGCGGTGTTGCGAAAAAAGTGATCAAGTTGAAAGTGAGTGCGCCTTTTCATTGTGCGCTCATGAAGCCGGCACAAGACAGGCTGGCAGCAGATCTCGAGCGGCTTAATTTTAGTGAACCGGTGATCCCGGTGGTGACAAACGTCGACGCCCGCGCCACGACGGCGCCAGACGAATTACGCGACGCCCTCGTGCGACAGGTTTCAGCTCCTGTTCGCTGGGTCGATTCGATGCAATTGCTCATCGAGCTACGGGCCGGTCCGTTTGTCGAAGTTGGACCAGGAAAAGTTTTGTCAGGTCTTATGCGTCAGATCAATCGCGACGTTAAGACACTGAACGTGGAAGACGCAGCGAGTTTGGAAACGACGAAAGTGGCACTTGCTGCAGGAGATTGAGTAGTTTAATTAACTCACAGAGGAGCAAACACGATGCCCGATCAAGAGATCGAGAACAAGGTGAAACAGATTATCGTCGACGAGCTTGGAGTCGATGAAAACGAGGTCACGCCGAATGCGAGATTCATCGACGACCTCGGTGCCGACTCGCTGGACACGGTCGAACTCGTGATGCGTTTTGAGGAAGAGTTTGGCATTGAAATTCCCGACGAAGATGCGGAAAAGATTCAGAGTGTGCGGGACGCGTATAACTA
>DATEIS010000066.1:0-13403 GCA_035278765.1 Pyrinomonadaceae bacterium | reverse complement strand
CAAACCCAGGCCGTCGCTTCTTGAATCACTTTAGCTCAAACCACGGGCGGCCACGGAGGGCCGCCCTTACAGTACGTTCTCAAGTTCGCCTCAACTCTTGAGATCCTCGCTCAAGTATTTCTCAAACCCCGTCCTTTACTCTCCTGACAGTTGATTCCGAATTGATCATCGAGGAGACAAGGACAGTGAACTTTCCGAAGAAAAACCTTTTAAGAATAACGCTCATCCTTCTGTTTTTGTCTGCGTTGAGCGCCGGGCTACCGCCACTTGCGCCCCTTACTGTTGCTGAATCGGCTCAGGCGGGAAGCGCGACAATTAGCCCGGCGCTGAGCGCCCGTCTAGCCGGACTCGCGAACAACATCGACGTGGGAATGGTGATCGTTGCCTTCAATTCGTCGAACGGATTACGCGAAGAACACCTGAATGTACTGCGTGCAGCCGGCGTCACCGGCGGCCAAACATTCCCGACGCTTGGGATGGTCGCGCAACCGATGACCGCAGGGCAGGTCCGCGCGCTTGCCGCAAATTCCGCGATAAGGTCGCTGTGGTCGAACGATCGCCTGATGTACTACATGCATCAGGCACGCGTCCTGGGCGGTGTCCAGAAAGTGCAAACCGACGCGGCAATGACGCTGCGGAACGGCGGCATGCCGGTTTCGGGCGCGGGTAATTTTTCGGTTTTAGTGATCGACTCCGGCGTCGACGCAACACTCGCCGACCTCCAATTCGGGACCAAAGTTATTCAGAATGTGCAGACGCCCGTCGCGGCCGGAACGCTGCCGGGTTTCACTCCACATGTCTCCATCGAGAACGTCCCGAACACCGACCAAACCGTGGGTCACGGCACACACTGCGCCGGGATCATCGGGGGAACGGGATTGCGATCCGGAGGTCTTTATACGGGCGTCGCGCCAGGCGCGAAGATCATCGGTGCGGGACTTGGCGCGGGAATTTTTGTAATCAACGGCCTCGCAGCGTGGGAATGGGGCCTGGCAAATCAACACCGCTACAACATCCGCGTTGTTTCGAACAGCTACGGCGGCGCGGGTACATTCGACCCCGACGACCCGATCACGATCGCTTCAAAAATGGCGCATGACCGCAACATCGCCGTCGTCTTTGCAGCCGGAAACGATGGACCCACGAAGGACACTTACAACACTTATGCGAAAGCTCCGTGGGTGATCGGCGTTGCAGCAGGTTCGAAAGAAGGCGATCTCGCTGACTTCTCTTCACGGGGAGTTCACCGTGATATTCGCCTTAGTAACGAGGATCCAAATGATGATTTCAATGCTCCGACGATCACCGCTCCCGGCACGGGCCGTATATACGAAACCAACGCGGGTAAATTCACGGCCGCGATCGTCTCTACACGCTCGACGGTCAATCTAACTGCGAACGGGCTCGACGCCGACACCGAGCTTCCGCTCGCACACATCCCGTTCTACACACAAATCTCCGGCACATCGATGGCGACACCTTACATCTCCGGTGTTGTCGCTCTGATGCTCGATGCCGATCCAACGCTTTCGCCCGATGAGATTCGCGAGATCCTGACTTCGACTGCCACCAAAATGCCGGGGCGCGAGGAATGGGAAGTCGGCGCCGGTTTTGTCAACGCACATGCGGCGGTTGATAAGGTTTTCAATCGCTCCAAACCATACAGGAATATTCAGGATGCCATGTACAACGCGCTTTTCGGCTTGGAACATCCGCCCCTGCAAAACTTCCACATCGATTTCACTCCTGAGGCTTCGGGGCCGGCATCTGCGAACGCGAGAACGTTCACCGTCGAGCCCAACATCAATGTCCTTGACGTCTTCGCAACGGTCGACACGATTGCCGGTGAAGGAACCGGAAACCTCGTCGGCATGCGCATCACTAGCCCGAGCGGAGCGAATTTTTCGACCGCGATCGACTTTCCGGTGATAGGCACGGATAAGAGACAGATCGTCGTCCAGAATCCCGAACCGGGAACATGGACGCTCGAGATACGCGGAGCACGCGGTTTGACCGCGGCGCCACAAGCATCGTCGCCGATTCAGGTCGCCGCTCCGGGGCCGGTCGACGGAAACATTTCGCAAACACGATTCATTCTTCCGGTCATAGCCGACATTCAGGGGCATCCGGAGCAGACAGTGATCGAAGCTGCGCTAAAGAGCCGGCTGATAGACACTTTCCCGGACGGAACCTTCCGTCCGAATGCGACTGTCACTCGCGAGGACCTGGCGCGTTCACTGGCCTTGAATACGAGCCTTCGTCAGACGCTTGGTTCAACGCCAAAGTTCACCGACGTAAGCAGTGACCTCCGCTTGTTGGCGGAGTACGCAACTGCGCGCGGATCGACGAACCGCGACTTCGATTTCACTCCGACAGGAATGATCGCCGTTTCCGGCACGTCGTTCAATCCTACAGGCTCAGTAAATCGGCTTGACCTTGTCGTTGCGTTAGTAAAAGCACTCGGCCACGACGCTGCAGCACGCGCTCTTGCAAACACGACCGTCACGTCAAACGGTACGGCACTGAGTGACAACGCCCAGATCCCGGGTCCGCTCCGTGGTTACGTTCAGATTGCAATCAACACAGGCTTGTTCGAAGTCTTTCCGGCTGAGGTTCGGGAAATCGCTCCGGGACAATTCATTTCCATCCCGGGACCGCGATTCGAGCCGGCGACAACGGTCTCCCGAGCAGCACTTGCAGGGAAGCTCAACACTTATCGCGCGTTGTTTTCAACGGGCGGCTAAAGGTTCGCGCTCCCGCGAATTTCACCCCGGCGAACTTCTCGTTCCTTCACGAGGTGGAACGAGTTGTTGAAAAGCGGCCCCCAATTTAGGGGCCGCTTTTTTTCAAGTCAGGCTCAACCGTGGTGACTTGGCGTCAAGAGTTTCTCAAGCAGTCGTGGGTACGGTCATAGGCGAAGTTATTACAACCCTTGTTAAGAGTCTTTGGAGGACTAATGAGAGTCACTGGGAGAATACTTAGGAGGAAGAACATTTTTCGGTTCGCGATCTTGCTTGCATCGGCTGCCACGATCTTCGGCGCGATGGTTTCGTTACCGTTCGACACAGGCAAGGCAGCGCCCGGAGCGTCGGGAGTTGTGAAGGAGTTATATAAGCGTCCCGCTCCGAACTTCGATCTGAACGCATCGCTGCATTTGCCGAATATCCGCCAGGCAACATCCGAGCAACTCACCGCTCTCAACAACCTCAAGGCGTCAGTGAATTCACCAAATATGACCACGCGATGGAATGATTTCGGCGGATCGCCCGACGTGATGTACGACTTCGCCTCGCAGCCATATTCGGGAACGCCGGAAGAAGCGGCACGCGCGTTCGTCATGCAGAACGCAGGCATCTTCGGCGTAACTGAGTTGAATAATTTCCGCGTCTTCAGCTCGCGCAATGCGCTCGGTGGATATCTTGTCAGGTTTCAGCAGACGTTCAACGGCGTGGCGGTTGAAAATGGTGGCATCGGCGTTGTGATGAACGCGAACAAGCAAGTCATCATGGCGTCAGGCCCGTTCTTTCGCGATGTGGCAGTCAACACTCAGCCTTCGCTGAGCGCAGCACAGGCAAGAACGGCGGCTGACAACGATTTGAATCAGTTCTACGTTGCGCTGCCTGCCGCGGCGACGAATCTTCTCAAGAATGGTTTATCGATCCTCTCGCAACAGTTGACCGCAGTAGAGAGTATTCCTCCGACTCTCTCAATTTATCCAACTGCGAATGGCTATCGTCTCGCCTGGAAGGTCGCGAAGTTTTCGACGAATCCATTCGGCTTGTACATGGTGACTGTCGATGCAAACACCGGTGAGATCCTTGGACGCAAAGACTTCTTAGCATTTCAAACTACTCCCGGCGCGGAAACCGCGGACATCTATCCGAAGTACCCGCAGATCGATGCAAACCTGAAGGACAACAGCATCATCAGCTCGTGCACGACCAACGGCGTTGTGGCTCCTTGCGGACAGGAACGTGTGAACTTACGCTCCTTCGATCCGGCGAACCGAGTGACCGGCGTCAATGGCACTCTGACTGGAACGCACACTATCGTCAACAATGCGCTGGCGACAAAGCAGCCGTTCGCACAGGCCGCTCTCGGCACCTGGCACTTCCGCAAAGACGATCCGGCAGCACTGGAAGCTCGCACTAACGAGCAGGATCAGTTTGCTGAACCCGCCGAACATCAGGACGAGATCAACGCGTTCTTCTTCGTTACTTATCTCGTCGAGTATGTCGACTATCTGCATATCGGCGGTGATAACACGGCCATCGGCGGCGGCGCTTTCCCGGACAATTATCCAAATAAGGAAACTCCACTTCCGGCGACGGTCCACATCCCCAATTTCTATCTCGCGCTGGATGCCGCAAACGGTGAGTTGCCTGATCCGGCAAATCCTGATTTCGCCAAGATTGTTTTGGGTCTCGACAATGCCGTTGCAGTTAATCTGACGGCGCTGATCGAAGGAGTGACGGCCACTAAATCGCCCGTCGTCGTGAACCCAACTGTTTACGGCCATGGTTATTACTTTAACGACCTCGCTCTCGAGGGCACAGTTCCGTATCACGAAGGAATGCACGCGATCACATCACCCATCGCCGGACTCGAAGGCGAGGAGGGAAGCGCGATGAACGAGGGTCAGGCAGACATGTGGGCCTTCACCATCACGGACAATGCAAGTCTTGGCGACTATGTCGTCAACGCAAAAGGCTTCCGCCAGCTCTTTCGCGACAACGGACGCGATCCGGATTCGATCGCGTACATCCGCAGTGCACGTTCGACTCTGAAATATTCCGACTATGGAACTTTCGGTGCGACCGGCCAGGTTGAAGAGCATCGCGATGGCGAGATCTACATGTCCACGATGTGGGACATTCGCGAGATGATGAATCTCGTTTATCCGGAGGACACGACCTACAAGCGTCCGCGCGCCAAGGACGGTTTGCCACAGAAAGCCATCACCCGCGGGACCAACATCTTCGAACGCGATTTCCTCGGCTCGATGTACATTCTCGGCACGACGTCGCCGGATACGATGGTTAAGGCTCGCGATGCTTTTATCGTCGCGGACCAGATGCTGTATCCGTCGGATTCGACCGATCCGGATGCGCCTGGAAAGCATCGGGCGATGATCGAACAGATCTTCGCTGCGAAAGAACTCGGCATCAACGCGCGCGAAGTTACGGGCGGACAGGCGACGATCTCAACGCAGGTTTCGCACTTTGCCGGTGGTCAGGCGGCTCCGGCAGTTCCGCAAAACGTGAAAGCTGCGCCTTCTTCGGCAAAGAGCGTAACCGTTACCTGGGATGCTGTGCCGGGCGCGGTTGCATACGAAGTTCTTAAGCGAAAGACCACACTTGCCGGCCAGCGCGAACCAAACGGCAAGCGCGTGTATGTCGACGGCGATGCCTCGACGACAGGCTATCGCCACTCATTCTTTACCGCCGGAAACCAAACCTCGTGGGAGGACAAAGGGCCGATCTTTGAGGTCTTTGCGCCGACCGGCCTGAAGGACTTGTTCGACAGCGAATACGTTGTTCGAGCGATAGGCGTGAATTCGACCGGCCAGCTCGGATGGTCCAATCTCTCGGGTTCGTCTCGGACACTGCAAACACGTCAGGAAGTTACCGCTCAAGTTGATTCAGCCATCTCCAACGTTTCGTTCGCGAATGGCGTGATGGCTTTTGACAATCGACTGACAAATGCACGCGGTGCATTTTCTACAGACAAGACTCTCTATAAACCACTCGAATTTCAGATCGTGAGCATCTCGAATCCGTCCGTAACAGTTCGCAACGCGGACGCGAACGGTAACACGTTCATCTACAACGAGACACTGACTCTCGGACAAACATCCGCCGCGAAACGCATTGAATTCAACGACCCGGCTGCGCAGTTATTCAGCTTCGACGCGAAAATCTATGCAAACGCGTTTGCCGGCGCGACGGTCGGCACGGGTTCGCAGAATTCAGATGGTACTTCTAGTCCGCCGGCGCCTGTCACGTATTCGATTTTTACGGAAACGAAGACGGGAACATTGATCGCGGGCGAGCCCACCGCCACGGGCGGCACAAGTGCAACCTGGGGCAAACCTGAGTTCAAAGGAATCACGTGGGATGACGTTCTTGTCACTACAAAGGCCGACGCGATTGCTCTTGAGGGACGGCTCACATCAGCGACGGCGGTCGACCTGGACTTCGAGCTGCGAACCATGGACGGAAAGGTCCTGATGCGTTCGGCCGGAGCCACGGCGACCGAGTTCGTTTCTTCCGCCGTTCAGCCGAACACAACGTACGTGTTCCGGGTACTCGGATTTGCGAATGGCCCAAGCACGTTCCAGATCGTGTCGAATCAGTTGCTTCCGCAGGGCTCGCCTAACGAGAACGGCGGTACGCGAACAGTTGGCGGAAGCTCGACTGTTTCGGCGACGACGAATGTACTCATGCGTCTCGTCCGGTTCACAGTGAATCCACTGACTAGAACCGTTTCGGTCCGAATACTCTGACTTCGCTAGAGTATTCGGGCGCCCCCCCGGAAAGGCTGTCCAAACTTTCGGGCAGCCTTTTTGGCGGGTTTTCGTGAGTTCTTGCTCCAGAGGAGCAAAATGTCTATAGCCCTGTATGTGCTAAGTCATCCCGCTCCGTTAGGAGCGGAATGTAACGCGGGCGATGAAAGCACATCGCGCTCCGCTGGAGCGCACGGTCATTAGAGTTGTGAGGGCTATAAACATCGTGCTCCTCCGGAGCACCTCAAACATTGGCACAAGTATTACATCGTGCTCCTCCGGAGCACCTCAAACATTGGCACAAGTACTACATCGTGCTCCTCCGGAGCACCTCAAACATTAACCCAAGTACCTTGTGCAAGTTAACCGGCTCAAGCGGAACTCAAGTTAATCTCAAGCTGCCTCCGGTAAATTCGGGCTAGATAACGAGGAGGAAGCCCGATGAGAATGCTCGTAAAAGCGCTGGTCATTGTAGTCGTCACGATTGCAGCATCCGTTTCTGCCCTTGCAGTACCTTCGGTCGATGGTCTTTTGGCAGCCCGGATTAATGCATGGCCCTTGTCGTTGACACCGGTTGTGATCACGTTCGATCACAAGGTGACAACTACTGACTTCCTGATGCTCCAGTCGCTTGGCATTCGCGGCGGACGCTACACACAGGCGTTGCCCATCGTGCTGACGTCGATCAACCGAACGCAGTTCAATGCATTGAAAGCAAAACCCGGCGTTCGATCACTTTACGCCAATCGCACATTTCGCCTACTGGATCTGGAAGGCCGAACAATAACGGGTATCGAGAATCTCATCCGCGACAGTCAGGTGACAGCGCTCAACAACGGGCTGCCGGTGACAGGCAAGAACATCGGCGTTTCGTACATCGATACGGGCATTGACGCGACACATCCCGATCTGCAACTCGGGCAAAACGTGATTCAGAATGTCTATTACGCGACCGCTGATTTGCCGGTCGAGCTGCCTGCCGGATTTCTTCCCGTTATACCTGTTGAGAACGTGCCGATAACGGACATCGAGGGTGGACACGGAACTTTCGGTGCAGGCGTAACCGCAGGCACTGGTGCTGCATCAGCCGGTCTCTACAAAGGAATGGCGCCGGGTGCGAAATTGGTCGCGATACGTGCTGGTAATGATGTCGGACTCACGACGTACGCGATCGTTCAGGCGATGGACTACACGCTTGTGAACCAGTATCGATACAACATCCGCGTCTGCAATAACTCGTGGGGGACGACGCTTGCGGATAATCCTTATGATCCGAACGACCCGATCAATACCGCGACGCGGATGATGCACGACCGAAATATCACGGTCGTTTTCGCTGCCGGCAACGACGGCGATGCTCCGGACATGATCAATCCGTTCTCGGTTGCTCCGTGGGTGATCTCGGTCGCAGCCGCTGAGAAGCAGGGCCTCGGTACGCCTGCCGGTTTTTCGTCACGCGGCAACGACAACGGCACCGGCAGTGATACAGCGGGCCAGCCTGCTGATCCTGCAGTTGCTCCGAATCTGCGTCCGGACATCACCGGCTCGGGTGTCGATATCAAGAGCACCCGTTCGAAGGCCCCGGGTGTGACGAATCTCGCGGGCACCCTTCCGATCTTTGTTGGTGCGAACGATCTTTCGACGATTCCACCTGCGTACCTGCCGTACTACACGACCTCGCAGGGAACCAGTTTCTCGACGCCGCAAGTCTCAGGGATCGTCGCCCTGATGCTCGAGGCAAATCCGCTTTTGACGCCTGACCAGGTCGTAACACTGCTGCGTCAAACGGCAACGCCGATGCCCTATGAAGAACGCGTGGTCGGCGCCGGCTATGTCGATGCGCACAACGCCGTGCGTGCCGCGATGTCGCTAACAGCAGTGCCGCATCCGGCAAACCTGTTTCCATCCAACGATCCAAACGCACCGCAGATTGTCGACGCTCAGGACGATCAAATCGGTACCACCGCGCAGGATATTCGTGCGGCTTATTTCAAATATGATCCGGTCGCGAGCCAAATCGTCTATCGACTGAGAGTCACCGATGCATCGGCCCGCACGCCGAACATGCGGTGGTCACTCACGTCGGCGTTTGGTGAGGTCGAGGTCTTCGTCACGGCATCGGTCGACGAGACCGCTGTTACGTTTGAATACGGAAAGATTACGACCCTCGCGACCGGTACGCAAAACCAGGAGACGATCGGCGCTGCGGACTTCGGCGCAATCGACGGCAATGAGATCACGATCAAGCTCGGACTTGAAAAGGTGAACGCCGCGGTTGGGCACGACGTCGTTGGAACGACCTCGACGAACACGCAGGCGGACGCGCAAATACTTATCGGCTCATCGCTGTCCGGCGGGCTTCTCCTGAACTCGGATTCGGGAACCGGTTCGAACTTTGACATCGGTTCGGGTGCGCCCGATCCGACGCCTACACCAACACCTAACCCCACGCCAACTCCCACGGACAACTTCAAGGAGCGTTACTCGGGTACGATTCAGCCAGGGCAATCGTCGGTCGCGATTCCTTTTTCGCTTCGACGTAGCGGGCTCGATGCGCAGATTAACCAGAACCAGGGAAACCAGCGGATCTATTTCGAGTTGTTGGATTCGAATGGGAACCTGATCGCGAGCACACAGGACAAGAAGATCGAACTACGTAACCTTGCGCTCGGAAACTATGCCTACCGTATTCGCGGCGACGTCACGACGGCGGTCGACTTCACCATCAAGTCCGAACAAGACGATTAGAACGTACTGTAGGGGCGGCCCTCCGTGGCCGCCCGTGGCTTTGATAGGTGTTCGCCAAACTCGAGGCCGCTGCTACTTGAACCTTTACCAAAACCACGGGCGGCCACGGAGGGCCGCCCCTACAGTACGTTCCGAGTCCTATTGTTTGATGAAGAGCTCGTCCGCATTCCACATCGAGTAAGGGAAGATGGGGCTCGGCGAAAAGTTTCCGACACGTGAGTTTGCCGCCGAAACAACGTGGCGGGCGACGATCGGAATGACAGCCGACGTGTCTGCCAGGATTCGCTGGATCTCGCGAAATTCCGACTTCCGTTTACCAGGTTCGACCTCGCGGGCCTGCTCGGCGAAAAGCTGATCGACCCTCGTTTCCCATTCAGTCGAAGGCGACTTTTGCTTCGGCCTCCATTGATGCGCATCGCCACTACTCATCATCAGATTCGCGTAAGTTGATGGCTCAAGGTCCGTGACCGACAGACCGAGCAATATCGCCTCGTATTCATAGGACCTGGTCCAGGCATTCGTGACAGCGGCGAACTCGATCGGCACCACTTGCATTTTTATCCCGAGCTTCGCAAGGTCTTCCTGAATCACTGCCGCCATGAGCTTGCGAGGTTCGCTCTCAGCGGGGACCAGCAATGAGAACTCGACGCGATTGCCTTGCGCGTCGATCAGTTCGGGAGCATCGGCGGCTCCGCGTTTTGTGAAACCAGCTTCTTGCAGCAGCGACGCTGCCTGGACAAGGTTGTATTCGATCTTCGGCAGATCCGGATTGGCCCAGATTCGGTTCGCCGGTGATACGATCCCGTAAAGCGGCGTGGCCAACCCCTGAAGAGTCGACTTCGCGATCGAGTCGCGATCAACCGCCATTGAGACTGCCCTTCTAAACCTTGGATCCGAGAACCATGCGAGCTTGACCGGATTCAGCGCCGTGCCGTCCGGCTTGGCGGGATTCAGATTGAACCAAATATAATCGACGCCAAGACCCGGGCCGAGATCGAAGGCTCTCACGGCTCCGCCGGCGTTCTGCAGCGAAGCGTAATCCGTCGGGCGCATACGGTCGACGATATCTATCCCCGCCTGGTCCAATCCGGTGCGTGCCTGATTCGCATCGGGAACCACCTCGAGAGTCAGTTCATCAAGATACGGGAGCTGCGTTCCCTGGGCGTCTCGTTTCCAATAATGCGGATTGCGTTTGAAGACAATCCGCTCGGCGGCTGCTGCTGACGCGACCACGAACGGACCGCTCGAGACCACGGATGCCGGCGGTGCTGTTATCTTCCACGCCTCGGAAAGCCGCCCCGCTTTTTGATCGGCTTCGAGAGCACTCCTTGGCAGTACGGCAATGTTATAAAGGTAATTGTCAGGGGCCGCTATTGTCTCCGGAAGGACAAGCTGAAGATTTAAATCATCGATCACCTTTACAGAGATCGGCTTGCCGTTAATAAGGAGTGCTTCACGGAACACGTCTGCCTTGTTACGCTCATCGTAAGTAGCCTCAAGCGTGAACGCCACGTCACTACTCGTCAGAGGTTGCCCGTTTGAAAACTTCAGGCCATCTCGAAGTCTGATGTCGACCGAACGGTGATCGGGCGCCGTGGTCCAGGATTCCGCGAGGCCAGGCACATAACTTTGCGTCGAATGATCGAACTCAACGAGCCGGCTGTTGAGCAGGAAGAACGCAGGCAGGATCGACGACTCGTCGTTTGCGAGAAGATAGTTGAATGTTTTAGGCGGTGAAGATACACGATAGACGAGCTTCCCGCCTCGTGTGCCGATACCTCGTTGTTCGGGCTTTGCGGCGCCGGTCGTGGTGTTTGATGCTGGCGGTTGCCGGCACGAAAACAGCAGGGGAAGCAGAAGAAAAACAACGAGTCGAGAGTATCTGGGCCGCATGATGCTATTCTCCGACAGCAAAGTACTCACAAGAGACGAGAATGATCAAGCTGCTGCTGAGAAAATGCCTGCAAGGGGTCATGATGATACTGATCGTGTCGGCAGTGACGTTCGCGTTGCTTGGTTTTGCGGGGAGCGACGCCCTGACGCAGTTGCGAGATAACCCGCAGATCTCAGAGGCGACGATCCAGCGTCTTCGCAGCGTCTACGGCCTCGATCAACCACTTCCGGCACGGTACTTTCGGTGGCTTTCCGGCGCAGTTACCGGTGACTTGGGGGAGTCGACATACTTTCGTGTGCCTGTAAGCGGGCTCGTCTGGACGCGTTTGGTAAATACATTTCTGCTCGGGAGCGCCGCCTTTGCAATCGCACTCACGTTTGCCGTGCCGCTAAGCTTCATCGGCGTCCGATACAAGTCAACGACGATTGCTGCATTCATTGACTTGTTGATTCTTGTAACAGCCTCGACGCCGCGGATCGTCCTCGCGCTCGTCGCGCTCGCGATATCGGTCCGACTAACTGCGTCCGCCAGATCTTCGACGGTCCTGTTCTGGCTGGCGGCGTTGGCCCTGTCGGCGCCGCTGATTTCGGCTTTTCTGGCGCAGCTTCATGGCGAATTACAGCGGACGATGCGAGAGGATTTCATCAAGCTTGCACGGGCGAAAGGCTTAAGCGAGAGCGCCGTCATCTTTCGCCACGCAGTCCGGCCTGCACTCAATCCGGTCCTGACGATCGCCGGCCTCTCGCTGGGTGGTGTGTTGGGAGGTTCCGTTATCGTCGAATCCGTGCTCGGACGCCAGGGACTGGGAACATTGATGGTTTCAGCCGTGCGTGGGCGTGATCTGCCCCTGGTAATGGGAATCGTCTTATTTACCAGTACAGCAGTTTGGCTCGGAAATGCCCTTGGCGAATTGCTGCAGGCGGTCAACGACAAGCGGATTCGCGACCTCGGCTTTTGAAAGAACATCGATCAAGAGATGGTTTCACTCAGCGGCGAACCGATCGCGTTGCGGTCTTTGGTTGGCTCATTATCGGGCTGTTCGCGTTGTCCGCTGTTTTCGCCGGCTTTCTTGCACCTTACGATCCCAGCGCTCAGTCACGATTTGAGCCATCCGCGCCGGCGACGAGGATCCACTTCAGCGGTTTGACGCCGATCATTCATTCACGGCGTGTCGAAGATCCGCTTCGCCGCACATATATAGAAGACACGTCGGTGGCCTTTCCAGTGGGATTTTTCGTACGGGGGTATTCCTATAAGTTGCTCGGTATCGCAGAAACCGACGTACATCTGGTCGGGGTTAAAAGCACTTCGGGCGATGCTCCCAAAATCAATCTGCTGGGAACTGATCAATTAGGCCGCGACCGCTTCTCCCGCTTGCTCTACGCGGTGCGGTTCTCGCTCATCGTGGCGTCGATCGGCGTTCTCGTCGCATGCCTCGTTGGCATTTTAATAGGTGGCGTGAGTGGCTATGCGGGACGGTTCGTGGACACGATTCTGATGGGTGCGACGGATGCTATGCTTGCCCTGCCGACACTGATCCTGATACTTGGGCTGCGTGCGGCTTTTCCCCTCGAGCTGCCAATGATTCGTGCGGCTTTCCTTCTGCTTCTCATCTTCGCCCTGACCGGTTGGGCTGAAATGGCCCGGCTGACACGGGGACTCGTGCTGTCATTCCGAAAACGTGAGTTCGTCGTCGCCGCGGTCGCTTTGGGTGTGAGTCAAACGAAAGTTTTGTTTCGCCATATTCTTCCAAATATTTTGCCGTCGCTGCGAACGCGGGCGTTCCTCTTGCTGCCCACGTTCTTGCTTGCTGAGGTTGCTCTGTCATACCTTGGCGTCGGGCTCCAGGAACCGGAACCAAGCCTTGGAAATATGCTCACTGCGGCAAGCGATCTCGATCAACTTCGTTCGCAACCTTTTAGCGTACTGTCGCCGGCACTCGCCGTGTTGTTGTTCACACTCGGGGTACGACTGATTGGCAGAAGCGAGCGGGGAGATTAATCTATTCCGAATCGCGAGGAGGGAAGATGACAAAAGAAACTACAATCACCGCGGAACCCGGCAGGCATGATTACTTCATCACGCGAGAGTTTGATGCGCCGCGTGAACTCGTGTTCAAGGCGTTCACAGATCCCGAGCTCGTATCTAAGTGGCTTGGACCGCATGGTCTAAAGATGACGATTGAGAAGTATGAATCGAAAGACGGCGGTTCGTATCGTTATATTCATGAGGACCAGAAAGGAAATCGGCATTTCT
>DATEIS010000065.1:0-3458 GCA_035278765.1 Pyrinomonadaceae bacterium | reverse complement strand
AGCGAAACTGGTCTTTCCCATCGAAGGCCGCGCTGCGAGGATGATGAGATCGGAACTCTGCAAACCTGAAGTCATCTTATCGAGATCGGCGAAGCCGGTGGTGAGTCCGGTCAGGACAGCCGCTCGACCTTCCATCTCCTGAACCTTCTCGAGGAGTTGCTCGGCGATCGGTTTCACGTGCATGAAGCCCTGTCTTATCCGTTCGTCGGCAAGCTGGAAGATGGCCTGCTCGGCGTGGTCGAGAATGAGTTCGGGTTCATCCTCTTCAGCCAGTGCTTCTTGTGTGATCTTGTTCGACGTCTTGACGAGTTGTCGCAGCATCGACTTGCCACGCACGACTTTCGCGTAGTGAGCGATATTGGTCGAGTGTGGCAGACCGTAAGTCAGGTTGGTGATGAAACTGATTCCACCGACTGCTTCGAGGGCGTTCTCTTTTTTGAGCTCTTCACCGATCAGAATCGGATTGATCTCAGCGCCCCGTTCGAAGAGCGCAATCATCGCGACAAAGACGCGTCGGTGCGAAGGAACGTAAAAGTCCTCCGGACGAAGTTGTTCGATTGCCTGACTGATTAAGCCGTTGTCGAGCAGGATCGCGCCGAGGATAGCGCGTTCTGCTTCGGCACTATTCGGAAGTGCACGTTCGAAAGGTTGGTCACGAATTGGGTCTGGAGCTGCCATTTATAGATTATGAAGGGCCGATTTTCGCTTGCGGATACTTTTTAAAAGATTGGCGCCGCAAGTTTACGTGAACCTGCGGCGCCAGACTAGATGTCAGACTGTTTTATCTATTTACTCTGCAGCCGACTCTTCGTCAGCACTCTTCGCGAGCTCGGCTTCCTGTTCCGGGCTCAAATGACCCACAATAACTTCACCCTCTGAAGCCACTCTGACCTTCAAGTCAATCGTAACTTCGCGGTGCAGTCTAACCGGAACCGTGTATTCACCAAGTCGCTTCAACGGCTCGCGCAGATGAATACGATGCCGCTCGATTTCGTATCCACGTTCTCTCAAAGCCTCTGCGACATCCATCGAAGTCACCGAGCCGTACAGCGCACCCTGTTCGCCGGCTTTGCGCTTGAACTCGAGCTGGAGCGAACCCATCTGTTGTGATTGAGCTTCAGCGCTGGCGCGTTCCTTCGCTTCCTTCTTCAACAATGCCGCGCGTTCAGACTCAATACCTTTGACATTTCCAGCACTCGCTTCAACCGCGAGATTGCGAGGCAATAGATAGTTGCGCGCGTAACCGGCCCTCACGCGGACGATTTCGCCACGCGCACCAAGATCATCCACGTCTTCACGCAAAAGTACTTTCGTGTGTGCCATCTTCCTTCTCCCTGTGCTTTAGTCGGTTGTGTACGGAAGCAGCGCGATGTTGCGGGCACGCTTGATAGCTTCGGCCAGCATGCGCTGATGCGTCGCACAATTACCGGAGATTCGTCGCGGCAAAATCTTGCCACGCTCGGGAAGGTAGTTCTGCAACAACCTGACGTCTTTAAAATCGATGAGGTCTACCTTGTCGATGCAAAAACGACATACACGTCGCCGGTGCATACGACGACCACCGCCACGACCGCCCATTGGCCGTCTATCGCCGTCGTCGTCACTGTCGTAACCACCGCCGCGCTGGCGGTCTTCATAATTGGCTGACATAAATTATCCTCTTAACTCGTCGGTCCAAAATCTATTCGTCAGACGCGTTCGCAAACTCCATTGCCGGTCCACGACGCGAATGGCCGCCGCCGACCCGTTCCGGCTTCTTTGCCGCTTTGCGCGCGCGGCGATCTTTCAACTTTTCTGCACGACGGCGATCCTCATCGACGCGCACCGTGATGTAACGCAACACGCGATCGTTGACGCGCATACGGCGTTCGAGCTCTGCAATCTCGCGGCCCGATCCCTCGATCTCGAGCAGCACAAACGTGCCGTCTTTGTGGTGCAGAATCTCGTAGGCGAGCTGCCGTTTGCCCATGGTCTCGGCCTTAACTATGGTGCCGCCCTGATCGGTTATGATCTGCGAGAAGCTTTCGGTGAGTTTCGGCACTTCTTCGTCGGTCGTTGGGTCTACTATGAAGACCACTTCGTACTGTCTCTTCGTTTCCAAAATCAAACCTCCAGTAAAGGTCCACTAATTAAATTCGCTCATCGCTTTCAAAGCGCCGTCCCGGATTATCGTTCGTATCGCCTTTGCGCTCTGCTCGATCACTTCCGCTACCACTGTTCGCTCGCTGCGCGGAAACTCATCGAGCACAAACCGTTTTGAATCTGAGATTGGGTGATCCGGTTGAATCCCGATCCGCAATCTCAAAAATTCCTGCGTACCAATCGATGCAATGATCGATTTGAGCCCGTTGTGACCACCTGCTGAACCGCGTTCGCGTATGCGGATCGTTCCGAGTGGCAATGCCAGGTCGTCTGAGATAACCACGAGTTGGTTGATCGGCGACTCGGTTTGCAGTTTCGATAAGAGGCACGAAACCGCTTGTCCACTCAGGTTCATGAAGGTCTGCGGTTTTGCGAGCCTTGTCACCGCACCTTCAATCTCACCACGACCGACGAACGAACTGCATTCACGTCGGCTAACCGTGATCCCGGCGTCGTGGGCCAACTTATCAATCAACATGAAACCAAGGTTGTGGCGCGTCCCCTCGTACTCTTTCCCTGGGTTTCCTAAGCCAACAATCAACATTTCCAATTGCCAATTTCCGATTGCCGATTTGTTTGATCTCCAATTGGCAATTGGAAATTGGCAATCGGCAATTGATTACTCGGACTCTTCGCCCTCGTCTTCCTTCTTGCCCTTGCCAATAACTTCAGGCTCGGCGGGCTCTTCACCTTCAGCCGGCACCGCAGGCGCGACCTCTTCCTTCACAATACCGACAGTGGCAATTACCTGTTCAGCATCAGTCAGAATCTCGACACCCTCACCCACCGCGATGTCCGAAACGTGTAAAAGGTCGTGCACGTCGAGGTTGGTAACGTCTACATCCAACGAGTCCGGAATTTGTCGTGGCTCGCAGCGGATTTCGATTTCACGAATGATCTGTTCGAGCACGCCCTGTTTCTCTTTCACGCCAATTGGCTCGCCAACCAGATGCAACGGCACCGTCACTTCAATCTTCTGTCCCTTAACCAACCGCGTGAGATCAGCGTGAATCAGGCGGCCCTTCACCGGATCGATCTGTCGATCGTGAAACATCACTTCGCTGGTGCCGACTCCCTCGACCTCAATCGTGAAAATTGTATTTCGTCCGGCTTCAGTGCGAAGGATTGCAGCGAGGTCACGCGCCGGAGCGACCGCGGCAACAGTCTCTGCGCCACCGCCGTAAACCGTAATCGGCACCATGCCATCACGCCGCGCGCGTCGCGCATCGTTTTTGCCGCGACCCTCACGCAGCTTTGCCTGCACCTTGAAATCTTTTTTCTCCGCCATGAGTTCTCCTTACAAACTTTCAGCGACC
>DATEIS010000064.1:0-9341 GCA_035278765.1 Pyrinomonadaceae bacterium | reverse complement strand
CACGCTTAGTTATTATCGATTAACGTGGACGAGGACCTGATAGTGCTTCCAACGCGCGCAGGCTTTACCCCCAAAGTAGGAATTTGCACTTGGATCGGGTCAGTACAGGGAGCGGTAGCGACCTGGTCAAACCATGGGAGTCAAAATCGTTCGGAAATTTCGCATGCTGATCACTGACCAGGTCGCTACCGCTCCCTGTACTGACCCGATCCAAGAATGGTTCCCGACTTTTAGGCAAAGCCGTGAACCACTAGTAAGTGGTTACGTCAAAATGTTTATTAGGTCACCTGGCTTTAGAACCGGATCCACAACTTTACCAGTGGCGATCTCTTTTAGCGTGTAGCGAGTTGGGATCAAAAATCCCGCCTCGTTGTTGCGTGCGATCTCTGCAATTTTTGCTTTTGGACCAAGCCCTCCGGACGCGAGCACCACTTGCATCAACGTCAACCCACGTCGAAAAGTCTTCTCGCCGGGAACCTTACCTTTGCGACTCGCCAGGTAGTGCATCAGTTTGAATTTACGCCGAAGGCGTTCGCTAATTTCAGCCCAGGGTTGGAGCGCAGCGAGAACCCTGGGGATCAGACAACAAACCACGTTGCAACCCTGAAAGGGTTTCAATTGAGAGGAACCCTTTTCAGGGTTGTACGAGACGGATGATCCGATCCCAGGGTTGGAGCGCAGCGAGAACCCTGGGCTGAATTAGCGAACGCGTTCGGCGTAAATTCAAAATTGTGCACTACCCAAATACAGCACACTTAAGATCTATTTATCGCTCGTATCACAATCGTCATGAAAACCCAGCACTTCCGTAACCGATCACTTGTTAGCCTTAATCATCGGGAGAAACTGAAAAACATGAGTATCGACAAAAACAAAATTACAACTCAGGACGAACTGAATGAACCGGCGCCGATGGATAAAGCAGATCAAAAGGTTGAAGCCGAAATGAAGAGATTGGAAGACGAGACGAAGAAAGAAGTCGCCGAGGGCTTAAAACAACAGGGTGAGGAACCTGCGTAATCTGTGGATTAACTCTTTAATGCTTCATCGAGGGCTTCTCTGATTTGTTGCGGAGTGGCATCAGGTCTGAAACCAATAAAGCGCTTCACGATTCGTCCGTCGCGCGCGATGATGAAGCTCTGCGGAATATTCGTGCGTCCCTGCATTAAGGCGATCGCAACTTCGCGCGTCGCCCAGCCGATGTGATATTTCACGTCGTATTCCTTCACAAACTCGGCAACTGTCTCCGCAGACGCATCCGGGTCTTCAGTCGAGAGTCCGATCATCTCCACGCCGCGACTTTGATACTCCTTATGAAGCTTCACCAGCTCCGGCGTTTCCATGCGGCATGGACCACACCACGTGGCCCACAAATTAACGAGCAAGACTTTTCCGGAATAATCAGCCAGTTTTATTGGACCACCGCTCGCAGCCCTGTTTTCCGCATCGAGAATCGGGCGTGGCAAAGTGGCGAGGACAGTCGGACGGCTCGACGTCGACGACGAACGATTCGCGACGGAGTTCACCGGCGGATCGTTAGAATTGCAACTCGATACGCCAAAGGCTGCCAGCAGCCCCAGCGAGATAACCGTGCACGCTAAGCGCAACGGCGTCCAAAATTTCACTTTATTCACTTCTTTCATTACCTACTTTTTACCAAACCTGAACGAGTCGAGTATCACCGGCGCTTCGCCTTGCGCACCAACATCTTCCACGGAAGACAGTTCCGGCGCAAGTGAAGTCGTGAACATACTCAGAATCGCGCCCGTCGTATCCCCTTCTTTCCCAGTCGGCAGGAAAATCACACGTCCCCAGAGACGAAGATCGCCTTTTTCAGTCCCTTTTGACAAACCTTCCCATTTGAATTCGTACGCGTCCATTGAGTTTACTTTAGTTGGGCCTTCCGACACCTTTCGGTATTCAGGAAAAGACTTCGCTAACGATTTGCTGAACTCTTCTGCTTTCTGCGGAAAACTGTTCAGGTCGCCCACGAACGTGCCGGAGCTTGGATACCAACGGACCACGAAATTCTCCTGCGTGAAGTCCGGTGGAATGCGGCGTTCGACTTTTACAAAGTTAGTCGCACCCGCCACGCCGGCCTTTGGATCACTCTGCCAGTTCTTCGGATAGTAAAAGCTGAAATCGAAATAGTGGTCAGCCAACACGCCGTCGAGCTTGTCTTTTGAGTTAACAAACTGAACCGCTCCCGGTGGCGGCACATAATTATCTTCGGGCGTAGGCGCCGGCGTCGATGTTTCCACGGTGCTCGCTGGAGTCGGTGTGCTCAGGTTTGTATTTTCAATTTGCCGGTTCGAATTTCTCTGGGCGTTCATCTCGTCCAACTTCGGTTTGACGACCAGGAAGAACACGGCGGCTAACGCCCCACCACTAAGCAAGAGAAATATCAGTACTCCCGCGATGATCCAGGGCATCTTCGACTTCTGCTTTGCCACTGGAGGAGGTAACGGTGCTGACGGAGCCTGGGCGACCGCAGGCTGTGGTGGTGCTGCAATTTCACCTGTCGTTGTGCGCGGCGGTTCCGCTGCCGGTGTGGGCGGAGCCGGAGGCGGCGTGGCTGGCGGTGGTGGCGGCGGCGGCGGAGTTACCGGTCTGTTGATGTCCGAAGTGTTGGGACTAGCACTGGTTGGGCCAGTCGTTGGACCTGTGTTGCGAGGCAGTGCAACCGTGGCCGGATAGTTCTCGATGATCGTGGCGTTCGGATCGGGCAGGTCGCGACTGGTTGGTCTCTCCGAAGCAGTATTCAAGTCAATTGACGTCGCACGAATCGTCGCATTCGGATCGAACGTTTGCGGTGCGATCAATAGACCGCCGTCAAACGTGCAAAACTTCTGGCCTTCATCCGGAAACGTACGATTACACTTAGGGCAACTCTTCATACACACGGACCTCTTAAGCGGGAGTCAAGTTCGATCTCGGGCACTTACTTCGCTCGCGCTCGGGCGAGTTTCTGAGCAGCGCCATTGTTGTTTGGATCCAGTTCGAGCGCTCGCTGATACGCGCGAATGGCTTTATCTTTTTGGTTGGACTTAAGGTAACCGTCTCCGACACCTTCAAACCCAAAGACCCCGGCAAGTTGTTTCTTCTCGCCTGTACCTGCAATTGCCGAGGCGCGCTCGTAAGTTGCTTCAGCGTCACTGTAACGATCCATTCCGAGATAAGCACGTCCCAGCAGGTTGAATGGTTGAAACGCGCGGGAGCTTACTTCGGTCGCAGACTTCAAATAAGGTTCAGCTTCCTGGTACTTCTTGTAAACAACCAGCAGGCGTCCCATCAAGAGCAACGAAAGGGGATTGTTTGGATCAAGTTCGAGCGCTCGTTTGAGCACTGGTTCAGACTGTTGATACAACTGCTCGCCTTGTAGCGAGTCGGCAATCAAATTAAGCGTGGCGGGATCCTTGGCCAACTCGGTGGCCTTTTCATAAAACGGCGTTGACTCGGTACCGCGGCCGGCGCGGTTAAGCATGCGAGCGAGGTGTGCGTATGCGACTGCAAACTGCGGATCCAGTTCGATCGCGCGGCGATAAGAATGTTCTGTTTCACTGTTCGAGAGTCCACGCGCTTGCAGTGCGACGCCGAGACGATCCCAGCCGACAGGATTCTTTGGATTGAGTTGAACTGAACGTCGCGCGAAGGTCTCAGCATCCGCGAATCTCTTGGCGTTGTCACCGCCAGGGGTTGGTTGGACGAGCACCACACTTAACGCTACATGCGCATCTGCATCATTTGGAGCCCAGGCAACAGAGTCTCGATAAGCAGCCTCAGCCTCTTCCCAACGTTGCTGATCGGAGTAGACGTTGCCTAAACCATAAGCAGCGCGGGCGTCGCGCGCTTTGAGTTTAAGGACTTCTTTGTACGCGGTTTCAGCATCAGCATACTTTTTCGCGTCGCGGGCCTCGTTGCCTTTGTCCAATAGTTCTTCGACACGTTCTGCAACAGCCGCCGAGGGTCTCGGACGCGTTGATCCGGTTGTTCGGCCGGTGGTGGGCTTCGTTCCCGTGTTGGGCTTGGTCGCCTTCTTCGTCTCGGGATTCTTGGGACGGAAGATCCCTGCGCCTCCACCGATATCTGAGCCGGGGTCCTGGCCGCGGGCGGCCGAAACCGTAGAAAGGCTCAAGCAGAGTGCGGCCAAACTCAAAACCGCCGCGCGCAGTATTGCGTTAGTGCTCATCATTACTCTCCCTGGTGCTTGTTTGGATTGCTAATATCGAGACTAACCTCGGGCAAAACGTCTTCGAAAAAGAACTTATGGATCGCTGAAGAAGTACTGCGTTGGATTGTAGATCAGCTTCGCCCGATGATCTAATGGCCAGCTATTAATAGGTCCTACGGACTTAATACGTCCTATTTAACCACTTCGCACCAACCTGAATCCCAGCAGCGTCGTCTTGCTGGTGGGCGGCACAAAGTCACGGAAGGTCGAAGTTATCGGGGTGTCCGGATTCGACGGATCGCTTACAAAACAACCACCTCGGACGGTTATCCACTCCTCCATACTTTTGGGCACCTGGACCGAATTACCGGGATAAACTGAAGCCTTTGACGAGGTCCATTCCCACACGTTTCCGATCAGATCAAAGACTCCCCATTTATTCTTTCCCTCACCGCGAGATCCTACTGGCGATGGCGTAGCATCCTTAAGCACCGCCGCCCCCTGTTTCCAATCAGGGCCCCACGGATACAAGTCAGCGCTCTCGCCGTTGCGGGCTGCGTACTCCCATTCTTCTTCAGTCGGCAGCCGGTAGGTAACACCATCACGTTTAGAGCGCCAGGCGGCAAATGCGTTCGCATCTGCGAACGTTACATTCACGACCGGCCAATTCTCCTGACCGAATGGTGGCTTATTATTGATCCAATGAACGGGAGCCGGATGATTCATCTCTCTGACAAAGTCGGCGTACTCGCTGTTGCTGACCTCTGTTCGATCCATCTGAAACGACTGAACTGTCACGGCATGAGCCGGAGTTTCCTGAGGTCGACCATTCTTCCGTCCCATCAGGAATGTGCCACCCTCAATTGCAATCTGATCAGCTTTGGCCTTTGGTGAAGGAACCGGCGTCGGTGTTGGAGTAGGATTGCCAATGGTGGAAGTTTTCATCATCACGTAGGCACCGATACCAACACCACCCAGCACAACAACAAAAACGACGGCGCCGATGATCAATAGCGGTGGCGTTTTCCGTTTCGGCGAAAAATCCACGATCATCTGTTGCTTTGCCGGCGCGACTTGCGCGGAGTTGGCAGCCCAGTTCGGACTCGTGGGACTTCCCTGCACTCGAGTCGTTTCCGGATCCATATTTGGCGGCATGCTGCCCGACAATCGTTCCAGCCGATCTTCGAGTTCCTTCGCCTGCAGCGCCATCCGATCGAATTTTTCCTGCTGCTCTTTATCGCGTCGATCGCGTTCCTGCTGTTCTTTACTTATTCGTTCCTGTTCTTCACGCTGTTTTCGTTGCGACTCTTCAAGAACTTTATCGAGTTGCGCGCCACTTACCGTGCCGGCCATCGAATCGAACGACGTTCCGAATTGAGTATCCGCCGCGATCGGAGGTTGAGACGACGTCGCCGACAGATCCGGTCCTTGATTTACAGGAGGCTGCGTCGTCATTGAAGCGACGGTCTTGTTTGGATCCATCACCACCGTCTTTGGCATTGACGAGGCGACCACCGGTGACGAATTCAGTGCAGCATGCAAGTCTCTTAAAAAGCTCGGCACTGAATCGATGCGCGCTTCAACCTCCTTCTCGAGCGCATGACGAACAACCGACTCAATCGCCGGTGGCACCGAAACTCCCATCGACTGAAAACTCGGCGGCGGAAGCGTGAGATGCTTCTTCATGATCGACGGAATCGACGAGCCTTTGAACGGCACTTCGCCGGCGAGCATTTGATAAAGAATCACGCCGAGACTGTAAATGTCAGCACGCGCATCAGGCTCTTCATCGGACCACTGTTCCGGCGCCATGTAAAAAGGCGATCCCATCAATCCGCTCGTTTGCGCCTGCACGAACGACCCGAGTAATTCACCGGATTTAATCTTCGCCAAACCGAAGTCGAGGATCTTGACGCCTTCCGCCACCGGCACATCGTCCTGGACCATGATGTTGAGCGGTTTCAGATCGCGATGAACGATGTTCTGTTTATGAGCCGCACCCACACCGGAGGCGATCGCGCTGATGTATTCCCACGCACGCTGCGGCGACATCAGGCCTTCCTTCGCGAGAATATCCTGAAGCGATCGACCTCTGACAAACTCCATCACCAGGAACGGCATCGTTCCGCGCACTACGCCAAAGTCGGTGACGGCGATGATGTTCTGATGACGAATGGCAGCGGCCGCGAGTGCTTCCTGACGAAAGCGCGTGGTGAGCATCGGATCGTTACCAACCAGATCCGGAAGAATGACTTTGATGGCGTGCGAGGTTTTGAGAAAGATATGACGCGCCTGAAACACGACACCCATGCCGCCTTGCCCGAGACGACGCTCGAGCAAGTAGCGGGCATCTAGTGTGGGTTCACCCAAAAGTGACGGCGCAGTAGCATCACCGTCCTGGGGACAGTGATTGATCTCGTCTGGGTAACAGCGCCTACAGGACGGACACTCTTTCATCTATCTCTAACACAGATTAACACGGATAATCTTCACCGGATCACGATATTCACGAGCCGGCGAGGAACTACAATTACCTTCAATACTTCGTGGCCATCGAGCTGCGACTGCACACGTTCATCGGCCAGCGCGGCAGCACGCAAATCCTCCTCAGACACATCCGGCGACGTGATCACACGCGATCGCAGCTTGCCATTGACCTGAATCGGAATCTCCAACTCTTCACTGCGCGCGAGCTCAGGATCCGCAACCGGCCATCGCGCAGTGGCGCTGACCAGTCCGCCGGCATGACCCAGGCCTTCCCACATCTCCTCCGCAGCGTGCGGCGCAAACGGGGCCAGCATGATCACGAGCGATTCCAACGCCTCACGCATCGCAAAAACGTCTTCCTCCGAAGCCTTCTGCGGATCGGCGTTGAAGTCGACGATCTGATTGAACAACTCCATCAACGCAGCCACACTCGTGTTGAGGTGTAACTGTTCGAAGTCCTTCGTGATCTTCGCGATCGTTTGGTGTGTCTTGCGCCGTAAAGTTCTCGCCGCTGGGCTAAACTCCATCGCACTCGCCTGGATCGGATTCGACAGTCTCTCCTGCCATTTCCAAACCATCGTGTGGACGCGCCTCACGAAACGGATCGCGCCTTCAACAGCACTTTCAGACCAGCGCAACTCGTTTTCAACCGGCGCTGCAAATAAAACAAACAGACGCGTCGCATCAGCGCCGAATGCCTCGATCATCTGGTCCGGATCAACTCCATTGCCCAGACTCTTCGACATCGCTTTCCATTCGTCAGTGCCTTCGACGCGATTAGTGACCATGCCCTGCGTCAGCAACCTCTTGACTGGTTCATCAAAGTCAACCAATCCGATGTCGCGCATGAACTTGGTCCAGAAGCGCGTGTAGATCAAGTGCATTACTGCATGTGAATCACCACCGATGTACTGGTCCACCGGCGTCCATTGACTCGTAACACGGCTATCAAATGGCGCTTCTTCATTCCGTGGATCGCAGTAGCGGAAGAAGTACCACGATGAATCAACAAACGTGTCCATCGTGTCCGTATCACGACGAGCCGGACCATCACACTTCGGACACGTTGTGTTTACAAAATCAGGTACACCAGCCAAAGGCGACTCGCCGGTACCGGTGAAGTCAGCGGTTTGCGGCAACATCACCGGCAACTGATCGTAACGAACCGGGACCGTGCCGTCTTTATCGCAATACACGACCGGCACTGGCGCGCCCCAGAATCTTTGCCGGGAAACACCCCAGTCGCGAATGCGATAAGTGACTGCGGCTTCGCCAAAGCCATGCTCCTTCGCGTAAGCCGACATTATCGGTATCGCGACATCAGACAGTTTGCCGCCCCAGTCGCCGCTATTAATCAAGACGCCGTAATCAGTGAACGAGTGCTTGATCTCCGCGGATGCGTCGCCCGCGGTTGTCTGCGCCGGCTCGGCATCGAGGTGTTGATGATCGATTGGCGCAATCACCTGGCGAATCGGCAACGAGTACTTCTGCGCAAACTCAAAGTCGCGTTCGTCATGCGCGGGAACACTCATGACGGCGCCCGTGCCATACTCCATCAACACGTAGTTTGCTACCCAAACCGGAATGCTCTCACCGCTAAACGGATTGATTGCAAGCACACCGGTGTTGAGTCCTTCTTTCTCTTCCTCGCCGACTTCGCGACCAGCCGCTCTCTGCGTTCTGATCTTTTCCGCAAATACTTCGATGTCCTGCTTCAACGCCGAACCTTCGAGCAACTCGTTGAGCAACGGATGATCAGGAGACAAGACCACGGCCGTCGCGCCGTAGATCGTGTCGATGCGCGTGGTGAATACACGAATCTTCTTGTCGCTATCTTTGACCTGGAAGTCGATGTACGCGCCTTCGCTCCGGCCAACCCAATCGCTCTGACGTTTCAAAACCTTGTCAGGCCAACCGGCTTCGATTTGTTTAATGTCGGCGACGAGTTCTTCAGCGTAGTTCGTGATGCGCAAGAACCACTGTTCCAGATCTCGCTTCTCGACGGGCGTACTACAACGCCAGCAGATTCCTCCCGACGACTGTTCGTTCGAGAGCACAGTCTCTTCTTTGGGACACCAGTTGACCTGTGAGACTTTCTTATAGGCCAAGTCCTTTTCGAGCATCTTCAGGAAGAACCACTGGTCCCACTTGTAGTAATCAGGCCGGTGCGCAGCGATCTCGCGTGACCAGTCGTAACTGATACCGAGACGCTTCAACTGCCCGCGCATGTGCGCGATGTTGTCCTCGGTCCAGTCGCGTGGATTCACGCCGCGTTTGATCGCAGCCTGTTCCGCAGGCTGTCCGAAACTATCCCAGCCGATGGGATGCAACACGTTGAGGCCCTGCAAGCGCTTGAACCACGCGAGCGCATCACCGATGGAATAGTTGCGCACGTGTCCCATGTGCAGGAAGCCAGATGGGTAGGGCAACATCTCGAGGCAATAGAATTTCTCGCGCGGATCTTCGGTTTTTGCCTCGAAAGTGCCTGCATCAGCCCAGCGCTGCTGCCACTTACTTTCGATCTGTTCAGGAAAGTATTTTTCGTCCATAACGTCATCCAATCATACACGTCTCCGTCTAAATCTTGCTTGTTTTGAGTGTGGAATTCGCCGCCCCGCCGAACACGCGCTTACGCGCGGCGCAGAAGCGGCACCGTTAGGAGGAGGTTAGTTGGAGGTCGTCT
>DATEIS010000063.1:0-8154 GCA_035278765.1 Pyrinomonadaceae bacterium | reverse complement strand
TCCTTCTGAGAAGGCGATGCTGTAACCGTAAAATGCCCAGAGCACAGTCACCGTCGCCATCAGCACGAAGCTCTGAGCCATGGTCGCAAGCACATTTTTCTTTCTTACGAGACCGCCATAAAACAACGCCAGCCCAGGGCCGGTCATCATCAAAACCAACGCAGCGCATACCAACATCCACGCGTTGTCTGCACCGGATTGAGCAGTTGCCGCCGCCGTTTCAAGCTGCGCAAGTCGTTTGGCAGTTTCGGGATCGGCTTTTTGCGCCACAACTTCCAACGAACTTACGCCGAGTGTAACGAGTGTGAAAAAGAAGAGTAGTGCTTTGCGCAGGTGTGTCATCCGTGTCAGCCCTCCAGGAACCTTTTCAGTCATGACTACAAGCAGTAAGAAGTCGTTGCGGTTCATTTAACAAGCGTCATGCCAGCGTCGCTTCTGTTCTTGAAGTCTGATTCCTTGGAATAAGAGGTGATTTCACAGGTGTTCGAAACCCTGTGATGACATTTATGTCGTTTTATCAGGCACGTCCTACAAAACTGTAATCTTGTCTCCATAAATTATGGTAGTATCCGGCGCCATTAGGACATGAAGAAGCCGAGAAAAACTCAGCGGCGCACGAGGCAAAGAACGCCAGAGCAGGCCGAGGCGCGTAAGCTGGTTACATTTCTGGAAACTGGAGAATTACTTGCAGGCACGCTCCAACTCATAGAAGCGATGTCGCGAATTCTCGCGATTCTCGGACGACACCATGGCATGAAGCGCAGCTCCGTGATGTTGCTCGATCACGATACGAACGAGCTACGCGTCGTTGCGTCGCATGGTCTGGACGAAACTGAAGCACGCCGCGTCCGCTATCAATTGGGGGAAGGTGTTTCCGGACGTGTGGCACAAACAGGTAAGCCCGTCGTAGTGCCGCAGATCAGTCGCGAGCCGATGTTTCTCGATCGCCTGGGCGCTCGCAGGAAATCACTTAGGAAGGAGTTGACCTTCATTTGTGTTCCGGTCCTGGTAAACCGGAAACCCGTAGGTGTGTTGGGCGTCGATCTCGACTACAAAGCCGAGCGCGACTACGAGCGTGCTACCAAATTTCTTTCAATAATCGCGACGATGATCGCTCAAGCGATAAAAGTCGATCACCTGATCGAATCAGACAAGCAGCGTCTGCTGGACGAGAACATCCATTTGAAGCAGGAGCTGCGTGAGCGTTATGACTTCAGTCACATCATTGGCAACTCGGGGCCGCTGCGCCAGGTGTATGAACAGGTGACGCAGGTGGCGAGAACCAACACCACCGTCCTGCTGCGCGGCGAGTCGGGGGCCGGCAAGGAGTTGATTGCTCATGCGATTCACTACAACTCGCTACGCGCAAATAAACCTTTCATCAAAGTCAGTTGCGCGGCTTTGCCGGAAACGCTGATTGAGTCAGAGCTGTTTGGTTATGAGAAGGGCGCCTTCACCGGAGCGCAGGCCCGGAAGAAGGGACGTTTCGAATTGGCTGCCGGCGGCACGCTTTTTCTTGATGAGATTGGCGATCTAAACGTGTCAACACAGATCAAGTTGCTGCGTGTGCTTCAGGAAAGAGAGTTCGAACGTTTGGGGGGCACAGAAACCATCAAGGTAAACGTGCGGTTGATAGCGGCCACCAATAAGAATATGGAACAGGCGATCGCTAATGGTGAGTTCCGCGAAGACCTTTACTATCGTCTGAACGTGTTCACTATCTTCATGCCGCCTTTACGCGAGCGTAAGTCCGACGTTCTTTTGTTGGCGGATCATTTTCTGGAGAAGTACGCACGCGAGCATGGAAAAAGAATCAAACGCATCTCCACACCAGCGATCGACATGCTCGCGTCTTACCATTGGCCGGGGAATGTCCGAGAACTGGAAAATATCGTCGAGCGTGCAGTGCTTGTCTGTGAAACCGATGTAATTCATGGCCATCATTTGCCGCCTACGCTACAAACCGCCGAGGGCTCAGGAACAGTTACGCAACTATCGCTCGAGGCCACAGTGGGAGCCTTCGAGCGAGACATCATTATGGATACTCTGAAAACGACTCGAGGCAACCGCAAGCGGGCAGCAAAACTACTGAATACCACCGAGCGAATTATCGGCTACAAGGTCAGAATTCACGAGATCGACTGCAACCGCTTCCGCACCTAAAAAATTTCTGCTTGAGTCCCTGGTCACCTGGGTCATCCAAAATTGCTTCGCGTACGGCCTTCAGGACGATTAGCGACGGCATTGGTGTCGGTAGTAACATTTTGACGAAGGAGTTCTCAAAGTAGTTCGCAATTCTTAAAAATCTATTTTCAAAGGAGTCTTAACGTGAGTCAGGCAGCAGCCACCAAACCAGCTCCAACCGAACACGCGCCCGAGTTTTCAAAGTACGTCACGCTTGTGGCTGAAGGCGACATAATCCAAACCCTGGAACAACAGATCGAAAACAGCTTGTCGTTGCTGCGAACTATTCCCTCCGACAAGGCCAACTTCCGCTACGCCCCAGACAAATGGAGCGTGAAGGAACTGTTGGGCCATCTCATCGACTCGGAGAGAGTCTTCAGTTATCGCGCCTTATGTTTTGCGCGAAACGACCACACTCCGCTGCCCGGGTATGAACAAGACGATTACGTGCGCGAGGGAGACTTTGATAGTCGCGACCTCGCCGACATGGCGGAGGAGTTCGCGACTCTTCGTCGAGCAACGATTCAACTCTTTCGACCATTAAATGAAACGGAGTGGTTGCGACACGGAAAGGCAAACGATAATGATGTCAGCGTTCGCGCGTTGGCTTACATCATTGCCGGACACGAACTGCATCACATAGGCGTCTTGCGGAGTCGTTACTTGCAGAGTTAGGAAGCCCCTCGTCCCGTAATAGGATGTCAAGACAATCAACAATTGCCACCGTTGGGCACTTGGCGATCCGTAACACCCAACAACTCGCTGGCTTTCGCGGCTGCTGATCTTCCGCGCTATTAAGTGGGTCACGATCTCGCAACGACGTCGTTGTTTCTCATTCCACGTGATTGTCCTCATGCATTTAGCCTGCGGACATTTTTTTCATTGAGCAGTAACATCTCGCGAAAAATTACTTGACAGAACCAACGCGAACACATAGTCTGCCGCCCGACCAACACTTGCAACCGATTCAGCGCGTCTCGAGTTCACGTCCCCGTCCTCGGCTAATGGTGTAACTCGCCGCTCTGAATCATCATTCCCCCGTCCGTAAACCCAGTCCAGCCCTCGGACCGTATTCTCTGTCATGGAAAAGTTGATCCTCAGCAACTTTCAAGCCCCCGGCGACGCCGTCATGTTAACTGCAGCTGTGCGCGATCTGCATCGCTCCTATCCCGGCCGCTTTCAAACTGACGTGCGCACGCCCTACCCGGAACTCTGGGACAACAATCCTAATCTCACCGAGATCGACGACAACGATCCACAAGCTCGCGCAATCGACTGCGAATACTCGCTCGTGCGCGAAAGCAATCACGTTCCCTATCACTTCCTGCACGGCTTCGTGCGCGATCTCAGCAACAAACTCAATTGCGAGATCCGCCTGACCGAATTCAAAGGCGACATCCACCTTTCAGCCGCAGAACGCGAGTGGCCCGACTGTCTGCACGGCCTGATCAGCAAAGGCGAGAAGTTCTGGGTCATCGTCAGTGGCGGCAAATACGATTTCACTACCAAATGGTGGGATCCGATGCGTTTTCAGGACGTGGTCGACCACTTTGGTGAGCGGCTTCAGTTTGTCCAGGTCGGCGCTCGCAACGATTATCATCCCGCTCTCGCAAACGTCGTCGACCTGCGCGGCCGCACCAATCTGCGCGAACTGATTTACGTAATTCATCAGGCCGAAGGCGTGCTGACGCCCGTGAGTCTCGCGATGCATCTCGCGGCGGCCGTGCCCACAAACAACACCCACGTCAAACGCAAGCCGTGCGTCGTCGTGGCGGGCGGACGCGAACCTCCGAGTTGGGAGGCCTATCCGCAGCACCAGTTCATTCACACTTCCGGCGCTTTGACATGTTGCGCTGAAGGCGGCTGCTGGAAAGCACGCGCGTATCCGATCGGCGACGGCGATGAGAAAGACAAGCCGCAAAATCTTTGCGTGAATCTCGCCGGTTCCCTGCCTCGCTGTATGGATCTCATCACGGCAGAAGAAGTGATTCGACGGATCGGCATTTACTACGACGGCGGTGTACTTGCATATCGCCACGTTCCCAGAAGATCGCACCCGATCTCAACTGTCGCTAAACCAACCCCCGCGAACAACGACACTGAACTCACGCCGCGCAACGCCGAAGCGAAGTCGTTGGAGTTTCTGGCCGGCGTTTCAGCGCCGCCGAAAGAAATCCACGGGCGCGGCATCGTGATCTGCGGCGGTGGTCAACGTTATTTCACCTGCGCCTGGATCTGCATCCAGATGCTGCGCGAACTCGGTTGCACGTTGCCGATCGAGCTCTGGTACCTCGGACCGATGGAGCTGGACGCGCGCATGAAGGCGCTCGTTACTCCTTACGGTGTCGAGTGTCGTGACGCGCGTAGTCATCGCCGCGACGCTAATGGAAAACCAAAGCCATGCAGTGCGCTCGGCGGCTTCGAACTCAAACCTTACGCAATCGTTCACTCACGATTTCGCGAGGTACTGTTCCTGGACGCCGACAACGTCCCGGTGCGCAATCCTGAATACCTTTTTGAACTCCCGGAATACCGCGAACACGGCGCGATCTTCTGGCCCGACTTCGGCCGTCTCGCACGCACACGTGAGATCTGGAACATCTGCGGCGTCACGTATCGCGATGAACCGGAATTCGAGAGCGGCCAGATCGTCGTCGACAAACTCCGCTGTTGGGACGCACTGCAACTCACGCTCTGGTACAACGAACACTCAAACTTCTTCTACAAGTACATCCACGGCGACAAAGACACGTTTCACATGGCCTTCCGCAAAGTGGGCCAGCCGTATGCGATGCCCGACGTGCCGATACATCCGCTCGAATACACGATGTGCCAGCACGATTTCAAAGGCGAACGAGTCTTCCAACACCGCAACCTGGCGAAGTGGCTCTTGCGCCAACCGAACCTGCGGATTCACGACTTCTGGCACGAAGACAAATGTCTCGAACATCTCAAAGGGCTCGAGCAAAAGTGGGACGGCAGGATCAACGACAGCATCGACACTTCCTGTTATGAAGGAACTCGCCTCGCGGGCCTCGCCCGGCGCATCACTACCCGGCCTTATCGCTATCACCGCGTCGGTTTTGATTCGCGACTGCTTTCGTTTCGCCGCAACGGAACGATCGGACAAGGCTCCGCCGAAAACGAAATTTACTGGGATCTCTATCTCGACGACAGCCGGCCGCTACTCGAGATCGCTTCTCTCACCCGTCCGACTTGTTTGCTGACGGAAGAAGCGGGCGTTTGGAAAGGTCAGTGGCTGGTCTACGAACAGATGCCGATTGAACTGATTCCCGTTTAGCAGATTCAATTCGCATGAAGTCACGACAAAGAGTAATTCAACAGCAGGAACAGCTTCTTCGCTTGTTGCCGGAGGTGCACTGGCGGCTCCGGCACATTCCGGGAATCGCGTGCATCGGCGTGGGCGCGAAAGAAGTGCGCGGCGACATCACGTCTGACATGGCGTATCGCATCTACGTCGAACAAAAACTTCCCCACGACGACTTGCCTGCCGCGTGGCGCATACCGGAACGCATTCGCGGCATCAACACGGACGTGTTGCCGCGTTTCCCGACGGAAATGATTACAGACGACGGAAAGTATCGCCCGTTGAAAGGCGGGTCGCAGATCAGGAACCAGTTTGTCGATGCTGATAACGATATGCTGGCGGGAACGATCGGTTGCCTGGTACGAGTGAATAGCCCGCTCGAGGAGATCTGCGCGCTTAGCTGTGAACACGTTCTGCTGGCGGGCCAGGCAAGTTTGAACGTGCTGGTGGGCCAGCCAAAATACGTAATCTCGTGTTGCTGTTGCACGCTTCATCAAATCGGGAAAGTAATCAATTCGCAAAAGAACGCCACCGTCGATTGCGCGATCGCGCAGCTCGATCAAGACATCGCGCAGGAAGTGTCGTCGAACAACACGGTTAACGAGGTGGTTGGTGTCGGCACAATTGCGGGCGTGGCTCAGGCTGTTTGTTTCGAGGCGGTGAAGAAGCGCGGGCGAACGACGGAGTTGACGACCGGACAAGTGGTAGACGTCATTTTTGAAAACTCGCAGATTCTGATCCATCCAACTGGCGCCAGTCCGAAGTTCGCCGATCGCGGTGATTCGGGTTCCGTGATCGTCAATTCCGCAAACAGAGTGATCGGCCTCCTTTGGGCCACCGACGCCGCGACCAGAACCAGAGGCGTGGCGAATCACATCGGGCAGGTAATGGACACGATGGGCATCAAGATCGCCGGCCAATCGTCGGCGGGTCTGAATATTCCGACCATCGGCTGCGGTTCATCGTCCGGACCATAACGAAAATTATGAGCGCAACTCCACTGCTACAAACCAATCAAGTTCCAGCGTCACCGGAGACGCACTGGAAGCTGGAAATATTCGAACGCGCCCTACGCAAGACCGCGCGCGGCGCTGAGATTGCCGACACGGTCGTGGCCCACGCCGAAGAGATCATCTACCTCGTCAATCACAATCGCCGCGTCACAGTTACGTGGCAGCGGAATCACGGACCCGCTTTCATCATAGCGATTCGCGACAGTCTGCGCGATGAAGACAAGCCGATTCCAAAAGAAATGAACGGAGTCACGCTCGAACACGTGCTGCTGCACATGGCCGACGCGCTACAGCGCGCCGGTTCCCCGGCGTTGCGACGCATGATCGCTGAACGCTCGTTGCAAGTACTGCTGTGGGCGCGCGAGTGCAGCAGCGTGAACAAATTCTTCGAACAGTTCGAGTCCGCCGGTGCGTAACAGATGAACGACTTCGCGAGAGAACAACAACGAGCTCAAGTGCGCCAGATGGAAGCGGTGCTGCCGGACGTGCAGCGCGAGCTCGGACGTTTCGCAAACGTCGAAACCGTCACGATCGGCGCGAAAGAGATCAATGGAGTCGCAACTACCCAGGCCGCCTTCCAGGTCTACGTGCGGGTGAAGAAGAAATCGGTTGAACTACCTCCAGACGAGAGAATTCCGCCAGAGATTCGCGGCTTTCCTACCGACGTGATCCTGATCGAAGACGCGAGTCGAACTGAAGATACCGACGGCTATCGCCCTCTCGCCGGTGGCACTCAATTGAACGGGAACGGCACGCTGGGAATTATTGCGGTCACCACCGCCGGCGGAACAACTCCCGCAGGTACACCCGTCATTCTTACCAACAGTCACGTCGCGCCAACAGTCGGAGCACATCTCGGGCAACCGGGGAGTGCGTCGGACTGTGGCTGCTGCGTGTGTTGCGACGTCGGCGTAGTCGTAGCTTCGACGATCACTTCTACGGTCGATGGTGCGATCGCGACCCTGAATAGCGACGTGCGTTTCACGAACGAGATCGTTGAGATCGGAGCAGTCAGAGGATGGGCGACAGCCACGACGATGAACTTCGGCGATGTCGTTTTTAAACGAGGCCGCACGACCGGACTAGTGCAGGGTCGTTTTAGCACGGCGACCGGCGGTACCACCCGAACAGACGACAACAAGACGTTTATCAATCAGATTCGCGTTACTTCGCCACCGCCTGTCCCTCCGGCAACTACGCAGAGCCCGTTTCAACTCAAGGGTGATTCGGGTTCTGTGCTGCTCGACGCGCAACAACGAGTGATCGGTCTGGTTCATAGCGCGGTATTACCCGCCGGCATTACTGCGTTTGCCAGTCGCATTGAAGACGTTCGCACGACGCTGAATATCGATATCCCGCTCATGGGCACCGCCGGGGCCATTCCGCTTTCAGCCGCAGCGGTCAAACATCAAGACTTGTTGCCGGAAGACATACGCCGGCTCGCAGCCGTTTATGGACAACGCGAAGCCGGGAAGAGATGGTGGGAACTGGTCCAACGGCATCAGCACGAGGTGCTGCAACTGGTCAATAACAATCGCGCCACGATGACGGCCTGGAACAGACACCACGGCCCGTCGTTCGTGTCTCATTATCTCAAGACGATCAAAGACCATGGCTATCTCGCGCCGC
>DATEIS010000062.1:0-4944 GCA_035278765.1 Pyrinomonadaceae bacterium | reverse complement strand
CACGTAACATTTTGTGCTTTGATCTTTGTGCTTTGTACTTTGCGCTTCACAAACAAAGTACTAAGTTCAAAGCACAAAGCTCAACTCAGTCTCTTCTCCGCTTTGCCGCTTTCAACGTGTTCTTCATCAACATTGCCACTGTTAACAGGCCCACACCACCCGGCACCGGAGTCAACATGCCTGCCACTTCGGCGGCTTCCGATGGGTTCACGTCGCCGACTAAGGTTGCGCCACGTTTTTCAACTACTTCGACACGCTTCTCCGCTTCGCTGCCAAATAACGTACGCACTTCAGCCGGGTCCGTGACTCTATTCATACCAACATCGATCACGGTCGCTCCTGGCTTGATGTGTTCGCGTCGTATAAACCCTGCTCGTCCGATTGCGACAACCAGCAGATCTGCTGTACGTGTTACGGTGGCGAGATCACGGGTGCGAGAGTGACAAATCGTCACCGTCGCATCGCGCTGCAAAAGTAATTGCGCCATCGGTCGTCCGACGATTTGGCTGCGACCAACTACACACGCATTCACACCACTTATTTCGACACCGCGATCGTCGAGTAGTTCCATGATCCCTGCAGGCGTACATGGCACGAAGACTGGTCGACCCATCGCCAGCTTACCCGCATTCACCGGATGAAAACCGTCGACATCTTTTGCCGGATCGATCGCTTCGATGATGGCAGTCTCATTAATTGCGCGGGGCAGTGGAAGCTGTACAAGAATTCCGTCAACGTCATCACGTGCATTCAAGGAACGGACCAGGTCCAGCAATTCAGCATTGCTGGTCGACTCCGGCAGCGCGTGATGTTCGGAGCGAATGCCGACCTCTTGGCACGCGCGAATCTTGTTTCTAACGTAGACGGCCGATGCGGGATCGTCACCGACGCGCACTGCTGCGAGACACGCGCGAAGTCCGCCGTCGATTTCCGCCTTTACTTCGTCTTTAATTTTGGCCGCCAGTTGTGCGGCTTCGAGTTTGATCATAAAAGTAAGCCACAAAAAAGCACATAAAGCACAAACCAAGCTATCCTCGGGCCAAAATGTAAATTAAATGGTCTGTGCTCTTGTGCCTGTTTGTGGGCTCATTATAATCCGAGATATGACTTTCGTCAGATTAATACTATTTCTCACAATAATTTGCGTTTCGGGGCAGGCGCAGTCGACGGATCCGGTCGTGGCCGCAGTCGAAACCGAAAATTGGCAAACCGCGCGGAGCGAGATCGATAAGGTCCGCAAAACGAATGAGGCTCTGTTTCGGCAGAAGAATTACGAGTATCTGCTCGGGCGGATTGCGGAGAGAACGGGTGATACGGCGACCGCGCTCGCAAGTTACCAGTCAATCGTTGCGAACGAGTCTAGACTCCGCGAATACGCACTGTGGCGACTCGCGAAGCTCGCGCGCGCGACCGGCGACCTCGTGCTCGAACGTGAGCGTTTACAACAACTCGTGGCCACGGCGCCATCGAGCCTGCTCTTTGAGCCGGCGACGCTACGAATCAGTGAGAGCTTTTTCGAAAGTGGTGACTTTGCGGCCGCGGCGAATAGCGCTAAGCCGTTGACGCTTTCGAAGAACACTGCGCTCGCACGTGAAGGAACGACGCTGATTGGACTCGCTTACGTGCGTGCTGGAAAAGCCACCGAGGCGCGCGATGTTTTCACAAAGCTCCTGATGCAGATGCCCGATGCGTCGCGTCCTGATGATTTCGCACTCGAGGCAGTGCGACAGCTCGATGCGCTCGACAATAAGGCACCGACGCTTTCCGAAGCGGACCATTTACTGCGCGCTTCGGTCTATCAGTTCAATCGCGACTTCGCGGGGGCGCGTGTTCACTATCAGGCCGTCATCGATCGGTTTCCGCAAAGCACGACTGTCCCGAATGCGATGTTTCAGATCGCGCGCGGGCTTTATAACGAGGCAAAGTACGACGACGCGGTTAAGCTTTTTCAGAAAGTCTTCGATGGGTATCCGCAGTCAACTAGTGCGCGCGATGCGGTCGGTTTTCTCGGCTCAAGTTATGTGCGGATGAAGCGCACTGACGACGCAGTCACCGCCTACAAACTCCTGATCGACAAGTTTCCAGATAACCCAACCCCAGATCGAGCTTACCTGAACATCATCGATGCGCTTCACGAAGCAGGCCGCTATCCGGAAGCGCTCAACTGGGTCCAGCAAGCTCGGGCGCGATTCAAGGGCGGCGTGGCAAATGCAGTCGCACTCTTTGCACAACTGCGTATTCACCTCGCGCAAGGAAGTTGGGCCACAGTCGTGCGCGATGCTGATGAGCTATCGAAGCTTTCTGATCTCGGCGGCACACGCGTGCCTGGCGGCACCAATCCGGCGGAAGTGAATTTTCTGCGGGCGTTTGCGCTCGAACAGCTTGGACGAACCGAAGAGGCGATCAATACCTATCTCGCGATCCCCGATGGCCGCAATGAATACTATGGAACGCGGGCTACGCAAAGACTCTTGGATCTGGGAGCGAATGAGAAAACACGAAACCTTGTTCGCATGCGCCTCAATAATCTGCTCAACGATAGCAAGGTAAATAGCGCCGCCGGGCAATTCGAGCAAGCACGCGTCGCTGCGCAATCGAGTTTGAGACTCACGAACGATCCACAGCTAAGGGCTGAGTCGCTGAAGTCTCTGCAAACTGCGTACAACGCTTTGAGCACTTATCGCATTCCACAGTTCAACAAAGTCCCTTTGCTAAAACCGGACACGGACCTGGAGTCTCATGATGCGCTTGCCAATGGTCTGTTGCTTCTTGGGCTTTACGACGAAGCAATTCCGGAGTACCTGGCGGCACGTAAATCGTCTCGGGGTCCTGACGAGGATTACACGATCGCGGTGTTGTCTTTGCGTGGCGGCATTGCGAATCGCGCCGTTCGTTTCGGTGAGCAAACATGGAAAACTGTACCGGCCGACTTCGTGGTCGAACTGGCGCCACGAGAAATGGTCCAACTTCTATATCCAACACCGTTTCGCGAATCGTTGTTGAAGCACACCGGCAGCAGAAACGTCGATCCGCGCTTTGTGCTCTCGATTGCGCGTCAGGAATCGCGTTTTCAGACTGATGCAAAATCAGTTGCGGCAGCGCGCGGGATGATGCAGTTTATCGCCTCGACTGCTAATGAGATCGCAGCTCAAGTAAAACTAAACAACTTCAATCAGGATGATCTCTACAACGCCGACACTGCGATTCTCTTTGGCTCCCAATACCTGGCGAATCTCTTTCAACAGTTTCCCAACCAGCCACAGGCCGTGGCCGGGTCGTACAACGGCGGAGCGGACAATCTGGCGCGTTGGATCGCACGCTCGCGGGCCAACGAAGCCGACCGGTATGTTCCGGAGATCGGGTTCACGCAAACGAAAGATTACGTCTATAAAGTGATGGCTAACTATTGGACCTACCAACGACTCTACGACGCTCAACTCCAACCCAAATGAAGCCACAAAAAGGCACAAAAGGCGCAAAAAACACAAAAAGGATCGTTGCAGTGTTGGTGATGGTGTGTGTTTGCTTCGCCATGTCGTGTCGCAGAAGTGGCAATGAGAAGCGGTTTGATTTCAAAGGCAAGGTGGTTGCGGTTGAGCCGGAGAAACATTCGGTGACGGTCGCGCATGAAGACGTCAAAGGCTACATGCCTGCGATGACGATGCCGTTTGCTGTCCGCAATGAATCAGACTTGCAGATTCTGGCGAAGGATGACGAGATTACGGCGACGCTCGTCGTCGACGGTTCGCATTCGTGGCTGGAGGATCTGATTATCAGCCGGCAGAGCGCGAGCACCTCGGCGGCGATGCCTGCTGTGACAATAGCGAAGGAAGGTGACGAAGTTCCGAACTTTACACTTCGCAATCAGGACAATCGTGAGATTCGCATTCAAAATTATCGCGGTCGCACGTTGCTGCTGACGTTCATCTACACACGCTGTCCAGTACCGGATTACTGCACTCTCATGTCCAACAACTTCGCGCAGATCGATCGCGCTCTCAGCCAGGATGCTGGTCTATACGCGAAGACTCACCTGCTCAGCGTCAGCATTGATCCTTCGTACGACACACCGCCGGTACTGCGCAGTTACGGCGCCGCTCACACCGAACGGTACAAAGACGAGACTTTTGCGCATTGGGAATTCGCCGGGGGGACAACCGAACAGGTCAAGAAGATCGCGGAGTATTTCGGACTAACTTATTACCCGGAAAAGGATCAGATCATTCACGGATTGAGGACCGCCATAATTAAACCCGACGGCAAAATCGCGAAGATCTACACGGGAAACGACTGGAAAATTGAAGACGTCCTGGATGAGATGAAGAAGTATTAAGTACCTTTGATCTTCTTGATCTCTTCGGTGAGCACTGGCACCGCATCAAACAGATCCCCAACAATCCCGTAATCAGCAATGTCGAAGATCGGCGCCTCCGGATCTTTATTGATCGCCACGATCGTGCCGGAGTTTTTCATGCCGACAAGGTGCTGAATCGCGCCGGAGATGCCGAGCGCAACGTAGAGTTTCGGAGCTACAGTTTGTCCTGACGATCCGATTTGACGATCAATCGGTAACCACTCGGCGTCACAAATCGGACGCGATGCTGCAAGATCGCCGCCGAGGACTTCCGCGAGCTTCTCTGCGAGCACGAGATTGTCCTTGCTCTTGATGCCGCGTCCAACCGCGACAATGACCTCGGCCTTCGTAAGATCGACAGCCTGCTTCGCTTCCTGAAACGGAGCCTCAGGCTTCATGCGCACGTCACCAATCTCTACCGCGACGTTCTCAACGGTGGCGCCGCCACCCTTTGCAGCCTGGTCCGGCCGGTAAGCTCCGGTCTGAAACGACGCAAAAACAGGTGCCTCGCCATCCGACACCACATCCGCATCGAGCTTGCCAAGAAAAATCCTGCGCGTGAAACCGATCTTGCCGCCATCCGCTTTAGC
>DATEIS010000061.1:0-30985 GCA_035278765.1 Pyrinomonadaceae bacterium | reverse complement strand
CCTTCTCAAACCACGGGCGGCCACGGAGGGCCGCCCCTACAGTAGAATCCTTCATTCTTGTTGAGGCAGAGATTTCAAATACTCAACCACGTCAGTCTTCTCCTGCGCCGTCAAGCCCAAACTGAATCGTGTGTTGTAGTGATTGACAACATCCAACAACGTCGCGAAGCGTCCGTCGTGATAGTACCTTCCCTTGTTTGCAGGGTTCATGAACACACCATTTTCACGTACGAAGATCCCCGCAAGATTCATCGTCTTGTAGACACCATCCGGTGAGCGATCAGCCTGAAAACTGTCGATGCCGAGTTCGGCAGGCGTGTGTAGATTCCAACCCGGCTCTGTCCATAGTGGCACGACATGACAGTCGTTGCATTTCGCTTTGCCAACGAAAAGATCATCACCGCGTTCGGCCGCTGCGACATCAAAGTCCACTCCCGCTTCCGGCTCAGGCGCCGGAATCGCGAGTTGATAGAAATGCAGCGAAGGCAATTTCTTCGTTATCCGATCCTGCTCAGGCGGTATATGCGGCAAGTCGCCAAAGCTATTCGCGGCAGCGATCGGAAACTTAGCAGCATTGTTCAATCTCGGATCGAAGAACCGGCCGATACCGCGCATCTCGAGTGCGGCGACAAACGCATTCCAGTAACTGACACTTCCCCACGATCCGGTCCATGTGTGCTCATTGAAACCTGCCAGACCGAAGGCGTTAGGTATCAGAGTCGCTCCCGGAACGTTAGTTCCTGTCACGACACCGTTGGTTACCTGTTGCGGATTGAAGGCTTTGCCATCGAGTATCAACTCGGCGTCGAACTTGCCTGGTCCCCAACTGTTAAATACAGCCCGAACTGTGTCCTGGCTCACACCGAGCAAATTCGAAAACGGACTTAGATTTGGCGCCGCAGCAGCGATCTTTCCAACGTCGAGATCACGATTGGCCCAGCCATCGAGTCGATGACCAATGCTCGGTGCGAAAGAATCGTCCACAGTCGAGTGACAAAGCGCGCATGTGATACCAATCGAGTTTAAGTCATCGCCTGCAAAGAACCCTTGGAGACCAACTACTGCGTTGAGTCTCAACAGCGCAACAGTCGTGGCCGGATCGTCAAGGTTGACCTTGCCTTGCTTCAACCTGTTGATGAGTGGTTGCGGCAACGCATCAACGTCTACTTTCAGACCGAGACTTAATGCAGTGGTCGGACTGATTCCGGGACCTACACCACCAAGAGCCGAGCCCTTGATTGCCTGGTGTAGTTGCAGCGCACCACCCCAAAAGGCTTCGTCGCCGAAGGTATCGAAGCGAAACGTGGTTCTGCCTTCATCGAGAAACTCCTTGGCGTTGGCTACTATTTGTGCGTCGAAGCCGGTGAGTTTTTCTCTCTTCGCATGGCTCTGTGCGGGTGGACCTTGTGCTGACGTTGCCGGTGCCTTCGCCTCACCTCTGTTAACAAGAACCAAACCCACAACTGTAGCAGTGAGTAACACGATTACTCCGTAAAGGATTCTTACCAACATGATTAACCTCCGGCTCGCGCGGTGACGGGCGGTTTTTGAGGACGTTCTTGAATTGGTCAGGGGATTGGTAGCTTAAAATATGCCCGAGATTACACAGAATGATGCTCAAAATCTGTGTAATCTGTGACTAAGGCGGGTTATTCACCACGCTAAAATCGCTGCGGCGTGCCGGTCACTACACGGACAGTATCGCGAGCGATTAATAACTCTTCATTGGTTGGTATGACGTAGATTGCGACGCGTGAGTTCTCGGTGCTGATGCGGCCACCTTGATCGGCGCCGTGCTTCGAATTTAGTTCGGCATCGAGCTCCACTCCCATCCAGATCAATTCCGAGCAGATCCTGCTCCGAATCTCCGCGGAGTTTTCGCCGATGCCACCGGTAAACACAACCGCTTCGGCGCCATTCATCGCCGCCAGATAACTACCGATATATTTGCGCGCGCGATAGCAGAAGATTTCAATCGCCAGATGCGCGCGACGATCGTCATGCTCTCGCTCCTCCGCCAGCAACTCACGCATGTCGTCAGTAAGTCCGGAGATGCCGAGCAATCCCGATTGTTTGTTTAGCAGAGTCTCGACTTCACGCGACGACAATCCCTCCTTGCTGGAGACCAGATCCACGATCGACGCATCGAGATCGCCCGACCGCGTGCCCATTACGAGTCCTTCCAACGGGGTGAATCCCATTGAGGTGTCAATACTGTTCCCGGCTTTGATCGCGGCTATCGAACACCCATTCCCGAGATGCAGAGTAATGATGTTGGTCGCATCTCGCGCAATTCCTCGCAACGTGCGATAGCGATAGGCAACGTAGCAATGCGAAGTGCCGTGAAAGCCGTAACGACGGATGCGATGACGCCGATAGAGTTGATACGGCAACGCGTAAAGAAACGCGTGTTCGGGCAGGGTCTGATGGAACGCGGTGTCGAACACCGCGACTTGTGGAATAGCGGAGCCGAGGGCTGCGCGCGCCGCGAGGATGCCCTGAATATTTGCCGGATTGTGTAACGGCGCAAGCTCGATACAGTCTTCAATTCCACGCAATACTGCATCAGTTATTAACGCTGATGACGTGAACTGCTCACCACCATGGACCACGCGGTGTCCGACTGCATGAATGTCGCCAATAGTTGCGATTCCAGTGAGTCCTGACTCCTCTCCAATCGCCCAACGCAGGATCATCTCGACGGCTGCGCGCGTATCTCTGACCGGCTCCGCAAAACGTTTTGGCGCTTTGCCCTCGGCAGTGAAAGTTACGATTCCCGCGCCGCCGATTCGTTCGATCAGTCCATGGGCCAAGCGCTTGTCGGCGTCTTGCTTGATCAGATCCAGATCGGTCGCAATCAGTTGAAACTTAACAGATGAACTGCCGCAGTTTAGGACCAGTACATTCATAGTCATTTATAGTTTGATACGACGACGACGGCTGTGCGTACGTGCGAAGGTTTGCCGAATTCGGTCCACGCAAAATGAACTTCGTCGCCAAGGCGAGCCATTCGTGGAAAGCCGCTCGAGCGTGAAATGTCTGTTCGCGCGATTACGGCTGGTGGTCCAACTGTGCCATCTGCGCGCACACGCCTGACTTTGATTGCGCCGCCGTCAGTATTCCCTGACAACCAGCAGACGAGAGCTGAACCGTCGGGCAGCAGCACAGTATCAACTCGCCCGACCGATTCTCCGTCGTCCACCTGTATCGGCTGACTGAAAGTCGCGCCTGCATCTCGAGAAAATGCGATCTTGACACGCGGTGTATCGGCGGCGCTAGTGAACCATGCGACGACAACATTCGCGCCATCTGCTACAACCGACGGTCCATTTACAGGACAACCGTTGATTTGCCAGTTGTCGGCAGATACTGGCTGAGGCTTGGTCCAGGCGCCATTCACGTGACGCACAACGTAGATATCACGCACTTCAGTTTGCGAACGATCGCGATAAACCACGATTGGACCATCACGCGTCACTGTGGCTGACGTTTGGCAACACTCACAAACGCGTTCGTCCAGTTCACTTTCATCAGACAAATTCCCGGTTGCGTCAATTGCAGCATAACGCAGCGTCATACTCACAGGAGACGGCGCATGCTCGTCAGTCTCCTTCATATCTTTCATGTTACGGCCATCGAGCCACACGGCGCCCAGTCGACCATCCGCCAATGGTATCAGCGACACAAACCCGTGCTCTGTCAGCGTGTTGTCACGATGCGGCACCATCGGCGTGGTCCAACTTTTACCGGAGTCTTTTGACTGCGCGATGTTGACGTTGTAGGCATACGTGGCGGAGCCGCTCTTCACCAGCCAGTGAGCGGCAAGCCTTCCGTCTTTGAGAGCGATGACTGAGGGGAAATCCGCCCAATTGACAAACCAATTGTCGCCCTGAGCGACGGTCTGGGCTTCACCCCACCCGCCATGATCCAACGCAGCCGTGCGCAACGCGTATTGCTTTTCATCAATCTTTTGGACCCAACTCAGAATTACGCGACCATCCTGAGTGACGGTGAGTTCTGGTTCACGACTATCACCGTCAGCGGGCGATTGCGTTGTGTGTACAGTGATAGGCGTTTCGGTCTTTGGTTGAGGTACGTTGGCGGTACGATTACAGTTAATGCTGAAGATTGCGAACAGAAATAGTAAGTAGATGCGCATGTTAATAAGCGTCAACTGAGGACATCTGCAATACAAAACGTGGCCCTCCACAGATTACAGAATTTCGTTCTCTGTGTAAGCTGTGGACCGAGGGAAACAGTTTAGCGCCATTATGAAGAAGTTCGCGAAGTTATTACTGCTGCTAATCGCCATCGTGGTTGTGGTGTTTGGATTGCTCGCCTCGCGTATCTACTCGTTCGGAAATACTCGCTCTGAAGCGCCAGCCGACGCAGCTATCGTGCTTGGCGCGGCGGTCTGGAGCTCGGGTGTTTCGCCGGTCTTCAGGGAACGCATTAATCACGGTATCGAACTCTATCAAAAGGGCAAAGTTCGGAAACTGATATTCACTGGCGGTCAGGGAAACCCCGGTGAGCCGACGGAAGCCGCGGCAGCACGCGATTACGCTCTACAGAGTGGAGTTCCGTTGCAGGACATGTTGATCGAACAGAAGTCACATACCACGTATGAGAACATCTTGTACGCGAAGCAAGTCGCTGATGCCCAGGGTATTAAGAAAGTTTTGATCGTAAGTGATCCATTGCACATGAAGCGAGCAGTGTTGATGGCGCGAGATGCTGGTCTATTAGCGGAGCCGTCGCCGACACCGAGCACCAGGTATCAAGGTCTCAAGAGCCAGTTAGGTCTCTTAGCGCACGAAACCTATTACTACATCGGCTATCTAATACGCCGCTCGTTTTAAATAATGAATCTGCGTAATCTGTGGATACAACTTGACAGCAGCGCGTTCACGACATAGAGTTTGCGCTCACGTCACAAGATTAGTTCTTTGCATTAGTAATATCGCTGTTTCAACTCGACATCGAGTTGGACCGTCGCAGGTGCCCATAGAGGGTGACAAGGGAAGATGGGTGAAAAGCCCAGACGGTTCCCGCCACTGTGTACCGGCAATTGCGTAGCTTCCAAATGAATGGTCACTGGTCTCATTGAGACTGGGAAGGCCGTGAAGCAACGCGTTCGAGCCGGAAGTCAGGAAACCTTGCCTGCTGCAACGGAAGCGACCACAAAATGCTCCGGGAAAGAGCTGGTGGCGTCACGCACAAGTATAAATCTATCGAGTTTAAGACGCCCTCGATCTTCCAAAGGAGATCGAGGGCTTTTTCGTTTTTAGCAGGAGAAATTATGAAAAATCTATTGATCGCGATCCTGATCGGATTCGCGTTTGTTCCCGCCGTACAAACACAGACTGTGGAAACCGAAATCAGCGGTCATGTTAAAGATCCGCAAGGTGCAAATCTTCCAGGCGCGACGGTGAGACTCTTCGGACCAGATCGAACGCTGAGCCTCGTTACTTCAACTGATTCCAGTGGCGCTTACAGTTTCAAACATCTCGCCGCCGGAGAATTTCTCATCGAAGCTGAAGCGAGTGGCTTTGCGTTAGCCGAAGCAAAATCAGTCACTGTTGTGCGTGGTCAAGCGACAACGCTCGACATCGCTCTACAGTTGTCGGGCCTGCGCAACTCCGTCGTGGTCACTGCTTCTGACACTCCGCAAACTGTTGACGAAGTCTCGAAGGCGCTGACCGTCGTCGATAATCAGGATATTGATGAACGCGACGAAATGGCGATTCCTGAAGCACTGCGCGTTGTGCCCGGTTTGCGTGTGCAGCAACTCGGTGGTCCAGGCTCGCTCACTTCGATCAAAACGCGCGGCCTGCCAAGTGAAGATACGGCTGTATTAATCGACGGCATCCGATTCCGCGACGCTGCTGCGCCTCAAGGCGACGCGTCCGGATTTCTCGAAGACCTCGTCGTTACTGATGTCAGCCGGCTTGAAGTGTTACGCGGCTCAGGCTCGTCTTTGTACGGCTCAAATGCCGTCGGGGGCGTCGTGAATATCGTGACCGATGAAGGCGGTGGTCCAATTCATGGCAGCGTACTCGGTGAAGGCGGAGGCTTGGGTTTCTTTCGCACGCGAGCTCACGTTGCCGGAGGCGTAAACCACAACCGTGTTGTTTATAGCGGCGGCATTTCATTCTTCAACGTCACGCGTGGCATTGACGATAACGACGAAGCACGCAACAGGAGTGGCCAGGGTCGCATTCTGTTCCGCGTCACTCCAACGGCAACGCTGTCGGGACGTATTTACGCAACCAACTCCCGCGTGCAGTTGAACAACAATCCGGAAGCAATCGGAACTCTGCCGGCAACGGGAATCATCGAAGCAATTCCCCTCGCTCTCGCCGAACAACTGCGCTTTGAAGCCGGTGTGCCGCCTTCACAACTGAATATCGGTGGAGCCACCTTCGTTGCCGGGGCTAACGATCCGGATGCACTCCGTGAAGGCAACTTCTTCAATGGCGCCATCACTTTCAATCAACGTCCAACTGAGACGTTCGGCTACACGATTAGTTATCAGGGACTCGCGACAAATCGTAGCAGCATCAATGGACCACTCGGCGTCGGCTTTCAGCCATTCGGCGGCACTACGAGATCTGATTTCGACGCACGAATTCACACGCTTAACGCGCGCGTCGACCTACAGATCGGTCAATACAACTTCATCACCGGTGGCTACGAGTTTGAGAGTGAAAACTTCAAGAACCCGTCGTTCCAGGTCAATCCCGCCGACAACTCCAATGTTGACGTAACGCAGAAGAGTCATGCAATTTTCGCGCAGGATCAGTTACGACTGCTCGATGATCGCCTACAGATCTCCGGTGCGTTTCGCGCGCAGTTCTTCAGACTCGAACGCCCGGTGTTCACACCCGCGGCGTCCGCACCATACACCGGAATCACCTTTCAGTCGCCACCGACAGCTTACACAGGTGATGGCTCCGTCGCGTATACGTTTCGATCTTCAGGAACAAAACTGCGCGGACACGTCGGCAACGGCTATCGCGCGCCGTCGCTCTTCGAACGCTTCGGCAGCTCGTTTGACAGCTTCTTCGGATACACAGTCTTTGGCGATCCGCGTTTGGAGCCCGAGCGTTCGCTAGCATTCGACGCCGGAATCGATCAGACATTTCACAACAATCGAGTGCGACTCTCGGCAACTTACTTTTACACTCAACTGCGAAAGATCATCATCTTCGATTTTTCCGGGTTGATCAATTTTACGACCGATCCATTCGGTCGCTTTGGCGGGTATTTAAACACTAACGGCGGTATCGCGCGCGGAGCGGAAGTCGAGCTGCGAGCAACTCCCACGAGAAGTTTGAATCTGATAGCGGCTTACACTTTCACTAAGGCACAGCAGCGCACGCCTCAAGTGCCGGGCACGATTCGTTCGCTTGTGATCCCCGATCACCAATTCTCGATTGTTGCTACCCAGCGTGTTGGTCGTCGCGTCCTCGTTAATTTTGATTTCTCCGCGTCGAGTAATTATCTCGGAGCAGTCATTGACGCGACGACATTCACGAGTCGCGGTTTTAGATTTAAGGGACTCGCGAAAGCGGATCTGGGCGCGAGCTATTCCCTGCCGTTAGGCGATGACAAGCGGCAACTGCGATTCTTCGGTTATGTGGATAATCTTTTCGATCGAGAGTACTTTGAAAGCGGATTCCGAACGCCCGGAAGGACTGGACGTGCGGGAGCGAGTTTCATTTTCTGATCGTGGACGAGAGTGACCGTGAAGTGCTGATCGAAAACGAGGACTATTATTTCGAGAATGGATTAATGGTCCTCACGTCGCACTATCTGCTGCGTCGTGGTTATTGCTGTGAACAAGGATGCAGGCATTGTCCGTACGGCTTTTCTGAGAACAAACCATCCACAGATTACACAGAAAAATAATCTGCGTAATCTGTGGATAAACGCACATGAACGAATTTCCGCGGCGCATTATCTGTCTCACTGAAGAGACCACTGAGACGCTCTATCTGCTCGGTGAACAGGATCGTATTGTCGGCATCTCAGGCTACACGGTACGACCACCGGAAGCGCGACAGAAGCCCCGCGTCTCCGCTTTCATCAACGCCAAATTCGATAAGATCCTCGCGCTCAAACCCGATCTCGTTTTCGCGTTCTCGGATCTCCAGGCCGACATCGCTGCTGAGTTGATTCGACGTGGCGTGACTGTGTTCACCTTTAATCAACGCAGCATCGCCGAGATCATGGAAATGATCCTCACGGTGGGACGAATAGTAGGCAGCGCGGAGAAAGCAGAGCGTCTCATCACAACGTTGCAGGAAGAGATAGACGCAATCACGGCGTCAGCATCGCGCTTTCCTTTTAGACCGCGCGTGCTGTTTGAAGAGTGGTACGACCCGCTGATCTCCGGCATTCGTTGGGTTGACGAGTTGATCGAAGTCGCCGGCGGTGATTCAGTCTTTCCGGAGTTGCGCGAGCAGCAAAGTGCGAAAGATCGAATCGTCAACCCCGCGGATGTGATTGCTAAAGATCCACACGTAATCATCGGCTCCTGGTGTGGACGCCAGGTTAAGAAGAACCTCATTCGCGCTCGCGAAGGCTGGCACAACATCACGGCGGTTCGTGACGATCAAATCTACGAGATCAAGTCGACCTACATTCTTCAACCCGGTCCCGCCGCTCTCACCGAAGGACTGCGACAACTGCACGCCATCCTGACTCATGCCGTAGGCCAGAACCTTGAGCCTTCTTTACTGCCCAGAGAACGTACGGATTCGCGTCTGGGTCTCGCCGCCTAAACCCAGCAAATCAAGCATTTAGTGCGCAAATCGTACATTCAAAATGGGATGCAACTTAGGGACTATCCACCGAATCTCACATTCCGGTAAGATTAAAACTACCCTGATTTACTTAAGGAGTATCGGATGAGATCGGTTAAGAAGTTTTCTCCTGCTGTTATCGCGCTGTTGGCACTGACTTTTGCCCTTTCCGGTTTGACCTACGGCACGAGCAAAAACGAAAAATTTCCCAACGTAAAGATCAAAAACTTTGGCCAAATGGATGAACGGTTTTTCCGTGGCGGGCGTCCCAAAGATGAGGACTATGCGGCTTTGGCTGCGCTCGGCGTGAAGACGATTATTGACCTGACCGACAATTCGAAAGAATACGAGCAGCCCGCAGTCGAGGCAGCCGGACTGCGTTACATCAACATTCCGATGGTTGATAAGAGCTACCCCAGCATGGACCAGATCAATGCGTTCCTGAAGGTAGTTGACGATCCGGAAACAGGCAAATTCTACCTTCACTGTGCGGGCGGGCGTCACCGGACCGGCGTGATGGGTGCGGTTTATCGATTCAACAAAGACAAATGGAACCTGGACCAGGTGCTTGCGGAGATGGACCAGTATGAATTTGGTTCGGGCTACGGCCACGGAAAACAGATGGATTTCGTGAAGGACTACTGGCGCCAGTTTCAGGGCAACACCGTCCCCGCTGCTGCTACTAACAACTAACAACTTCTCAACTCTTTTCGTTACGGATGAACACGGATCTGATCGTGTTCATCCGTTTTCTTTTGTGATAGTTTTCCAAAAATGGTTAAGAGAAAACCTAAAAAGCCGAACAATGCTTTCGCCTTTTTTAGGCAAGCAGTGAATGAAACTTTTGAATCTCTTTTCACCGAGTTTGGCTTTCATCACGTGGAGACCCTTGAGCATGTGCCGGAGTCCGTTGTTAAGTACCGTAACCGCACTACCGGCATTGACGTCTACTACGAATGGCAGTCGAGCCTATCGATAGACCTCGTGAAGTTGGAGCGTTCAGGTAATGAGGTAACGGAAGCTGCCACGGCCGGTTTTTCCTTTCTCCTTCAGATCCGCCAACCCGCAATCGACACGAGCAAATTTCACGGTAGCGACAAGGAATGGACAACGGCCTACATCGAACAGCTCTTGCGGGAATATGCAACTCTTTTGAGGGAAAACGCACACGACGTACTCACTGGCGATTTTAGTATTTTCCCAGAACTGAAAAAGTTAGCCGCAGCAAACCGCCGCAAACGGAATAAGGAAATGTTTGGTACCTACAATGGCGCCTCACCGCGATTTTCGAGTCATCCCACTCTGGAGCAGGTATTCGCTGGCGCTAAAGATGGGGATCCGGAACTGGAGAGGCTTTTTGGTGACAGCATTAATCAAGATAAGACTGATTCATACATCTACGAAGCATATTGGGATCACCGATATTCAATCCGCGAAATCGGTGACTTCCTGAACGAAACAGAAGAAACGATTAAGCGAAAGCTCGAGGAGTACGACGATCGCGGTTGACTACCAGGATGGTGACGAAGCTCTTGAGAATTTAATTATCGGGCGTCACCCGATTCTTTTATAGTGGTACGAAGTCTATTCCTTACCAAAATCACAGCTAACAGAATTGGTCCAAAGATCAGCAACTCAACCAAACTGATCTTCAGCAAGTCGATCACAGCCTGGCTGACTGAATCGACGCTGTAGGTGTAATCAATCGGATTCGGCAACCTGAGTTTGTATCTGTAATTGGTGAAGGGCCACCACAGCGCGACTCAGCGCGACTCAGTCAACATGTAGTCGAGGAGCGTGTGCGAAACATATGCGCCGCCGAACACGAGAAAGCTCCGCACTTTCCATTGTCTCAATACGACGATCGTCACGAGGCCGACCACTACCGCAAAAGGTATTGAGTGAGTGAAGCCGTGATGCCATCCACCCCAGGAGATGCGCAGCCAGTTCAGTGCAAAATCGAAGTCGGGAGCAATAGCGAGAAACGCTCCGAAAGCCAGCCACTTCCAGCCAGGCATTTGAGCAGGATCGCGGAGAGCGGCGACAACACTGGCACCGATTAGACCATGTGCAACAGGAAGAGGCACGTGGGAGCTAACTATACACAAAACTTTATGAACCGTTGAGAATTTATGACGTACAATCCGGCATAAGTATTTCGTGAGCGGTTTAGTTTTAAAACGCCGAAGGCGTTGGCTAATTTCAGCCCAGGGTTCGAGCGCAGTGAGAACCCTGGGACAGACAGTATAAGAAAGCATCTCAACCCTGAAAGGGTTTATCGCGAGGCGAACCCTTACAGGGTTCAAAAGATTGCTACCGTCTTTACCCAAGGTTGTCGCTGCGCTCCAACCCTGGGCTGAAATTAGCGAACGCCTTCGGCGTACTTCAAAGTAACCAAGGATCGAGTCTACGTGAACAAGCAGGTAAGGTAGTTGCTCCCTTCGAAGTTGGTTCTCAATTCTAGATATGCGTCGTTCTGAAATGCTTGCCAACTATGTGATAGGCGCCATCGGAGCTCTTGGCCAGGCAGCGTTGCTGTCAAAAACTCTGACAAACTATCCATTTGGGATTCTCATGTCGCCGCCAGGTCGATTTTATTCATCGGTTGGGCTGGTTCTGGTGTTTGTTGCGCCTGCGCTTTCATTGCTTGCACTGAGAGTTTTTCGTAGAACACCAGCGCCATTCATAACCGCGATTCCGGTAGTTGCTTGTCCCCTGCTCTTCTTTGTGCTGTTTAGAATCATCTTCATTCTGAGTGGTTATCACTACCCACCTCACGGAAACGATGTAATCGCGACCAGCGCAACTGAAGCAGGATTCGTCAGCGAAGTCCTCTGGCTCACGTATTATGGGCTGATGATTGGCGTTCTTTGTGGTTTTGTCATCATGTTTATCTCGCGCAGCCCCGAGCGCGGCTCCGTCTAGTTTGAACAAACTGTCAACTATCTGCGTAAGGTCAGACTAATATGTCGACAATAGAAACTGCGTTAGCAACTCCGCGTAAACCAATTCGCGTGTGGCCCGGTGTCATAGCCGTAACGTTGCAATGGCTGGGTTGGTTTGTGGTCCCCGTGATTTTTCCTCAAGTGCCAATCGTTGGGCTGCTCTCTGGCGTCATCGGTGGACTGGTCATCCTTGTCTGGTGGCTCCTCTTCAGTCGCGCGCCATGGATCGAGCGCATCGCCGCTCTCGTGCTGATCGTGCTCGCACTAATCGGGACGAAGCGTCTAGTGCACGAGTCGATTGCAGGTGGCGGGATGGGCATGCTGCTCTACATCCTCGCGATTCCCGTGTTTAGTATGGGCTTGGTTTTGTGGGCCGTCGTTTCTCGTCATTTTTCTACTGCAAAACGGCGTCTGGCGTTTGTTGTGATGCTGATAATCGGTTGCGGCGTGTTTATGTTCCTCCGAACTGACGGACTGACGGCCGAGTTTGATAACGACTTGCACTGGCGTTGGTCCCAGACTCGCGAACAAAAGCTTGCGGCTGCCGAGGCTTCCGAAGAGACTGCGGCTCCGGCCGCCACGGGTTCCGCCGGCGCTAACACCGAGATTGGCTGGACCGGTTTTCGTGGGGCTCAGCGCGATAGCACAGTTCGCGGTGTAACGATCAAGACCGATTGGTCTACGTCTCCGCCAGTCGAGCTTTGGAGACGACCGGTTGGACCAGCATGGTCTTCGTTTGCAGTGCAGGACGGGCGCTTTTATACCCAGGAGCAGCGTGTTGACGACGAGATCGTTTCCTGCCACGACATAACGACAGGCAAGCCAGTCTGGCGACATAGAGACAAAGCCAGGTTCTACGAATCAAATGCCGGTCCTGGTCCAAGAGCAACACCAGCGATCGGCAACGGTCGCGTTTATACGCAAGGCGCAACTGGAATCGTCAACGCCCTCGATGCTTCGACCGGCAACGTTATCTGGACACGTAACGCGGTGAACGATACTGGCGCGAAAATTCCCGGCTGGGGCATCGCCGGCTCACCGCTCGTCGTGAACGATCTCGTGATTGTCGCAACCGCTGGAAATCTGGTTGCTTATGAAACCGCGACCGGGAATCCGCGCTGGCGGGGTCCGGCTGGCGGTAGCGGCTACAGCTCGCCACAGTTGGTAACTGTTAATGGAATTCAACAAGTCGTCCTGCTGAGATCAACTGGGGTACTGAGTGTCTCGCTTACCGACGGCAAAGTGCTTTGGGAGCACCCCTGGGGTGGCGAACCGATCGTGCAGCCCGCCGTCGCTGATAATGGGGACCTGCTGATCAGCGTCAGTCAAGCCAGTGGTTTGCGCCGGCTCACAGTCGGACAGGGATCCGGTGGCTGGACCGCACAGGAACGTTGGACCACCGAAGATATAAATCCGTGGTTCAATGATTTCGTGGTCCATAAGGGACATGCATTTGGTTTCGACGGCAGCGAGCTGGTTTGCGTCAATCTCGATGACGGCAAGCTCAAGTGGCGAGGCAAACAATACGGCTACGGGCAACTTGTCTTGTTGCCGGAACAGGACGTGTTGATAGTGCTTTCTGAGAAAGGCGAACTTGCTCTGGCAAAAGCGACGCCCGACCAGTTCACCGAACTCGGGCACCTCCAGGCGCTCGAAGGCAAAACGTGGAATCACCCGGTTGTAGTCGGCGACATCCTGCTTGTCCGCAACGATCACGAGATGGCCGCGTACAGACTTTCGCCAAATTGATTCGGGGTTTGCTGCTAGAATCGCGAAACGATTAACAGACTGCCACCGATCGCAACCAGGTCCTCGATCATAGCAACGTAGAAATCTGGCAGGCGCAGCGACCTTACGAGCCGAGCGCGAGCCTGATAGCCTGCGAAACAACCGACGATTCCGCCGATCAATCCCAACCCGGCGCCGACAAGAGCCGACTGTCCACCGCCAAGAGAAACGCAGGCGCCCGTTAAGCCACCTGTCACGATGCGGGCGATAAGTCCTGGAGGAGCAGTGCGGTTCGGAGTATTCGGCAGCTTATCAAAAATGATTTCTGTGATGGCTAACAGGCTCAAAATAATTACGGCAGGAAGCGAGCCGATGAGAGACAGTGGCCGCGCGAGTTTGAGCCAACCCAGGTACGTGGCCCACGCGACCGCCGCCGGAGGCGTAAGCGAGCGCAACCCGGCGAAGACTCCAATCAGAAATGCGAATAACAGCGTCATGTGTCGATTATATAGATCTATGAGTCAAATCGACTGGTGACAAACGAAAATTTTTGCGCTAGCTTCCTGATCACTCACCAAATAAAAAGAAGCGGGCCGACTTGTGCGTCAACACAAAGCCGACCCTAGATCCGCAACCTTCCAACGAAAGGATAAGGACCATGACAAAGCATGGTAGCGCATCACCGCGCAAACGCACACGACGCCAATCTAAAACGACGCGCTCGAAAACTCACAACCGACAGCCGAGTCGATCCAAGAACACGCTCATTAATCCGTTATGGATTGGAGATCAAAGATCAATACCTTGAGCAAATAGTGAATCGTGTTGAGGCCGGCGAAATGAGCATCGACCACATCCACTTGGATACTGATTAAGAATTCTCGGCGCCACTCCATGTCTCGGCGGCATAACCGCCGAGACGCGTGCCGCGAGACTCCACAGCTTCATTTTTTCCTACAGGGCAAGTCACTTTTCATCTACCTTAAACGTATTGGAGTCCTTTATACTCTTGAAGTTTTTAACTTAGACGGTTTTCAAGATCATCGGTGGTTCCTTTCATTATGCGCAACTCTACTATTGCCGCACCTGTCGGCAAAATATTGAAATCGAATTGTGGTTAGGCTCGGTATCCTCATTCAAGTCAGGCCTTGTAGGACAATCTGAGTTCAATCAATTTCGGACGACACGTTTAATCACGTACTGTATAGAATCAAGATGGCTGCTAAATACGACGTACTCTCGCAGACTGTTGAGGCACTTCTGGCTCAACCGAGCGCCCAGTTCAGAATCCCACCGTTTCAGAGGAAGTATGCCTGGGGCGCGGAAGAAATCGGGCAACTAGTAGATGATTTGTTTGGAGAATCGACAAGCTCTGAACTTCCATACTTCTTGGGATCAATTGTACTGGCTCGGCAGGAAGGACTGGACCTCGCTCCTGAGCTTGTTCTTGATGGTCAGCAGCGACTGACAACGTTGTCACTCTTGATTTCTGTTTTGATTCATAAGACTCGCCAAGCAGGAAAAACTGATGCGGATTGGAACAAGATGTATCTCTTTTCGCGCAGTCAGAAGGGAAAAAAGACTCCGAAAGTGATTTTGCAACCTGATGACGCTAAGGTTTTCGAAATTCTAATCGATGAGCCTGAGCGCTTTACGGAAAGTGCATTGAAAGCTACGTCGTTGGGGGAAGCAATCGCAAAAATATTTACCCTGTTAGAGGAGTACGCGCAGAGCCCGCAATATAAGGACTCGGTTAACCCATACGAGGAAATGCTCTCAAGACTGATCTACGGCGTTGAGTTTGTCAAAATTACGGCGCCTAGCGAACGAGATGCATTCCGACTCTTTGAGACACTTAACGACCGTGGATTGGCCCTCAGCGCCGCTGACTTGATCAAAAACAAACTGTTCTCGCGCTGTAAAGAAGAATTGGAGGACGCCATTGAATCTTGGAGCAATCTCTTGCTCCTGACGAAGGATGATGATGTCGTAAACTTCTTAAGAAGTTATTGGATTGCATTTGAGGGATTCGCGCGAAAGCGTGGGCTCTATGATTTATACAAGAATCGTATTGATCAGATGGGTTCTACCGAAGCTACTCTTTTCGTCCTGGACCTTGAGGAGGTCGCGAAGTCATATGAGCAAATAGTTACTCCGAACCTTACCCGATGCCTATGGGGACCTGAAGTCGCTGCTATACTCGAGCGTTTGTCGAACTCGTATCGGGCGCGCAGTTGTAGGCCTGTGCTTCTGTCATTCGCAAAATCAAGACCCAACGATATGGAGAAAATTGCAAAATTATGTGAAGCAATTACGGTTCGATATTCAGTAGTTGGTGAAAAGAATCCGAACCGTCTTGAACGAATGTACGCTGAGATGTGCAATAAGACACGTCAAGATGAGGATCCGTGGATTGCCTTCAGAGAATCATCGATATTTAATGAGGTCCCCGATGATGAAGAGTTTCAAGCGCGCTTGGCTAAGATTCAGATACCAAACGTTACCTCTGCGTGGCGAGAGGTTTTGATTCAACTCAATAAAGCGTTAGGCGGTGGGGAAGCAAGACTCGATCGACCAAGTCGAGTTCATGTGGAACACATTCTCTCTCAACATCCCAGGGCAACGGCTTTAACAGAAGCTGGGTTATCACAAGACGAAGCACCAGCGCTTGTCAATCGTCTTGGGAATTTAACGCTGCTGTTGGGACGTCGCAATCAACAACTTTCAAACCGACCGTTTTCGGAAAAGCGCGAAGTATACGGTAATTCGGATGTCTTCCTGACACGAGAACTCTCTAAGCTTGATCGGTGGACAAGTGAAGATATCGATCGTCGATCGTATCGACTGGCAGAAGCCGCTGTAGTTTTGTTTCCGCATCCCCAAAAGATTTCAAACTCTGCGGGTTAACCGATCGGCGCAAGCTTCATGTTCTGCGGTCTTCAGCGCCCTATACAAACAGAAGCCTGATCCAAGGTTGGCTGATCGCACGCACATTAGTTTTGACACCCTCAAGCGAGGCAACTCGCCAAATATCAACAGCAGCGGCGCATTTGAAGCGCACTACGTTGGTCCCAGATCGTAAATATACGTAAATATAAAGCGCCGCAGGTGGCCCAGAAGAATCGTCGCGTTTTCTTGGTCCGCGAATATCTATTCCCTGGTGGCGAAACCTTTTGTCTTTGGCTATCGCTCGCGCTTTGGCGTATTCGAACAGTTTCAGGTGGCGTAGGAAATTAGTTTTGGGTCAGAAGATTTGCCTTCACGCCGGAGCCGTGAAAGTATTTATAGACGCAGGACAGCGTGATATTGTCTTCGCTCCGCTTGGAGCGAAATGTAGACAGTTCCGGACATCGCACTCCTAACGGAGGCCGACTTCATAGCGACTCGTCGGCTAGCAACAATGCGACATTGCGCCCAATGCTGTTGGAAACTAGTTGCCCCATAAAGAAAAGGAGAATGAAAAGTGAAAACAATCATTTGCTTGAGTCTCGTCGCCGTCTGTGCCTTGCAGGCCACCGCAGCGCACAACTCGGGATTCAATGACAACGCTGAACAAATCAGAGTCGCCACGAGTTTTAATCCGCCAATGCCGGATTTAATCGTCAGGGGAAATGAGTTCGAATTCGCCGGCAATAAAGCGGTGAATGTTTATGTTTCCAACAACGGTGATAAGCCATCAAAGCCTTGCGTTCTGGAGTTGACTGTACGCAAAATCGGTGACAGCGCAGTGGGCCGAGTGAAGACGGCGAGAATCCCAGTGATACAACCGGGCAAGTTTGTGAAAATTCCGGTGGACGCGACTAGTATTCTGCCCAACGCCGTCAACCTCAAAGACACAACCTTTAAAGTGATTGCCGACTCAACCAACCTCAATGCCGAATCCAACGAAGGCAATAATGAAAAATGGCACAACTTACAGCCGTAAGGGCAAACATCAGATCATAAAATATTTTTTGTGCCTTATGTGCTTTTTTGTGGCAGAGGATCTTCCGGTTGACAGGTTGCATTCGGTGTGAGATAACGTCGCCCACGTTATCTTGAAATATTGTTCGTGGCGATTTAAGGCAACTTGCTCCACGTTAAAAACTGCTAAAGAGCTGTGAGGAATTCCGCTTTTATTGGAACCCCGCGCACTCTTGGGCGCGGGGTTTTTCATTTCCCGCCCGCCTGGTCCAGTTTTCAGCCTTCGCTTCGTCCATGAACTTTCGTCCGAAGGAGGGCTATATGGGAACTGCTGTCGCACAATTAACTGAGGTCCAACAACACCTCTCAAACATCGAAGCGCAAAGCTTTGACACACTCGCTCTGCACGCCGGAGCAGTCGCCGATCCAACGACCGGCGCTCTACTGACGCCGATTTATCAAACTACAACCTATCGCCAGGAAGCTGTCGGAAAAGACAAGGGTTTCACTTACAGCAGGTCGTCGAATCCAACTGTTTCCGCACTCGAACGACGGCTCGCCGCGATCGAAGGCGCCGAATACTGTACGTGTTATGCGACTGGACTCGCGGCCACGACTGCACTCTGTCTGGCGTTGTTGCGCGCCGGCGATCATGTAGTTGTTTCGCAAGCTGTTTACGGCGGAACTGTACGGCTCTTCAATCAGGTGCTCGCTCCGTTTGGAGTCACAGCCGAGTTTGTTGACACTTCAGACGAAGCAGCTTTTCGAAATGCAGTAACGACAAAACCACCGCGCTTCGTCTTCATCGAATCGCCCGCAAATCCGACACTGAAACTCACAGACATCGAACTCGCCGCACAAATCGCGCACGAGGCAGGCGCACTTCTGGTAGTCGATAACACGCTGCTGACTCCCGCGCTGCAACGTCCATTCGAACTCAACGCCGACGTTGTCCTTCACTCAACGACGAAGTTTATCGAAGGTCACAACGCAACTGTTGGCGGCGCATTGATCACGAGTGACGCGGAACTGCACGAACGCTTCTCCTTCACCCGTAACGCCATCGGCGCGATTCAGTCTCCCTTCCCTGCCTGGTTAACGCTTCAAGGTGTGAAAACAGTCGGCTTGCGAATGGCCCAACACTCTGACAACGCACTAAGGATTGCGTGTTTTCTGGAGGCACATCCGCGCGTGACGAAACTGCTGTATCCGGGGCTCGATTCGTTTCCGCAATTCGAATTGGCGCGCAAACAGCAGACTGCCGGTGGTGCACTCATCGCTTTCGAGGTGGAAGGTGGAGTCGATGCCGGCATTCACCTAATGAACAACGTAAAGCTTTGCGCACTCGCCGAAAACCTCGGTTCGGCGGAGACACTGATCACACATCCGGCTTCGATGACGCACGCCGACGTTCCCGCAGCGCAACGTCAAGCCGCAGGTATAACTGACGGACTAGTGCGTCTGTCAGTCGGGCTGGAAGATCCGATCGATATCATTCGCGACCTCTCGCAGGCACTCGCGCAAACGAAAGGAGATGCGTGATGTCCACTGAAAACCGCATTATCGTTTTGAAGTTTGGCAGCTCGGTCCTGCGCAATGAAAATGATTTGCCAACCGCTGTTCATGAGATCTATCGCTGGTGGAGGGATGGGTTTCAGGTCATCGCGGTTGTTTCGGCGTTCGGTAACACGACTGACGAGTTAACACAACGTGCGCTTTCGGTATGCGATCAGCCGGACGACGAGCTTGTTGCGACGCTGTTGGCGACAGGAGAAGCAACTTCTTCTGTGCTACTCGGCCTCGCGCTCAATCGATCTGGGATTCCGACCACGGTGCTGGATGCAGAACAAGCGGGACTTAACACTGATGGACCAGTACTTAACGCTGACCTGACCTCCGTTAATACCGGCAAAATTCTGAGTGCGCTAAAGACGGGGATTGTGGTTTTGCCCGGATTTGTTGGGAAAAGCCGGTTGGGCAAAACGACGTTGCTGGGCCGTGGTGGTTCGGACTTAACTGCACTCTTTATCGCGCAACGGCTCGGTGGAACGTGTCGGCTCATCAAGGATGTTGACGGGCTCTACACAAGTGATCCCAACTCCTATTCGGGACCATCAGCGGCACGCTTCTCGCGCGTGAGTTACGGGACTGCACTGCGAGTTGGTGGCCCAGTCGTGCAACGCAAAGCGATCGAGTTTGCAGAACGACAGCGGCTGAAATTCAGCGTTTCCAGCATCGGCTCGTTTCGTGCAACAGAAGTCGGACCACACGCCGATACAGTTGCTCTCTCCGAGCTACCGACGAGACCGCTGCGTGTTGCGTTACTCGGTTGCGGCACTGTCGGCGGTGGAGTTTATCAGCGTCTGGCAGCGCTACCGGAATTGTTCAGTGTGCTCGCTGTTGGCACGCGCAATATCGAGCAAGCTGTCGAGGGCGGTGTGCCGGTTAAGGTGTTAACACCCCATCTCGACGCGTTGATCGCCGAACCGGTAGATGTCGTAGTCGAATTGCTGGGAGGAATCGAGCCAGCACGGACACTGATTTCAGACGCTCTGCGCCGCGGGAAAAATGTAGTGACGGCTAACAAAGCCTTACTCGCCAGTGACCTCGCGAAACTGCAAAGACTTGCCGCGAATAATGCAACGCTTCGATATAGCGCTGCTGTCGGAGGTGTCGCGCCTGCTCTCGAAACTATCAAACGTGTTCGACGCACTTCGTCGTTGCAGTCAATCTCAGGTGTTCTGAACGGGACAACGAATTTCATTCTTGATGAAGTCGCTAACGGTTGCGATTTGTCAGAGGCCATACGCGTGGCCCAAAAGAGTGGCTACGCCGAACGCGATCCGAAGCTCGATCTTGACGGAACAGATGCGTCGCAGAAGTTAGCACTCCTCGCTCGTGCCGCTTTCGATGTCGATCTGCCACTGAGATCGATTGAGAAGCAAGGTATAGAAAATCTGGACTTGAATAAGATCAGGAATAATGGACAAGTAACACGCCTCGTCGCGGAGTGTCGCCGCACATCTCAAGGATTTACAGCACGCGTTTCTCCGATCGACTTGCCGTTCGATCATCCGCTCGCCTGCACTACTGGCGTCGAGAATCGTTTGTTGATTCAGTCGCAAACCGGAAAGACGTGGGAAGTTGGCGGACGTGGCGCCGGACGTTGGCCCACGACTGAAGCAGTCTTGAGTGATTTATTTGATCTTCGTCGCGATTTGATCAATGCGGCAGTTGAAGAACAGGAGTGTGTAGCATGAAACCAGCCACTCGCTGCGTTCAGCTCGGACGAGGCAATGACGCTTTCGGCGCAATCGTTCCGCCAATTTATCAAACTGCCACCTTCGAACAGCCAACCGCCACCGAGTTTGGCGAATACGATTACACGCGCAGCGGAAATCCAACGCGCGCACTCCTCGAACAACAACTCGCCGATCTTGAAGACGCAACTCACGCGTGCGCATTTGCCAGCGGTATGGCCGCGCTGACATCGTTAACTCGAATTGTTCGCCCTGGCGAAGAGATCATCGCCGGTGACGATCTGTATGGTGGTACTGTCAGACTATTGGACCGGATCACGTCGCATCTGAACATCGCCGTTCGCTACGTCGATACGACAAACGAAACCGAAGTAAGAAAAGCTGTCACTGATCGAACACGATTACTGCTTATTGAGACGCCGAGCAATCCCCTCTTTCACATCTCAGACATTCGCGCGCTCAGTTCAATAGCAAAAGACGCGCGCGCATATCTCGCTGTGGACAACTCGATGTTGTCGCCGGTTTTCCAACGGCCACTAAACCTCGGCGCGGATGTCGTGATTCATTCGGCCACCAAGTTTCTGTGTGGTCACAGCGATGTAACAGCGGGCGCTTTGATCACCAACAATCCCGCACTTCACAGGCAGTTCTCGTTTCAACAAAACGCGGAAGGCGCAGGACTGAGTCCATTTGAGTCGTGGCTGCTGTTGCGTGGATTGAAGACGCTGGCACTCAGAGTAGAGCGACAAAACAATTCCGCCGAGAAGATCGCGCACTTCTTGCAGACTCGACCCGAAATCACGCAAGTTTTTTATCCGGGACTCGCGAATCATCCCGGACACGAAATTCACGCGCGGCAAGCTGATGGTAACGGCGCCGTAGTAAGTTTCACGACCGGTGATGAGAATCTGTCGGCTCAAATCGTCGAATCGACACAACTGTTCAAAATCGCTGTCAGTTTTGGCTCAGTCGGTTCGACGATCAGTTTGCCGTGTCGAATGTCCCACGCGAGTATTCCCGGTGCATTAAAGGATCAGCTTGGACCACCTTCGGATCTCGTGCGGATCTCAGTTGGAATCGAGGACGTCGACGACCTGATCGCTGATCTTAGCCACGCACTCGATCAGCCACAAAAAGGCACAAAAGGCACATAAAGAGGAGTCAATGATGAACCTCTTTCTTCTTCATTATGTGCTTTTTGTGCCTTTTTGTGGCTAGCTTTTCATGTGCTTTTAGTGGCTTAATACGGGCATGATCCAGCCATCGGAACGTGCCGCCAATTTCCACTATGCGATTAGAAACGTAGTTAACGCCGCCGAAGCTTTGGAGAGACAGGGCCGTCGCATTATTCATTTGAACATCGGCGACCCGCAGGCATTCGGCTTCAAGCCTCCCGCAAATGTTATCGAAGCGGTTGAGCGCGCGACTCGCGACAACTTTACCGGTTATTCACACTCTGCGGGATTGCGTGCGGCACGCGAGGTCGTCGCCGAATACGCCACCGCACTCGGAACCGAGACTTCTCCTGCTGACGTGGTTATCACATCCGGTGCTTCTGAAGCCGCCGATCTGCTGCTCACAGCTTTGCTGAACCCCGGTGACGAAGTCATCCTTCCCGGCCCGGGTTATCCAATCTACTCTGCCATCATCAATAAGCTTGGCGCGCACACTCGTTACTACAATCTCGATCAGAAAACTAACTGGCAGCCTTCGTTGGATGAGATCCGATCGCTCATCAATGAACGGACGCGAACGATCATTCTTATCAATCCAAGTAATCCGACCGGCGCGATCACAACCGATGAAACGACACGACAACTTCTCGAACTCGCGGCCGAACACGACCTGCTCGTGATCAGCGACGAGGTTTATCGAGATCTTTGTTTTGAAGAAGCGCCGACGTCTGCTTCAGTGCTCGCCGCTGGTCCAGGTGCAACTGTGGCAGTGCTCGAAAGTTTGTCGAAGACGCACATGCTTTCCGGTTGGCGTGTTGGCTGGATGCGTCTCACGCCCGCGGCGCGAACGCGTGAGCTGATGGATGCAGTTAAAAAACTTGCAGGCGGGAGGCTGTGTTCACCGACGCCGGCGCAATACGCGATTCAACCGGCATTACTCGGTGATCGACGCTCAATCGATGAGTTCAAGCAAGAGATCAGAAAGCGTCGTGATTTGGCGGCCAAACGAGTCGCTCGTATCGATGGACTGAGTTGTACTCTTCCGGAGGCCGCCTTCTACCTAATGATCAAGGTCGATGATATGGGTGATCGACTTGACGAGCAGTTTGTGCTCGACTTGCTCGAGGCATCGAACGTGTTGGTCGTGCACGGTTCAGGTTTCGGCAGCGATCCGCGTGCGGGATACTTTCGAATGGTCTATCTGGCCGGTGAGGAATTGCTCGGAACGGCGTTTGACGCCATCGAGGAATCACTGCCTGTTTTAGTTTAGCAATCCACTGATTACGTAGATTTCAAGATTCGGGCCATCACTGTGAGCACACCGAGATGGTAAGCGTTATGGTCTGCGGTCAGGAGTGCCTGACGCAGGATTGTTTGGCCATCGCCGTGAGGGATCTTTGCGTAGAGGTCTGTTGACGGATCCTCAACCAGTGCTTCCAGCTTCTGAAGATCACTCTGAAACTCATCGATCGTTTTTTGCCACAATGCTGGTGTGCCCGGATCTTCCGGATTGGGCCAGTAACCTTTCGGGAATTCCGGTGAGACATGGCTCTCGTCGCGACTGAACTCGAGTATGTCCCACTGTGCGAGTCGCATGTGTTCGAGGACTTGCCACGGTGTGTAAGGCAGGCCATCAATCTTTCGATTGCATAGATCCGGAGGGAAGCTACGCACGAAGTCGTCGAATGATAGATGTGCGTCACCCTGTCGTAGCAAATGCAGTAGCTGCTTCCGTAACGATTCTTCTTTCTTATCCATAATTCCCCTCGGAACGTACTGTAGGGGCGGCCCTCCGTGGCCGCCCCTGGTTTGGAATCGTGTTCGCCAAACCCGAGACCGTTGCTTCTTGAACCAGTGTCAAAACCACGGGCGGCCACGGAGGGCCACCCCTACAGTACTAAATTCCAAATTCTTTTTTCGTGTTGATGACGATTGCTTTGGCACCGCGGCGTTCGACTTTCTGCACCAAGTCGCTCGTGCCGCCTGGACCATCACCCGTGGGCTCACAATCCCAGAGCGAGATCAGCGTCACGCAATCATCGCCACCGGCCGTGAGCGCGTTGTGCAACATCCAGAGATTGTTTCGCTGCCAGATATTGTAATTCGGCTTCGACCGCAACCACGCCGGAAGATACTCCTTCTCGTCCTTCGCTTCGTCTTCCAACTGACTCAGCACTCGCACATGCCCCTGATTCGATAAACGCGTATTCAGATCACGAAACCGCTGCACCCAATCTGGTCCACCTTTGCGAACCGACGCGTTAACGTAAAGACCACTCGGAAGCGCGAGATAAAGATGTGTCGGAACGCCAAGCTCGAAACAAACCTCGTGAAAGAGTATGTCTCCACCGCTAGCACCGCCGGCAATGCCAAAACAAACTCCTTCGCCGAGTTTCATCTCCGCTTCAACTGCCTCTTTGATTTTCTGACGCGCCACGTTTTCCTTGTCGGCGGGGAAACGCGGCTTCGGACGGTCCGGAGCGTCAATCATGTGACCGGTAAAAATAAGCACACGCTTGCGACCCTCATCCGCTGTGACTTCAGAGAGCCCGGTGTACTTGAGCACTTCATCGACGTTGGCTTTGAACACACCAAGCTCATGATACATCGCCAGTTGATTGCGAACTGATTCCCACGCTTGATCGGAGGCTCCGTCAAGAGCATCACGGTAGCCGCTCACAACCCAGTCGGGATTATCAGACGTGAGCAAACGCAGATCCGCGAGACTGATATCCACCCACGTATTCTTCTTACCTTCGCGCTCCAACTGGTGAACGCTGGCGTTGAGCGACACCTCAACTGCCGCCGCGAGCTGCGCCGCATGCTCGGTACATTCGGACAATTGATCGTCAGCCTTCTTGCGAGTCTTGAAACGCCCGGCCCACGCATTAGGTTGCGCTGTTGCGAGCTCGATCATCACCCTCAACATCGCCAACGCATTGCCACCGGAATAGTAGTGATTAAGATCTTCTTCAAAAGCGCGCTCGTAACTCTCAAACGAATCTTGTAAAAGACCAGACTTCAGCGCCGCAGTGGGCTTGTCGGCCGCAGCTTCCCATTCGCGTCGCCAGAGAGTTTTGGCATTCCGGCCCTGAAGTGCGTAGGCCTCGGCTCTCTTGTCCTTTGAAATTTCTTTATTCTCGAGAGCGCGTTCGAGTGCCTGGTTCGAGTCAGTTATTTTTCCGATGCGCTCGTAAATTGTCCCGAGCAACAGATTAGCTTCGAGATCGAATTCTCTGTTGGTCCGCCGCACTGCTTCCCAGGTATTCTTCGCGCCTTTGAAGTCTTTAGCGGCATACTGAGCATTGCCCACCGCACGCAAACCTTCGGTTTCCCAGTAAAAGCCTCTTGCTTCCGCGGCCAGGAGACCAAGATCGCCGAGCCGTTTGTCGGCAGCGGCGCGCTCCACTTCTTCACCAAATCCGAGCGGAACCGCCATAAAGTCAGACGGATTCTGCTCCTTCATGTTGGGCAGCGAGGCAAAGACGGGGCTATTTGTTTTGCCTTCGTCGATCGTAGCTCGTAGTGCAGCCGCCAGTTGATCGACGCTATCCGCAGGAGCGGCTTGACTGTACGTAAAGTAACGATCGGTTTGAAGATCGAAGGGATATTTATCGACGTTACAACGCAGGAGAAACGTGTGACGATCCCGCAACGCATGACGAATGCCGAGTTCGTAAAAAACGTTTGCGTTGTGGATCGAAAGATCGGCGACGACAAGATCAGCGGTTAGCAATAACTGAAACATGTCGGTCCGAATATTTCCCTGCCCGACGATCTCGCCCGTGGTCCGCCCAGTCACACCGAGCTTATCCAAGGCCGGACCGATCAAGTTTTTCTCAACTGCATCGAAATCGATGTCGTTCTTAATGCCAAAAGGCCTGACGATAAAAGCCCTCATGTCTGCTCCTTAGTAAAACTGCCCGAAGGTATCGAGACGGAAGTGTTCGATCTTGACTTCTTTCGCCAGCGCCTCGCCCACTCTGATCAAGTCAGGGATGGCTTTAATTGAATCGAGTTGGGAGACCTTCGCTGGATCGACGTCTCCTAGTCCACGCTTCTTGAGCCAGTTTGTCGATAGTTCGGCGTTGTAACGCGCGTAAATAAACTGGCGACCAAGATCGTCACGAGCTGGTTCATCGCGATAAACAAGGTCACCGACTTCGCGATCGATCTCTGTCTCGCAGCGTCCGAGTTCTCTGTCAAACTCACCACCGTGTATACAACGACCGATGACGCGGCAATTGATATCCTGATCGACCGCCGAGCCGTACATTAGCGCTCCGGGGAAACTCACAAGATTCGCAAAAGCGTTCTTACCTCCGCTGTTAACATCATTGTCGACAGTCGCCGCCGAACCTGTTCCAACAGACATCACGAGCAAGTTCTTCTCTCCCGTGGGCCAGCTGAGTTTGTAAGCAGGATGCGTGGCCATGCGAGCAATCAGAAAGGCCGGGTTGTTATATGGCGTCAGGCCTCCATCCTCAAAGAGAAAAGCCTTTGACGGATCGTTTGGATCCCACTGCACGACTTCAGGCGGAAAGAACACAGGCGCTGCGGTGCTCGCGCGCACCAGTTGCCAAAGCGGAATCTTCGTGTTGCGGTCGGGTCGATCGGGCGCGTTGTACTTCGCGTAAGGATTACTGCTGATGGGCCATGGAGAGTCAGTAGTGACGTTGCGTGTAACGACCAGCAACAGACACTTGAGCTTGTCGGAACTGAGCTCGGTGTCGGCGCCAAACACTTCCTTCAGCTTTTCCGTGAGAGGTTCACTTTTGTAGAGGTGTTTTAGTCGCTTCAGGATGAACGCTTTCTCGAACATCGCTGGTCCAACGTCCTGATAAAAATCAGAAAGAAAGCGCGCGGATTTACCTATCGCGAGACCGGCTGCGATGATTGCGCCCGTACTCGTCCCACCGATGTAATCGAAGTAGTTGCAGAGACGAAAGTTTTCTCCCTGCCCGCTCTTCTCGCGGAGCAGATCTTCCATTTTGATCAGGACTTGAAGCGTCATGACACCGCGAATCCCACCGCCGTCGAGCGCGAGAAGCTTTCGTGGACGCTCAGTGCTGTATCTATTTTCCAGGTGGCCCCAAAGAGACATAAACCCTCCGTAAAGTTAAATTAAAAGTCACTGTTACGCGGTAGCGTCGGGTTAACGTCAGGCATCAAATTTCCGAGATTCACCCGACGCTACCGCGTTACGGTAGTGACCTCATCCAAGCGCAAATCCTGACACTTCAGGCAAAGCCATCGCTAGCCGTTCTTTTGTTTTATCTTCTGAAGCGTACTAAGACTCAAAAAGCGTTTGTCGAAGATGTAAAGATGGACAAATGCGGCAACCCAACCCACAGTGCTGATGATCACCGCTATCGCAACTCGCCGCAGAGTGTCTTTCCAGCGTACCAGTAGTAAGGCGTTCTCCGTTACGAATGTCCCAAACAAAGTCGTGAGCACTTTCGTCAATACCATCAATGCGATTGCTGAACTGACAAAGGCAACGACGTAATTCCCGAGCTGCTTGAAGGTGACATTCCTCAACGACTCCGCCAGCTTTTGCAGAGAGTCTGCGATGCGATCTGCGATCGGCAACGGCGCGGTCCACCAATTGTAAAGAGCCGCAATGATGCCGATCGCAACCAAGACTAACACTATGCGCGCAAGATTCTTCAGCAGCGGATCGAAACGCCAGACTTTGAACGCAAGACTGTTTCCAGCACGAAGCAACGTCTTCAGGTATTCATTTCCTTTTCCTGAACCCCGCATGAACTCTTCGATTTCAAGAAACTTCCATTGTTCGTTCTGTTCAGGATGATAGAACTCCTCGACGCACTTCCCTTCTTTGAACTGGTACTCAGTCATGCGATAGCCGCTGGTCATTAAGGCGTAAGCCTCTGCCTCCGAGAAAGAATCGAGGTCCGTGCGCAGCGCGGAAAGCAGTTGCTGGACGTCTTTGCCTATGCCATAACGCGTGTAACGATCGCGACGCCAAAGCGGTCGCACATCTTCACATGGATCATACGGATCGAGGCAATCGATCCAGTCTACCGGATCCACGTCGAGGTCACCTTTTAAGTGTACGAACATGAACCCACGGAGAAGTCTCGAACGACGTCGACCCTCTAAATCCTGATACTCAGCGACTCGGATTCGAGCCTGAAAGATGTCGTTCGTGCGCAACAACACGCCGAGTATTTGCCGGCTGGACGCAGCCTGCGATTCCATTTGCCCGCTCGCATCACTGACCAGAACTACTTTGCAATCCTGCTCCAGCAGCGTAGCTACTCCCTGATTGTCGCAAACGCCGCCGTCGGCGAGACGAAGGATGCGATCGGGATAGAGGTTATCCATCGTTAATGGTTCAAAGACTCCGGGAACAGCCGCTGAAGCTCCAACTGCCTGACCAAGTCTGATTTTCTTGTGTCCTTCCGGCGCTTCTGAGTAATACATGCGGCGCAGACGATCGTTACCATCGATATCGGTATCGATTCCCGCCGGCGCTTCACCCATCCACGAAGCCGTGAATTGCCACGTGTGACCGGTGTTCAGGGTCGCGGCGTTCAGCACAAGGATTGGAATCTTCGCGCTGCGTCTCCAGTTTTGATACTTCGGGTTAAAGCTTGTGTCCTTCTTAGGACCATCTCCGTTTTCTGTTAGCGGCGAGATCGTCAAGTCGTTCAGGTAACGTTCTTTACTCGTTGGGTGACCGTCCTTACACAATGCATAAAGATACTGCTCGTACAATTCCGCGGCTCTGACAGTTCGAGAATAGTCTTGACTCCAGAACATGCGGAAATTCTTCAATGGATTGATTGCGACGCGAGTGCGAATATTCTTTTGAACGCCGGAAACGAACTCGTCGATCATTTCGTGGACGATGCGAATGTAGTCTTCACGAGTAATTTCTGTATCAACTTTCTCCTGGAGCAGATGTCGAACCTTCAGGTAGTAGTAAGCACCGACGATCGCACCGCCCGATACACACGATAAGACCTCGACGTTACGCAGCATGTCGACTTCGGCAAGTTGGGCCAAAACGCCCAGATGATAAAGCGACGCACGAAAGCCACCGCCAGACAACGCCAGACCAACTTTGCCGGCAAAAGCGGTGCGCGTTATGGCTTCGGCTTTGAAGGCTTTGAGAAGCGCTTTGCGTGCTGGTTCTAAATTGTCAGCCGATTGAAGTCGCGCGAGTGCGGCAAGTTGGCGCGCGAGGGTTTCCAGTTCCCATTCATACACTCGCTCCGCCGCCTTCTGACCTTTCTCTATCCAGGCAACGGCGTCGTCATAGCGCTGTAGTCCGAAACATGCTTCGGCCATCGTGGCGTAATACCACCACTTGCCGGCGACCCAATTGTGCTCGGGCTCATCGATCAGACACCCAACTTTTTTAACGATCGTTTCCCTTATCTCGCGCGCAACCTTACGGCGCCCGGCAGCAACTGCCGAATCACGTCCGGCCTTACCGGCTTCGCTGTCTTCCAAATACGCGAGTCGATCCAAAATGAACGCCGCATTGATGCCGGTGTATCCCTGATCGCCGTCGCATCCCTGTTCATAACCACGCAGATAGAATTGAAGAGCCCGTTCAAGATTCTGGCGCTGATCGTCAACCTCCCACTTCCGCTTGTAGACCGCTGCAATCAGGCCGAGTGTTTCCTGGTCTGTCGTTGTTTCAAAATCTGCGATCTCCTGGAGGATGTCGAGAGCGCGAGTTAGTCTTTCGTCGGCGGGTAAATCCTCATCTTTGTAAGTGCAGAGAGCGAGCTGCTGATAAATCTTCAGGCGCAGTGGCTTATTGCTCGCGGTGTCCTTGTGCTTACTGGCGCGCAACAATAAGCGTCGTGCGTACGTAAATCTGTTTTCGTTTTTGAGTTCTCTCGCAAGGTCAAAGATGGTTTGTGGATCTTCCTGGCCGCCGCGCAGAATCACTTTCGCCCGTTCTACGTTTGGGCTCTTTCGCAGAGGCACCACCGTGTTGTAGGCGGTGGGCTTGGATCCGTTGCCGGAGGTTTTTGGGGATCCGTTGGTCGAGGAGGTCAGATTTACTGCGACGGTGGTTTCTTTCTCAGACATGGGGGACTCCTTCAAAGAAACAAGTTGAGGTACTTAAATGCAAGTCGTGCAAGTAGTCAAGGAAAATGCGGGCGAATCGGTGGCTTTATCCACAGATTACACAATCACACTGATTCGAATTGAATATTCTGTGTAATCTGTGGATACTTGCGCGAAAGGCCTCATGACAAACGTTAAATGTAATCGCTGCGGAGTGGTGAACATTCTCTCGAACGAGATCTGCAAAGCTTGCGGTCTCGAATTGAGTTCTTCCGTTACTTACGCCAAAACTCCCCGCACGTATTACCCGGAGTTTCCCAGAAGCAGTCCTCTTCTAATTCACTCAATCAAACCTTTCGATGGTGTTATCGAAGCTATCGGGTCAACAGCCACGATCTTCTCCAAAAACTTCTGGTTGATCACGAAGCTCGTCCTCGTCATTGTTACTCCTTTTGAACTTTTCAAGGTATTGAGCATGGGAGAGTCTGCCGGAAATTGGCAGTTAACCATCGGCACGATCGCACTGCAAGCATTCTGCAGTGTCCTAATTGCTCCGGCACTGATCTACGCCCTCATGAAAGTGATGCAAACCGGTGTGGCTCCCGGCATCAACGAATCGTATCGCTGGGGTTTGAGTAAGCTCGGCAAACTTTTGCTTTGCAGTGTAATGGTATGGGTTCTCGTAATGTTGGGTTTTGTACTACTCATTATTCCGGGAATCATCCTGTTCCTTGCGTTTGAACTGGTGTACCCGATAGCCGTTCTTGAGGGTGGCTCGGCAACAGAAATATTGAAACGTAGTTACAACCTTACCAAAGGGTATCGATGGAATATACTGGGGGCAACATTTGTGATGAGTGTGCTGCTCAGCGTCGCTAGTGCTCCCGTAAGTATCATGGTGACATGGCTCGCATTCAGCGGCATGAATCTCTGGCCGTTGCAGGCTCTGGCATTGATCATCTCAGACATTTTGAGCCAGGGGGCGACCATTTTGTCCCTCGTTATCTACATAGGCATCCTGCGGACTTTGGAGTCGCGGCAGTCTTTAATAGAATAGGCGCGATGTATTCGGCCCAGATCACCCGCGCAAACCCCACCTGCATCATTCTTCT
>DATEIS010000060.1:0-2313 GCA_035278765.1 Pyrinomonadaceae bacterium | reverse complement strand
TTTGGTTGGTGTCGACTCCGCGACTTTCATGACGTCGAAACCACCAGTCCCGCGTCGCATTTCTGTTTCGCGATCAAAGCGTTCCAAACGACTCGGATAATTCTTTTGGAGGAAGGCCCTGCGCTTCTCGACATCTCCCGCATTGAAAGCTTCCAACCACCCCTTCGCCTGGTTGGCGGCGGGCGTGTCTGGCAACTGTGCCAACGCTGATTGGGCGACGCACGCACCGTTGATGAAAAATAGAAGTGCGGCAACTGCTAGCGGGTAGTTTTTGAGATTCATGGTCTACATCCTCGTCTTTTGAAGTCGTTGATTCGTTAGTTTACACACAGACGCCATACAGGTGGAGTACTGTTTTAAATTCTACGAATCCGAAGATTTAGTTCCCGTTTTTCGTAGTGCGTTGTTGACTTTTGTGAGAAATCTCCTGGTGAGCACGTCGGCCAATGTCCGACACGCTTAGCTTGTCATGACTTGAATAACAGCGCCAATACGAACAGAAGTCCCTAATTTTGATCCGCTCCACTTACAAGATTGATTTTCCTGATGGTGCTATCTAATGTTCCAGCAACTCAAGACAGCCCTCGCTGACATCCATCAAGCACTCTCTTACGGCAGAATTTCAAAAGCGCTGCAATGCTTTGGACGGATCAATTGGAAGTCGCGACGATCAAGGGTGAGAACGCGTGTGATGTTCAGACGCTCCGCTATAGCGACGATCAGTGTGTCTACAAAATCGAGCTTGGCATCGGAATACTGCCGGAGAATCTCTGCGGACCGAGAGTAATCTCCTTGACGAGGAATCTCGAGGGTTAGTTCGGTTGACGCAAGACTCGCGATGAAATCTGCAGCAGCTTCGTTACTGATATCGCGAGCTAGGAGGTATGCAACTTCGGTGATAGCAGGAATGGGTAAAACAATCGGTTCGCGAATATTTCCCAAAACATGAATTGTCGCTTGGTGTTCTGATTCTGATGCATTGAGCGATGCGAACAGAAATCCAGAGTCGAGCAGGACCGCCATCACTAATTCGTCGTCAACCCACGGTGCTTATCAACCTCGGCACGGAGGATCTCATCGGCGCGGGCGGCAGTGTTACCCGGTCCACCGGAGTAACGCCCCGCCATTGACAACAACCACTTCGCTGCCGGTGAAGTTTGATCTCCGTTATTTGATGGGGGGTCGGCTTCGCCCTCTTCCAGCAGGCTCTCTTGAAGCAATCGAAGCACTCGGCGACGTTCCTCGGTTGGCAACTTAAGCAGCTCTTCGATTTTTTCTTTCTGGATCATGGTAATGGGCATTTTACTTGACAGAAGGATTGTTGAACAGTTTCCCCGCGCGTCCATTTAAATGGAAAAAAGGTTTTGTAGAATTCGCCGTAGTTTCGCGTGTATTCGCCGACTTGCTCTTCACCCTCAGGACTAACCAAAAAGATTCCAACCCTCAGCCCCTTCCAGCCTCCGGGACTATACTCGAAAGTGTCGAGGATCTTTGCAGTGTAACCAATCATATTGAGACGTATATCAATGCAGGATTTGCCGAGAGAGTTTCCATTTCCTTACCAGGAGACGATGCGGTGCCAACTCGGAATACTTTGGGACGCCAAGATTCCTTAAAAGCTCACATTCTTTTCTGACAACCTGAGCATTTTTCGCGTGCGATTCACCGCGTCACGGACGTTCTGTCGAAACAGGTCGGTATCGTGCACCATGGACCTCCAGTGAGCCGCTCTTGTCTGTCCCGCCTTTACCCACTCAACATCGTCGTCACTCAGGTGAAGCACTTGCGCGAAAAAGCGATTAGCTTCCGGGACACGACCAACAAGCCCGCAAGCTACTGCAGCGTGGAAGCTGGGCCAAAGGTTCGTAGGTTTGCGGTCCAGGTAGTAATCTGAAACCTCTCGCACTGTTTGAAACATCGATCGGTAACGTTCCACCCTGGCCGCTGCCTGTGCTGCTAACGTCGTCGCGACCACTCTGAACTGATCAGGATTCTCAAACGGGTGGAGATTTCCCACCCTCTCGCCCTCGTCGAAGCTAAAATAATCTGTCTCTTGCCAGAGCCACATACACCCAACATTAAGGTAGCTGGCGCGGCTAAAGCCGCTCGGCTGAAACTCCACTACACAGAGCCACCAGCATTGATCATCGAGCCAAATACGTGAGCGCCCTTTTTGAGTTAATCCAAGAGGGCCCAGGTATGCACGTGCGCTCTCCCTCAAGAGTTTCGAATGCACATGTTCACTACCCGACATAGGGCGATGCTTTAGATAAGTGCATAGCAGTTTGTGATCAGTAGGCGGAGAGGAGTCAA
>DATEIS010000059.1:0-5057 GCA_035278765.1 Pyrinomonadaceae bacterium | reverse complement strand
AGTGAACTGTGCGGCAATTCCCACGGGTCTATTGGAAAGCGAGTTGTTTGGTCACGAGAAGGGCGCTTTCACCGGCGCGATCGATCGACGCGTCGGCCGGTTTGAACTGGCACACGAAGGCACGATCTTTCTCGACGAGGTGGAAGACATTCCACTCGATCTACAGTCGAAGTTGTTGCGCGTGCTTCAGGAGCACGAGTTTGAGCGGCTCGGTAGTTCCCGCACGATGCGTGTTAACGTCCGCGTGGTTGCGGCAACCAACGCTGACCTCGCGCAACTGGTTGAAGAAAAGAAGTTCCGCAGTGATCTCTACTACCGCTTGAATGTGTTTCCGATCAATGTGCCGCCACTGCGCGAACGGCCCGAAGACATTCCCCTCCTGGTCCATTTCTTCGCGAACAAGTTTGCACAGCAGATGAGAAAGCGGATCGAGAGTGTGCCCAAAGACGTGATGGCCGCCCTCGTTGGTTATCACTGGCCGGGCAACATTCGCGAGCTTCAGAACCTTGTCGAGCGCGCCGTGATTCTTTCACGCGGTGCAACACTCGAAATACCGCTCACTGAACTGAAACAAGCTCCGCGGGCTGCGACTCACTCGAACGGAACGACCCTCGAGAATGTTGAGCGCGATCACATTCTCAAGGTCCTCGACGATGCCAAGTGGGTCATCGGTGGCCCCACGGGCGCGGCCGCGCGTCTGGGCATGAATCGCACGACGCTCAACCATCGTCTGCGCAAACTCGGCATCAACCGCCCACAACCTGCCAAAGTCGGCTGATACGTGGGACGCAAGAAGCATTCGGACTTGCCTCATAGTCAGAGATCATTCTTGGATCGGGTCAGTACAGGGAGCGGTAGCGACCTGGTCAAACCCATGGCATCAAAAACATTAGAAATATCGCTTGCTGATAGCTGACCAGGTCGCTATCGCCCCCTGTACTGACCAGGTCCAACGGTCAATATTGGCAGGTCTATCGGTTTCGGGAATGGGACCAGTGCGGGAGTCAGTGTAACTGCGACCGGCGTTGGCACCACTCCTCGACCATGTGACCTTAGTTCATCCGTAAGTTTCATCTCCTTTACCTGTGCTGTTCCCATCTTCGGTGATTACACGATCACACCGAGCAGTCCTTCACACGTTCAATCCGACGAGTCTCTCTTTCGTTGAGGTTTCGCAGGGTACAAACGGCGCCGGCTTTTCAGGTACTGAAATACCGAAGGGTCCGTTGCAGTTGATGGTGGAAAATCCCGGACCCGTAGCGGACCTGGTGCTTGCGCTTGATGCGGTCTTGTTGGTCAGAGATCCTTTTAGCGTGCTCAATCCGCTCAACTGGCTGAATAAGAACGGTTTCGATAACAATACGCGGCTAGTGATCTTTTTGCGGGACTTCAGACCCCTACCTGGCGAACCGCCCTCCGAGGTGGTGGTGAACCTCGCCCCGAGCAATCAAAGCTTTGATGTATTTGCCGAAGACGTCCGGCCTTTACCTAATACGGATCTGACACAAGTCACATTCCGACTTCCGAGTCAGCTCTCAACCGGGGATTGTGTGATTACAGTAAGGGCTCACGGCGAAACTACCAATAGCGGGATATTGAGGATTAGCCCCTAGATCTGCCTTCATCCGTGAAAATCTGTGGCTAAGTCATGCTATCTTTACTCAATGCGCCAGAGACCCCTACTGATTCTTCTCGCCACACTATTTCTTTCAACCATTGCCAACGGTCAACAGGTCTGTTTCACTGCGCAGGAACGCGCCCGCGCTGAGCAGTCAGCTAAAGTTTATCGCGCGCCGGATCCCGGTTACGACCCGGTGCTCGGCTATAACCCGGCTAGCGGGCCGCGCCGTGGCGCGCCGCCGGTCGATGCGAACGGGCTTGCGAAGCCGATCAAATGTGTCGCGAACAAGGACGAGAGCCCCGGCGCCGGCACGACACCAAAATTTCACTGCTCCGTGCCGGGCGTGACAGACGAAGACGGCACTCTCATCCGTTACAAGATCAAGCCCCATTTCAAAGGACAATCGACTGATAAAAGGAACGGTGAGATCTACGGCGAGTTTCTGTCGTCACGCTTTTCGAAAGCACTCGGTTTCTTCGCGGATGATGAGTGGGTTGCGGATATTAACTGTCCTGATTGTCAGAAGAGTTTGACTAAAGGTTATCAGGGCGCCAGCTTTACAGGGTTTGAACCCGCCGCCGGAGTCGAGCTGTCGCTCGGTCGGGGAATCGATGTGAACTGCAACAACAAAGACTCGGGTTCGCTGGCGGAGTCGTTGCAAAAGATATCCGCGAATGCACGCGCTGAGGTTGACGCTTTCAAGATCTGGCTCGCGTTCATAGATCACGGCGACACCAAGACGGATAACCACAAGTTTGCATGTCTCAATTCGAAAAGGAACGCCGATAACACGCGTGTCTGCGAACCGGGCGCGGCGGTGTTCTATGTTGGCGACATGGGATCGACGTGGGGTTTCTCGAGTGCCAGCGAACGAAAGGCAAGACTAGAATCGTGGCGCAAGAAAGAACCCCTCGAGGTAAAGGACGGAACTTGCACGGCGAATGCGAAGAGTGTCGGTGACACTAAAGTGAGCGAAGCCGGCAGAAAGTTGCTCGCGGACAACTTGCAACGGCTACTCGACGCCGAACAACAAAACAAGACGATTACAAAAGTCTTCCGTGCCTCGCGAAACGCAGAGCGTGATCGCCCAGCGGAAGAATGGTCGGCCGAATTTATTCGTAAGGCACGGACGATCATCGATGCACGTTGCTCAAACTAGGATCCACAGATTACACAGATGAGTCAGCATTCAGAACCCTCGGGTGATCTCAAACCAAAACGCTTTTTTTCCTGGTCAGTCCTCAACCGGGATTTGTGCCAATTGGAGTTCTTCAGGCGAGTGCTTGAAGAAGCAACCGACAAATCAACGCCGGCGCTCGAGAAGTTGAAGTTCCTCTCGGTCTTCTCCTCAAACCTCGACGAATTCTTCATGGTACGCGTCTCCGGGATCAAGGAGATGTTGGACATTGAGGACATCGGACCGATGCCGGGTGAATTGACCCCCGTGGAGCAGCTTTCAGTTATTCGCGAACGAGTGCTACCGCTCGTCGAGGAACAAACGCGTTGTCTTCGCGATGAAGTTCTTCCCGAGCTCGAATCTCACGGCGTGATGATCGCTCGTTACGACAGCCTTTCTGAAGAGGAAAAGAACAGCCTCGCTCAGTATTTCACGAAGAACATCTTTCTGGTTTTGACTCCGCAGGCAGTCGATCCCTCTCGTCCGTTTCCTTACATTTCGAATCTTAGTCTGAACATCGGACTCACCGTTGAAAGCTCTCCTGAAGACACATTCGCCGGAACGCCGTTGGGACATGAGATCAGGTTTGTTCGCATAAAAGTTCCGCCCGTGGTCCCGCGTCTGATTCCGGTTGGCAAAGAGCCGAAAAAGTTCGCCCTGGTGGAAGAGGTAATCGAGGCGAACCTTCATTCGTTGTTTCCGCGGATGAGGTTGAGCAAGGGCCATCTATTCCGCGTCACGCGTGATGCCGACGTGGAGATCCGTGACGATAAAGCCGCGGATCTTCTGGCACTCATTAAGGAGTCGCTGCGCGAGCGTCGTTTTGGTCTGGCTGTGCGACTTGAAGTTTCGTCAACAATGCCCGCCGAGATGGTTGAGTATCTGACGACCTCGCTCCGAATTGAACCAGACGACGTCTACACGATTGACGGTCTGCTCGACGTCGGCGATTTGATGGAGCTTTATGGCGTCAACGAGCCCGACTTGAAGGACAAACCGCTAAAGACGATCGTCGCTCCGGCATTGCGGGGTAAAGAATCGATCTTTACCGCGATCAAAAAACAGGATGTGTTGCTTCATCATCCTTACTCGTCATTCGGGACGATCGTTGACTTTATTGATGCTGCCGCGAAGGACCCGGACGTTGTCGCGATCAAAATGTGTCTCTATCGAACGGGGAAGAAGTCTCCGATTCCACAGGCGTTAATCGAAGCGAGCGAGCGTGGCAAACAAGTCACCTGTGTGGTTGAGATCAAAGCCCGGTTTGATGAAGAGCACAACATCGAATGGGCCAAACGGCTCGCGGAATCCGGCGTACACGTGGTTTATGGTTTGGTGGGACTGAAGACGCATAGCAAAGTCGCACTCGTCGTGAGGCGCGAAGAGCACGGTTTACAGACCTACACGCACATCGCTACCGGCAACTACAATCCCACAACCTCGAGGCTGTACACAGATCTCGGACTGCTAACCAGCGACTCGATGATCGGCGACGATGCGTCTGACGTGTTCAACTTTCTCACCGGCTTTTCGATACAGAAAGAATACAGCCGGTTGATGGTCGCACCGTTGAATCTTCGCAAGCGCATGATGGCTTTGATCAAGCGTGAGACTGAGCATGCGTTGGCCGGTCGGCCTGCGCACATCCAGGCCAAGATCAATCGTCTGACTGATCTCAACATCATTGAGCTGCTTTACGAAGCATCGCAGGCCGGCGTCAAAATCGATCTCATCGTACGTGGCGCGTGTATGATTCGCCCTGGCGAACCGGGACTTTCGCAAACGATTAATGTTCGCAGTGTGGTGGGACGATTCCTCGAACACAGTCGTATCTTTTACTTCGAAAACGGCGGTGAAGAAGAGCTTTACATTGGTTCTGCCGACTGGATGGCGCGCAATCTCGATCGGCGCGTGGAAGTAGTCACGCCAGTGATGGATCAGCAGTTGAAAGATTATCTAAAGAACACGGTCCTGGCCGCGTATCTCCGCGACAACGTGAAAGCCAGGGTCATGAACTCTGCCGGCATTTACGAGCATCCACCGATGGCCGAAGGCGAGGAGCCCTTCAATAGCCAGTTATTCTTCGAAGGCCCAAACAGTTCACCGCCCGTCGGCAATGTTCATCCATTGAAAAGCAAGCGATTGTGGTCTAAGCAATAATCGCATTCCGGCCACGAAAAGCTCCAAAAAGTACAAAAATTTCGCGTTCAAGTTTTAGGGGCTTGTTTTGCCCGCATTCCGTTGATGGCTTGAACCTGG
>DATEIS010000058.1:0-53644 GCA_035278765.1 Pyrinomonadaceae bacterium | reverse complement strand
GCAGATCGTTTGGCGATCCGACACTCTGTACAGTGGTGAAACCTGCCAGCAGTGTCGCTTTTGCATTAGCGGCGGCTGCATCGGTGAAGAATTGTGATGTTTCTGCGGCGCCCGCGTTTTTTCCGTCAGGACCGAAACTCCACGTGATGTGGACGTGACCATCGATCCATCCCGGCAACACTGTAAGCCCGCGCAGATCGTAATCAACTGGTCCGGCTTTCGGATCGATCCGAACGATCTTCGAGCCTTCTATAACTATGCGCGTGTTATGAACGACACTGCCCTTGCCGTCAAACACGGTACTTGCAGCGATGACGATCCTTTTCTTTTGCCCCTGCGCGCTAACACTGCAAGCGCAAATCAAAAGCAGAAGGCATACAACGAATCTTTTCATTTTGCGCGTTCGAATGCGCCTTCGAAATAAACCGGCTCCAGACCGGTGGCCCAGTATTCAACCGCGACCCGATTCGGTTGTGATGTTTCCTGATCAGTCAGCAGTGTTGGTTTACTCGCATCATCCGGTTCGAATTCAATCCAGCCAATCCACGTTCCATCAGCGCGCTCTTCGCCATAACTCCGCACGGTGTAAGTCGTATCATCCGGCCCCGTAATAACAGTTGCGTATTCCTGCAACAGTTCTGCCATTTCTTCCTCCCAATGGTCGTAGTCAAACTATTAATTTAACAAAGCGTTCGAGCGGAAGGTTTCCGCCAGACACGATGCCGACAACTTTCTTCCCGCGCAACTGATCGCGCAGCTTGATCGCGGCGGCAAGGGAAGCCGCACCGGCGCCTTCGGTGACTTGCTTCGCATGACGCGCAAGCAACCTGACTGCCTCGTTGATCTCTTTATCACTCACGAGCACAAACTCGCTCAGGAGTTCCCAAAGGATCTTATTTGTGAGTTCAAATGGGACACGCGTAGCGAGACCTTCGTGCTCGGTGTTCATTGTGGGGTACGGTTCCAGAGATCGATTGCGCCACGCGTGCCACATCGCGGGCGCTGCGTCGGATTGAACAGCAACCACCTTCACGTTTGGATTGAGCTCATTCGTAACGATACAACTCCCGGACGCGCAACTACCGCCACCAGCGGGAGCGATAATGACGTCCACGTCTGAGAGATCTTCGAAGATCTCGAGTCCGATCGTACCGACTCCTGCAATCAATTTTGTTTCGTTTGCCGAGTGTACATAACGAAGTCCTTCCGCGCTTGCGACGCGCTCGCATTCCATCCGTGCTTCGTCAAAATTGCGCCCGTGCAAACGCACCTCAGCTCCGAGATCCAGAATCGCCTGCATCTTCGATTCGTTCACGTTTTCGGCGGGTGCATAAATAATGACTCGACAACTGAAGAGCCGACCGCCGTATGCGATTGACTGACCATGATTGCCGGTCGAAGCCGCGACGAGCCCTTTGCGTCGTTCCTCGTCACTCGCAGTGCCGACGAGGTTTACACCGCCGCGCACTTTGAACGCCCCAACCGGCTGCAGGTTTTCCAACTTCGCGTAGTAGTCGCAATCGAGCAGCTCTGACAGTGCTCTTATTCGGACGAGCGGCGTCTTTGGCAAGTACGGCGCGATGAACTCGCGCGCGGCAACGACGTCTTCGAAGGTAGGACTAAGCATTTACTCTCTCTTGCCGCGCGAGACGAGTTTCCAGCGTTTCGCTTTACCACGGCAGCTCGAACTGTAATTTTCCTGAGTGATCTTCGGCATGTTGCCGGGAACCGCGTCGGAAATATAAAGCACTGATGCGTCTGAAGTGGCGCCGGACATTAACGAGGCGCAGGAGTCCTCCACGACTGTACCAAAGTCCTGGATCACGCGACGGCGTCCACCTTGAAAGCTAACGAGCGTTCCCATCTCAATCAGCGTTCCCTGGGCCATGTCGCCCGTGGTCATCAGTAGTTCGTCGATGCCGTCGTTATTGAGATCGGTTTTGCTCACAATGTTGCTTGCAAAATCAGCGTCTACATCGGCGACTAAGTGTTGGCCGGAGAAGATGGCGACGCGCTTCGTGCCAAAGTTATCAGCATGCGTAGCGTTGCACTCACTCACAAATATCAAGTAGAGAGTCTGCGTTTGACCGGTGGCTGTGAAACTACCGGTGGCCATGTCGGCAATCGACGGCGCAATCTGTCCAAGCTTGCGCGCCTCGGCGAGGGGATCTGTGCCCTTGCTGGTATCGATTTCGGTGTTACAACGGTTCGAGTCAGTCAGGTATCTGCGAAACACTTTTGACAGCACATTTCTTTGCGTCGCAGCTGGAATCCTGACATCGGGAATATTCCGGTCGGCTCGGAAGTCTAATAGTACCTGGCGTTCTTTTTGCATAGTGGGACTTTGCGCCGCCGCGCACGAGACAAATGCCAGGACGAGAAAGATTGTTTTCATCTTTGTCGGGTTCCTTTCAGTTCGAACCACAGATTACACAGATTTACCCTGAATCGTGAAGGCGTTATTATCTGGTAACTTTACAACGGAGCCAGTAACAATGTTAAAGCCCAGCATTCTTCTAGTCGCCATTCTTTTCGGGTGCGTATCAACTGCCTTTGCCAGCGACGAGTGGTCACAGTTTCGTGGACCCAATGGAACCGGCGTTTCCGAAACCAAAGGTTTGCCCACGGAGTTCGGACCAAACAAGAATGTCGTTTGGAAAACTGCACTCCCTGCGGGCCATTCGTCTCCCGTGTTGACGCGCGATCGAATCTTCGTCACCGCACACGACAAGGAAAAACTGTTCGTGATCGCTTTGGATCGTCAAACCGGAAAGATTCTCTGGCAAAAAGAGGCGCCAAAGGGACAAGCGGGACGTTTGCAGAATGTGAACGGTCCGGCATCTCCGAGTCCTGTGACTGACGGTACGAATGTTTATGTTTTCTTCCAGGATTTCGGATTGATTTCGTACGACGCCACCGGCAAAGAGCGCTGGAAGCTTCCGCTTGGTCCATTCAACATGTTCTATGGCTTCGGCGCGTCGCCGATTCTCGTTGACGACAAAGTCATATTGCCCGTGGATCAAGACAATCCTGCTTCCTATATGCTCGCAGTCGATAAAAATACTGGGAAAGTGCGTTGGAAAATCGATCGACCGGTCGTAATCTCCGGCTATTCGACGCCGATTGTTTACAAACCTGCACAAGGTCCAAAGCAGATCATTGTGCCTGAGTCGTTTCAACTGTCGGCGTACTCTGTTGCAGACGGCAAAAGAGTCTGGTGGGTGCGCGGTCTGGCGTGCGAGATGAAGTCGATCGCGAGTCACGACTCTGAATATCTCTACATCAACGGCTGGGGATTTCCTCAGAATCAACCCGGCCGCCAGGTGCCGACAACGACATGGGAGCAAGCGATCGCCGCATACGACAAAGACAAAGATCAGATGATCACGAAGGCTGAGATCGCCGCGGCCGGCGGCACCACGCAAATGGACAAGATGCTGACGGCGGCCTACGAAGCGTTTGACATGAATCGCGACGAGAAAATGGACGCGAGAGATTGGGAAGTGTTTCGCGCGATGCTCGCGTCAGAGAATGGCTTGCTCGCGATCAAGATGGGTGGCAAAGGCGATCAGACTGCCAATGCGATTCGCTGGCGTTACACGAAACCGGTGCCGCAAGTTCCATCGACGTTGTTGTATCAAGGCGTGCTTTACATGATTAACGACAGCGGCATCCTGCTTTCGTTCGATCCTGCGACCGGCAACGTGCTTAAACAGGGACGGCTGCATGGCGCCATCGACAAGTATTTCTCCTCACCAGTTGCGGCCGATGACAAGGTTTACCTGATCGGTCAGGGTGGTCAGGTTTCAGTTCTAAAGGCCGGTGGCGACTGGCAAGTGCTGGCCGTCAACGAACTGGACGATGAGGTATTCGCAACTCCGGCGATCGCTGACAGTCACATCTACATCCGCACCCGCAGCGCGCTGTATTCTTTCGGTAAATAGATAATGATTTACAAGATTCTTCAAGATTTGCAGGATGGTCCTGTTAATCCTGAAAGAATCTTGTAAATCCTGTCCAATTTTCCTGCCACAAACTCCAAACCTCGTGGTGTTTACCTCATTGAGCGCCGCAATCCACTGATTTTGAGCGGAAATCAGTTGCGAATAAAGCAAGGAAAACAAGATGAGAAATTTTGCCGGCATACGTGTGCTATGCACGCTTGCGCTGCTCGCAGGGGCCACCGCTCTGAAGGCACAACCTGCCAGTACTCCGCCACCCAACGATCCCGCCATCACCGCTCTGAGCGTGATGGGGGTTGTTTCTGAACTCAAAGCAGACACACGACAGGTAATTGTAACGACGGCCGCAGGCAGCGTCGTCACAGTCACACTTAGCGATCGAACTGCTTACATGCGTATCCCGCCGGGTGAAAAGACGAAAGACAAGTTCATCAAGATCGCGCCGACCGATTTCACACTGGGCGACAGCGTGTTTGCGCGCGGCCGGATGTCGGAGGATCGCAAGAGTATGCCCGCGCTCGAGTTTTACGTGATGAGCAAGGGCGACATCGCGGAGAAGAAAGAACGTGAGCGCGATGAGTGGACCAAACGCGGGATCGCGGGAACCATCAGCGCGATAAATCCCGAGAACAAAGAGATCTCAGTTGATGCGCGAACTCCGGAAGGTCCAAAGCCGATTGTTATCGCTTCGAACGGCGATACAAAGTTTCGTCGTTACGCGCCCGACTCCGTGCGGTTCAGTGATGCAAAGCCGGGAACTTTTGCCGATTTGAAAGTGGGAGATCAGCTTCGCGCACTCGGGACGAAGAGTACTGATGGCGGTCGCTTTACTCCGGAAGAGATCGTGACCGGATCGTTCCAAACGATTAGCGGAACGATTACCGAGATCGACGCAGAGAAGAAAGAGTTCAAGATCAAGGATCTTCAGAGCCAGCAGCCCGTCACGATCGCGTTGAGCAAGGATTCGTCGATGCGTAGCCTGACGCCGGAGATGATCACGGCACTGACGTCACCTGCGAAGGGAGGGAGTGATTTGCAGGAGATGTTTGATCAGTTGCCGGCGTTCACAGTTCAGAATCTGAAACCGGGTGATTCGATACTTATCTCAAGCTCGAAAGGTAGTGACCCCACGCGCATCACTGCGATCGCAGTGGTGAGTGGGGTTGGTCCTTTGCTGCAAAACAAACAGACAGGACGCGCCACGGCTAGCTCGCTCGGCGCGATGAGCCTCGGTGGTCCGTGATCCACAGATTACACAGATTAAAGGTGAGCGAAATGTTTCGAATGAACTGGAAGAGTTTTCTTGGTGTTGTCTGCTTGTTGAGTGTGTGTTTTCACGTAGGTGTTGCACAGCAACGGATCGGATCGTTGCGTGGTCAGGTGAGCGATGAACTCGGTGCGCTCGTCGTTGGCGCGACGGTGACGATTACTGCTGCTGATGGAACTGTGAAGTCCGCGGTAACTAATGCCGATGGATCTTATAACTTCAATTCAGTTCCACCGGGCGTATACACCCTTCGCGTAATCTCTTCCGGTTTCAGTTCCTACGAAAAAACCGAACTCACGATTGCCGCCGGACCGCGCACCACGCACGACGTGCGTCTCGTCGTGGGACTCGAAAAGCAGGTGATTACGGTCACTGAAGAACAGGGTTTGAATACCGACCCGCAGAACAACGCCGATGCAGTGGTGCTGAAAGGCCCGGATCTCGACGTGTTGCCCGACGATCCCGACGCGCTTGCGTCGGCAGTGACAGCGATGGCTGGTCCTTCGGCTGGTCCAAACGGCGGACAGATCTTTATCGATGGATTCACCGGCGGCCGCATGCCTCCGAAAGAATCGATTCGCGAGGTACGCGTCAATCAGAATCCATTCAACGCTGAAAACAACGGCATCGGTTTCGGCAATATCGAGATATTCACCAAGCCCGGCGCCGACAAACTTCACGGCAGCACGTTTTATAACTTCAACGACGAGAGTCTGAATTCGCGCAATCCATTCGCACTGAGGCGCGCTCCGTTTCAGGTGCGATATTTCGGCGGCAGCGTGAGTGGTCCTGTGAAGGCAGGCAAGTCGTCGTTCTTTATCGACGTCAACCGTCGCGTGATCGAAGACAACGCTATCATTAACGCGACAATTCTCAATTCGTCGTTGATTGAAACGCCTTTCAGGTCGGTTCTGCTCGTGCCGAATCAATTCACGTCGTTCAGTCCGAGATTCGACTATCAACTGAATCCCGCCAACACACTCGTGGTGCGTTATTCCTACACGCGAAACAAGGCCAGCAACGTTGGCGCATCGGATTTTTCTTTACCGGAACGAGCGTTTGATCGATTCAATACGACGCAAACGTTTCAGGTTACTGAGACTGCAATCATTTCTCCCGCGATGATGAACGAGACCCGCTTTCAGTACATTCGGAATCGTTCACGGCAGGATGGCAACAACACGATTCCGACCATCCAGGTGCAGGAGTCATTTATCTCTGGAGGCTCGCAGGTCGGACTCGCACACAACGACGAGGATCGCTGGGAACTGCAAAACTATTCGACGTGGACCAAGGGTCGTCACATCCTGCGTTTCGGAGTTCGCTTGCGCGGCGTTAACATCACCGACTTCTCGCCACAGAACTTCGGCGGCACATTCACTTTCTCAGGCGGTGAGGCGCCAGAGCTCAACGCCGCCAATCAAATCGTTCTCGACGACAATGACGAGCCGGTGCTGATACCGATCACTAGTCTCGAACGTTTCCGCCGCACGCTTCTGTTTCAGGGCAATCCAAACATGCGCGAGCTTGGCGGCGGCGTGACGCAGTTTTCGCTCGCGGGTGGCAATCCCGAAGTAAGTGTGAGCCAGACAGACCTGGGCGTGTTTGTTCAGGACGAGTGGCGCATTCGACCCAACCTCACGTTCACGATGGGTCTGCGTTACGAACGACAAACAAACATCAGCAGCAATTACAATTTTGCGCCGCGACTCTTCTTCGCGTGGGCGCCGGGAGGCACAAGCGTCGGCGCTGGTCCGGGCGCGCCGCCGAGTTCGTCACCGAAGATGGTGATTCGTGGCGGCATGGGAGTCTTTTACGATCGCTTTGGCGAGCGCGCCACGTTGCTCGCCACGCGCTTCAATGGCGTCAATCAGCAGGACTTCCGAGTCTCCAATCCAACGGTTCTTGATATTTCCACGTTCTCGCTCAACGGCGTCACAAATGTTCCGACCGTCGAGGATCTCGCAACGTTCGCTTCACCACAAATCGTGCGTCGCATCGCTCCCGATTTCCAGGCGCCGACATTCGTGATGACGGCGATCAACTTCGAAAGACAGTTGCCCTCGAAGTTCACACTCTTCGCGGTGTTATTTAACTATCGCGGCAAGCATTTGTTGCGCGTGCGTAACATCAACGCGCCCTTGCCCGGAACTTACGATCCGGATGATCCGAGCAGCGCCATTCGTCCGCTCGGAAACGTGGGTGACATCTATTACTACGAATCGAGCGCGAAGTTTAACGACTACCGTTGGTTCGGAGGCATCAGGCGACAGATGAGCAAGGGCTTTTCTGTGTTTGCAAATTTCGGCGGCGGTAGAGGCATGACGGATACGGACTGTATCTTCGGTACGATCGCGAACTGTTTCCCGGCTGATTCTTACGATGCCAGCGACGAGTATTCGCGCGTCTCGTTTATTCCCACCAGAAGTTTTTTTGTCGGCGGCACGATGATTCTTCCCAAGCTGAAAGTGAATTTTAATCCGTTCATCGTTTACCAGGCCGGTCGACCATTTAACATCGTCACGGGACGCGATAAGAATGGTGACGGATTGTTTACCGAACGACCCGCCTTTGCGAGCGCGTTAACCAATCCGGCGGATCTCAGGCAGACTCCTCTTGGTGATTTTGATTTGAGTCCGGCGCCGGGTCAGGAATTGATTCCCCGCAACTACGGATTAGGACCATCATTCTTCTCCGTCAACATGGGAATCAGCCGGGCGTTTCAATTCGGGAATGTTTCCGGTCCGGCTGCTGCCGCGGCTAAACCTCCTGCGGCCGCTCCGGCTGGCGCGCCTGCTCAAGGCGGAGCAAATAGACAAGGGAACGCGCCGGCGCCCGAGAAGCGATACACGCTAACTTTGTCTGTCAACATTCAGAATCTTCTGAATCACACGAATCTGACAAATCCGATTGGCAATTTGAGTTCACCGCAATTCGGGCAATCGATCTCAACTGCCGGTGGTTTTGGTGGACCAGGCGGCAGTTCCGCTGCCGGTAACCGCCGCATCCAGGTTCAAGTTCGATTTGGGTTTTAGCCACGGATTAACACGGATTATTCTTTGAGCTTCGCAGCCTTCGCGCGGATCCGGTCTTCCAGTTTGCGCAGCTCAGGAGTTAATTCAGGACCGAAATCGTCAGCTTCGAAAATGGGACGAATATCGATTTCCGTGTCGCTCTTCACTTCCTCGTAATCAAACGGGATGCGCTTGACCCATTCGACTGCTTCGTCCATCGATTTGACTTTCCAAATCCAGTAACCGGCGATGAGTTCACGCGTCTCCGCAAATGGACCATCGGTAATGAGTCGCTTGTTGCCTTCAGTGAACTTAACTCGTTTTGCTTTCGAAGTCGGATGAAGTCCCTCACCTTCAAGCATGATGCCCGCGTTGACCAACTCTTCGTTGAACTTACCCATGTCAGCAAGCACCTTCTCGCTCGGCATAACGCCCGCTTCCGAATCGGCATTCGCTTTAATAATGACCATTACTCGCATCTTAATATCTCCTTAATTCCGTCAAATTTGAGCTTATTTCCGCCCTTCTACTCACTAGTCGAACGGGCAACGACAAAATCGACAATCGTCCGAAGAGTTTTTTTAAGTCTGCCGGATCTATCGCTGAATGCTAACATTTGGCGAATATGATTATTCACCTGGTAGACGGCACATACGAACTCTTTCGGCACTTCTACGGAATTCGTCGCTTCAAAAAGACAGATCCGCCATTTGGTGCAGTCTCCGGCGTCTTGAGCACGGTGGTGCAATTGTTGGAGGACGGCGCAACGCACGTCGGTGTGGCGACGGACCACATTATCGAGTCGTTTCGCAACGATCTCTGGGCGGGATATAAAACAGGCGCCGGTATCGAACGAGCATTGAAAGCGCAGTTTATTCCGCTCGAGGAATCGCTCGTCGCGATGGGTGTTACCGTTTGGGCCATGGTCGAGCTGGAAGCAGACGACGCACTCGCGTCAGCCGCTTATCTCGCAGCGCAGGACGAGCGGGTCGAAAAGGTTTGCATCTGGACGCCTGACAAAGATCTGGCGCAATGCGTCGTCGATGAGCGTGTGGTACAAGTTGACCGGCGCAGCGGCGCTATTCGTGGTGCAGCGGAAGTGCGAACAAAGTTTGGCGTGGCTCCGGAATTTATTCCCGATTATCTCGCGCTCGTGGGCGACGCGGCGGATGGTTATCCCGGAATTTCCGGCTGTGGAGCAAAGACTGCTGCGAGGCTGATCAATCGTTATGGAGCGCTGGAGAACTTTGGTCCAGACGTCTTGAACGAAGAGAATCGTGCTCTCGCCATCCTCTTTAAAGATCTCGCGACGTTGCGAACTGACGCGCCACTCTTCAAAGACGTTGACGAACTGCACTGGCGCGGGGCGACTGCTGAATTTGCTCAAGTCGCCGAGCAGGTTGAGAGTGCTCGGTTACTCACGCGAGTGCGGAAGTTAGAGAAACGGTTAATCAATACATGAGCGATGCTTCGGCAGCGGCAGCACCAGCCACAGTAGCGACTGCAACAAAAAAGCCTCGTTACGATCGATCGATTATCGAGGGACCATTGCGTCCGGCAGTCTGGAAGATTGCCTGGCCGACGATGCTGACGAATGTTATCGGCGGCTTGCAAGGCATGGTGGACCATGCGCTCGTCGGTAATCTCGTAGGGTTTAAAGCGAATGCGGCGATTGGCGTGAGCTGGCAGATATTTCTCGTCGTGATCGTTTTTATTTCGTCGTTGTTTACGGGCATGAGTGTCCTCGTGGCGCGGTTCGCGGGTGCGGGAGACGAGGAAAGAGTAAATCGCACCGTCTACCAGGCATTTCTCACCGCAATTTTTCTCGCGCTCGGAGTCCTGGCGCCGATCGGCTATTTCGTGTCGCCGTCGCTACTCAATCTGGTCAATGCAGCGCCTGACGTCAAAGCGGAAGCACTGCCATTTTTGCGGACGATGTTTGTCTTCAGTCTCGGCATGATGATCTTCTTCATGCTCGGTGGAGCATTGCGTTCCGCCGGAGACGCGCGTACGCCGATGATGCTCGGGCTGACGATGACGGTGCTCAACATCGCTTTGAACGTGCTGCTAATCAGTGGCTTTGGTCCGATTCCGTCGTTTGGAACCAAAGGCGCGGCGATGGGGACCTGCATTGCTTCCGGACTCGTGGCAATTTTCGCGCTGGTACGACTGTGGAGTGGCAAGTGGGTGATCGCGATTCCTCGTGGCGGAGGTTATGGGCCTGACTGGACCATCATCAAATCGATCTTTAAGTTCGGACTCCCGACGGGCGTGCAGGGAATTGCGATGAATATCGGAGGCGTGTTCATGCTTTCGTTCATCGGTTCACTTGCGCAGAGTGCCGCAGCGCAGGCGGCGTTTGCTGTCTCGTATACCGAACTGTTTTCGTTGATTACATGGACGTCGGTGGGATTGATGGGTGCGGCCGCGGCGGTTGCCGGACAAAATCTCGGTGCAAAAAAACCTGATCGCGCGGACGCTGCTGTGCACGTGGCGGCAAAATTCGGCTTAGCGGGGGCTGCGTTTGTTGGGATCTTCTTTCTGTTTTTCCCGCGGCAACTGCTCGCGATCTTTGGAATGCACGAACCGGCGGTGGTTGAGATTGGGGTTCAGTTGCTGCGTGTGTTGAGTGTTTCAGGTCTACTGGTTACGGTCGCGTTGACTTATACCGGTGGATTGCAGGGAACTGGGGATACGCGCAGTCCGCTCTATATTTCGATCATCTCGCAGATCGTCGTGCCGCTCGGGACATGTTTTGTGATCAAGGAGATAAGCACGCTCGATCCGATCGACATCTGGCTCGCGATCCTCGCGGGACATGCGACGCGGTGTGTGTTGAGCGTGATCCGGTTCAGGCAAGGGAAGTGGCGAGCGATTAAAGTCGAGTAAAACCTATCCACAGATTACACAGAATCGGCGTAATCTGTGGATAGGTTTTCATTTCTTTCCACCGAGGCTTTGCTTCAGGATCTTAACCAGGTCGACGACCTTGTGATCGGTATCAATCTCTTCCTCGACCTTCACGACATTCGAGCGCTTCGCCTGTTTCTTCTTCACTAACTTCAAAAGCGAATCGGTCTGCTTGTCTGCGAGTTTCGTTGGTGTGAACTGCTTCTTCGATTTGTTTGCGATCAGCTTCTCAAACTTGGTAACTGTCGCTTTGGGCGCCTCTTTCTTCTTCGGCAAACCAATATCAGCAGGCGATCGCAACTCATCCGCAAACCTCATCGTCTCAGCGCGCAGAATTCCTTTATCTGAAAAGATCGCGACCAGATACTCTTTGCCTCGCATCACAAAAGTCGCCACCCCAGCCAGCCCGCTCTTGTCCATCGTTTCGGCGAGCAGTTTGTAAGCCTTTTGCGAACCGGCTGCCGGCGTCAGAAAGTATCCACGCTCGAAATAAAGCGGCGGGATCGATTCTGCCGGCACAAACTGTTTGAGATCAATGTCGCGGGTTTTTTCGGGCGCGAGTCGTTCCAACTCCTCGTCAGTAACGATCACATACTTGTCTTTATTGACCTCGTACCCGCGCACCACTTCATCGACATCGAGATCCTTGCCGGTCTTCTCCGCGTAATACTTTCGCGCCAGCGGTTGTCCATCTGGCCCAAGCATACGCAGCGAAGCGCGATTCGAGCGCGCCGCCGGAAACAACTGCACTGGCACACTAACAAGTCCGAACGTCAAGGTTCCGGACCAGAATGGTCGCCCGGCGCCACCGTATTCGTCTTCGGGTTCCGCGGTTTTGCGTGTTGTTTTAGGCAGCGCGTTTCTCCTTCCTCAACGACGCAATGCTCTTGGCAAGAACACTGTCGAGTGCCGCTGTTTGCCGTTTCGTTTTAACTGCTTTCAATCGCGGTGCATGTCCTTTGGCTTTCTTCTCAATAAATTCCATCACGCGCTCACGATACTCATCTTTGTAGTCCTTGGCGTTGAACTCTCCCTCCAACATCTCCACTAACTGTTTCGCCATCGCCAACTCCTTTTGAGTTGGCGCCGCGCCCGTTGGCTTTGTGAGCTGGTCTGCGAGAATCACTTCATTCGCATCTCGCAACGTAAAGAGATACAGGTAGTCGTCAATCGCGCGCAGTGCGCCCGCGTAATACTTATTGCGCATCACCCAATGCGCGATGCCTTCACTCTCTTTGTTCTGCAGTGCTGCGGCGAGCGCGAAGTAGTCTTTTTCATCGCCGTCCGGACCGAGATAATAAGGACGTTCATACCACTGCTGACTGATCTTGGCCTGCGGGACAAACTCGACGACCTCGATATCACGCGAGGGCGGCGGTTGCAGTTTTTCCAGATCCTCCTTTGTTAGGATCACGTATCTTCCCGGCTCGATCTCGTAGCCTTTTTGGATCTCTTCAGTGGGAACTTCGTCGCCTGACTCGGGATCGATCATGTGCTGTTTCACACGCTGCTTCTTGCTATCGTCGAGCACGTGAAATCGCACCGTGCGATCCTGCACAGCCGAGTAGAGTTTGACCGGCACCTTGGTAGTGCCGAGTTTTATTTCGCCTTTCCAGATAGCGCGCGCTGCCATAAAAGTCTCTCTCTTAATCTTCACCGCAACCAGCGGAACAAAGCGGCTCTTTGGTCTCAGATTCCTGTACGCATAGTGGACAAACGTTGCAGTCACAACCGACACAGTAAGTGCCTGTTTGATATGAATACGATTGTTCACACACCGTACAAATTTCTGTACCGCCCTCAAACCACCACCACACAGTAGTACTAGTAGCCATGCGCAAAGACTAGCCACAAAAAGGCACAAAAAGCACAAAAAATGATTTCGATTTCATCATTTGTGCTTTAGTGCCCTTGTGGGATTGCTATTTCCACTCGCCCTGGAGCGTGAAGGCGGCCCAGTAGTGAGGTTGATTCCAGCGCGGGTCTTTCGACATCGAGGCTTGAGCAGCACGAAGCGCAGCCGCGGGGCGTAACTTTTGTCCGAGCATTTCCTGGTAAAAGCGCTTCATGAATTCGGCCGTGGCCCGATCGTCTATTTGCCAGAAACTCGCGACGACGCGAGGCGCGCCCGCGTACATGAATCCGCGCGTCAGTCCGACGAGACCTTCGCCTCTGATCTCTTTGCCGAGCGCCGTTTGGCATGCGCTCAATACGACGAGATCTGCCGACAGTTTCAGATTGTAGAGATCGTAGAGTCGCAGAAATCCATTTTGAGGACGGCCTTTTTCGTCAACGAGTGAGAGGACAACTCCCGACAGTTCAGGATGCGTGTTGTTGATTAGACCATGCGTTGCGAAGTGGACGATACGATATTGGCCCAACTCGGCGCTGGTCGCGAGCGCGCGGTTTGCCTTGAAGTCAACGGCCTCGAGTTGTAACTCGTTGGTTGCGAAGCGTGTGATCTCATCGGCTTCCTGGCGGCTAAATCGCAATCGTCTCAGGTCGCCTACGCCAATCTCGGATGCTGATCTGACAGCGTCCGTCGGGGAAGTTTTTTCATCGCGCGCAGCGTGGGCGAGGCGTGCGGTGAGAACGCGTGGATCGTTATCGGAGAAAACCGGATCCGCGAACACGGCGAGAGTTTTTGGCGCCGGTTTGCGATTCGTAGTTTCCTGTCTGAGCAACGCGACCACTGATGTCGAAGGTGCAGTCACAATCTCATGATTCACCATTAGAGCTTGCGCGTTAACAGGATCAGGCAGGGCTGCAAACGGAACAAACTGCAAAACGCCGTCGCTCACGATGAGCAGTCTCTTGTTCTTCAATTCACCAGCGGCTGGTCCAAGTAACATCTGACTCAAACTCGCGGCTGCTTTTAGATATTCTGCATCCGCGGATTGCAATCGAAGTCGCCTCTGTTCAAGTGTTTCCTTCGCGACACTTTGATTACGCGCAGTCAACAGCCCGTAAACACGGCGCGCCAGCGGTTCGATGACTCCGCGGTTGGGTAATTCATACGATTTGATTGAGCTAGTCGTGACCGCCCAAAGGAAACTCTTATCCTCACCGAGCGAATATTCGAGCAAGAGGGTTTCAGGATCGAGAACTTGCTTTTGTGTTTCTTCGAGTGTGAGTGGCACTGGTTGAACGAGGGCTGCAAACTGCGGGCTGCTCTCGCGAATTTTATTTTCAAGCTGCTCAAACTCAGTGGTGAGCGCGGAGATTTCTTTTGCGGCCGCGTTGGCTTGCTCTTCAGTGTGTTTTCCGCTCAGCAGGCGCGTTTGCTTTTGGGCCTTTTCGTCAAGCAAATCTCCGACAGTACGCTGACGCTCCATCAGCGCCGGGTCGATGCCATGACGGATTTGCTTTCCGGCCTCTCCGAGTAACTGCAGGAGGGAACGTGCGCGTCCCGTTTCGCTGGCGTTAAAAGCAAGCCGATCCAAATGCTCCTCGGGATTCTGTTTGTGCAAACGCATCAACAAGTCGATATAGAGTTCCCTGTACTTTTGCATCAAAGCAAAAAATGACGTTCGCAATTGTGGTGTGCCAATGTTGGACCGAACTTGCTCCACTTTTTCCAACGCCTCTTCAACCCGCTTGCGAGCTTCAACGAGATTTCCGCGGTCACGTTCCAAATACGCAATGTTCGCCAGCGTCATTACGATACCCTTCTGATCGCCGATAGATTTCCGGAGTGTAAGTGCCTCGTTGAAGTGGTCCTGCGCTGTTTGGTACTGGCCCAGGAGCCGGTATACCACACCGATGTTATTCAGGACTGCGGAGAGGTAATACTTGCTGCCTCCCTGCCGTTGCATCGCCAGCGCCTGACTATAGAAATCCAGCGCTTTAACGTTATCCCCGAGATTGCGGTAACAGTTGGCGATATTGCTGAGCGTGATCGATTGGTTCTTATCCTTTGCGGCTCGTCGAAGTTCGAGGACGCGGAAGTGTATTTCAAGAGCTCGCTGGTAATTGCCAACCTCAGCGTAACTGGATCCGATGTTGCTCAACAGAATGGGATCAATATCGCCTAGCTGATCGAATTCTTTCATTGCCTGTTCGTACATCGGGAGCGATCTTTCACCTTCGCCGAGGACGGAGTACGTCGTGGCAACATTACTGAGTGCACTTGCCGCGCCTCCACGATTCCCCAATGCCTGGTAAAGAGTCCGCGCCTGTGAGTAAGAATCGAGCGCTTTTTGATACTGGCCGATGTCGCCGTACAGCAATCCCATTTTGTGGAGCGTAACAGCCTCCATCGTTTTCTCGCCGAGTTCGCGCCAAATGGCGTTCGCCGCGAGGAATTTGTCGATGGCTTGCTGATACGCCTGTTCAGTTCTCTGTTTACCAAGTGCCTTGGGATCAAACGACAGCTTTTGCGCCGCAACGCGTTTGAGATCTTGTTGAGTCGCCGGTCGTAACTCTTGCAGCTTGATCTCGTAGCGTGCGCTGGCCTTTGTTTGTGACTCGACTTCAACTCGATATGTGGCTGGAGAATCAGCAAGTAGGGCGACCCGCTCAGGGCCATAGTTGCTGTGTGGAGTGTCGACTTCAAAGAGACTGGCGCCATCTGGACCGTTGATGGTTACCACAACATTGGCGCCTCGCTGATCGACGACAATTTGCGCGTATTGTCCAGCTGCGAGCGTGACTGTGTACGAATGCGCTTCGCCGCCGGCAATCGTTCGTTCAATTGGTTTGGATAACTCGAGTGAAACTGTTGCTGCCTCAGCTTGAGTAAGTGGAGCAGCCGAACTCTCCAACACAGCAAGAAAGAGGAGAGAAAGGATTGAGAGACTGCGTATCGAGAACTTGCGCGCGAGGTCCGGGGATTGATGTCGGGACATAAAACCTCCAGCGGCGAAAATTATTCTGTTTTAATAGGAACGCGTAAATTTTATTTAAAAAGGACCGCCATGGTGTAAGATTTGTCCTCACCAAACCTCCCGGGTAGTTGTGCGCCTCCCTTTGATAAGAAAAAATTCGAGCTAAAGAGCGGTTCCCCCGAAGCTTGCCTTGCCCTGCGGTAGTCACCTGTAGCAAAGCCCAGCATTAGTTTCAGCGAGTCTGAGTTGCCTCCCTGTCGCAATGTTTGAAGATGGGAGATTCACGTTCGTATGCAATCTCTGGGGAATGCCGGAGCAAAGCGTGGCCGGCCACAGCGACAAACAAGTGCGCCGCTCGGCAACTTGATTTTGACCGCGATGAAACTTCTCGGTCTAAGTTACAAAGACATTGTTGCTAAGAGTGAGCGCCTGGCGAAGGTCCATAACAATTCGGACATGCGTGTTGGTAAATCCACACTGGGAAATATCATCAGCGGCAGTATTCGCCAACCCGGCACTGCAAAGCTTGATAGTTTGCGCATCATCCTCAACCTGTCGCGTGCTGATATGGATGCGGCCATCGGCCTGCAACCCGAACGTCGTTTCATTGAACAATTGGAGATGAGTCGTGCACGCACACACGAGGTGCCGCTCGATGCTGTAGCGCGTCATCGAAGAATAAAGGTGCCGGTGGTCCGCGAGAATGCGAACCTTGATGACACGCAGTTCTTCGAAGGATCGTTGAAGCGTTGGGCCGAGATTGAAGTTGAGTATCTCGGATCGTTCTATCCGCCATACCTCGTGTACGTGGTTGTCGGAGAAGAGGACAGAAACGCTTCGCCCATCGCGCCGCCCGGTAGTCGTTTGCTGGTGAACAAACTACTGAACAAGGTACCCGTAGCAGAGAACGTGAGCTTTAACGAGCGTGAGTTGTTTTATGTTCTTACGCCGAATGGACTCACTTGCGTGTACGCGGAAAACTCACCCGGCGACAAGATCGTGTTGATTCCTCATCCCGCCTCAGGAAACATGCGCGAGGAGTTCAACCGTGATGAGGTGACGATCATTGGGCAGGTTGTCGGTGTGCTTTATCCGAAGTGATCTCATTTGTCTGGGATAACGAACAATTATCGACAGTTATCCTCGTCGTAAGTGCACGCCGATGAAGTGTTTGCCGGATGGTCCCAGTATCCCGTCGTCTGATTCGCTTACTTTTGCTAATTTTTTGCTGGCATCGGGTAAAGACCTGAGGCGCCGCTTTTGGAAAAGTTAAATGTCTGTAAAGAAATGTCTTAACACGTCGAGCTTAATCGTTTCGTTTCCACGATACCGGACAAAAGATTTTCTTGTACGCAGTTCGTAGTAGCTCCTGTACACTCCCGCCCATTCATACAGTTAAAGAAAGCGGCGATACAAACCTCCCGAAAACTCCAACTTAGCCTGCGCTGCAACGCGTTGGAAGGCAATCTATCCCAAAGGCCTTCACGCAGCGTTCTGGCTTTTACTTCTTAAGACTTACGAACGATCAGACGCCCAGGTCAATACCTCCCCGGCATAAGAACGGAGGTCTTATTGTGCTGGCTGGTCAGGAACTGAAAACACTGCGCAATCGACGCAACATCACCGTTCGCGAAGTTGAACAAGCAAGCCGTCGAATTGCCGACGTCAAAGGAGATAAGAGGTTTTGTATTTCAAATGGGTGGTTGGCCCAACTCGAAAACGGTGTTTCGGAACCAAGCATCTGCAAGCTGTTCAGCCTGAGCGTGATCTATCGGACTAACTTTCTCGAGCTCGTTCGTCTTTACAACGTTGATGTCAACGACAAGGAGAAGTACGAGCCCGTAGCAGATCCATATATCACGCAACTCATAACAAATAACGAAGATGAAGTGATTTCGAACGCGAGCGAGACGAGTCTAATAGCGTCGTCGAACGGTCGAGATCACATCCTTCACGCTCATCTTGGTCTGACCGACTACACCATGTATCCCATGATCCGCCCCGGCGCGCTTCTCAAGATCGATCCAACGCAGAACAAGCTGGTCACCAACTCCTGGCGCAACGAGTATGAGCGACCAATCTACTTCATTGAATTGAGAGATGCGTACGCGTGTGGCTGGTGTGAGTTGCAGGGAAATCAGTTGCTGATCATCCCGCACCCTTCGTCGCAGGCAGGCGTCCGGCGATTCATGTATCCACGCGAAGCCGAGATCGTAGGTCGTGTAATCGGCTACAGCACGCAATGCCTCGATCTCGAGGCCAAGGAAGTCAAACCCCACAAGCGTCGAGCAATGGGTAGGACTAATACAACATAACTGGCAGATTTCGGAGAAATACCGTGCAAATGAATCGCTCCAGTGAATTTCAGTGGCTCGCCTCGCAAGTCAAACCTTTTCTTCGTCTGCACGCTGGCAGTTATTTGTGCATTCTTATGTCCAGTGGACTAGTTCTTCTGGATCCATTGATCGTAAGAGTATTGATTGACGATGTCATTCCAGCCAGGCGCATGGGCTGGTTGCCTCTGGTCGGGGCAGCGTTCTTCCTGAGCTACATTGGGCGAATGGGATTTGACGGTCTCGCCGGAATACTGAACTTTCGCGCAGTTCAGAAGATGGCTTTCCGTTCCCGACTGGATTTGCTTCGTCACCTGCAACGACTCTCAGCGGAATATCACGACAACACACCGGTGGGGGACACTCTACATCGTTTGCAACTCGACGTAGATCAGGCATCAAGCTTGAGTGGTGAGGTGATTCCAGCGGCCCTGCGTATCCTCACTGTCTTTTGTCTGGTAATGACGGCGATGCTGGTAATCAATTTCAGCTTGACCTTGATCGTACTGCCTTTAATTCCGCTGTTCATCTTTGTACGGCGACGGTTTCATCAGCACTTAATCAAAGCATCCGATGACGTGCAGCAACAATCCGGGAAAGTGATCGGATTTCTTGAGGAGCATCTCTCAGCGATCGTGCAGGTTCAACTCCTTTCCTGCGAACAAAGAGAGGCACGGAGATTCGCACGCATTTCGAGTGGAGCCGTCAGAGCTCAGGTAAAGCGCCGCATCACCGAACTCGCCTTCAGCTCATTCCTTTACTTGATAATTGTTCTCGGGATGGCCGGGGTTCTGTGTTATGGCGGCTATCAGGTCATCAGTGGATCGTTGACGGCGGGTAGTCTGGTCGCGTTCTACGGCTACACTCTGCAGCTTTTCATGCCGTTGTATGGCATCGTTGACATCTATTCAAAGTTTCAGCGCGCGGCGGCGAGTGTACGGCGCTTGGTCGAGATTATGGAGGCACAGCAGGTACTGCGTGATCATCCGCAAGCACAGACACTCCAATCAAATGTTCCCGCGATAGATCTGAAGGAAGTTTGCTTTGATTACAACTCCGATCGCAAGGTCTTGGAAACGATTAACTTGCGGGTTCTTCCCGGAGAACGTGTTGCGCTTGTGGGAACAAGCGGCAACGGGAAGAGCACGATAGCAAAGCTTTTGGCTCGTCTATATGACGTGCGGTCAGGAGCGGTGTTAGTAGACGGAACCGATGTCCGTGACATCAAGTTGAAGAGTCTACGGTCGTCTGTAATCTACGTGCCGCAGGATCCGGTTTTGTTCAATGTGACATTGCGCGAGAATCTGCTTTTTGGAAATCCTCGAGCAACGGTCGCGGAGCTCGCAACCGTGACAAAGCTGGCCCAGCTTGAGCCACTCATAAATCGGCTTCCAAATGGTTGGGACGAATCTCTGGGCCCCCACGGCAACCGGCTTTCCGGCGGAGAACGTCAACGGGTTGCACTGGCGCGAGCTTTGTTACAGCGACCAAAAATTCTCATTCTTGACGAATGTACTTCCGCACTTGATGAACCTACGGAGAAGCTTCTCTTCAGCGAACTCGATAGTTTTCTTCGCAATGTAACTACGGTCATCATTTCGCATCGTCCCTATCCAACCAGTTGGGCCGATCGTGTGGTTTACATGGACTATGGCGAGATTGCGCAGCTGCTACACCAGCCGAACGTCGCGGTGGCACCTGCTTGGAATTGTAAGCAGAGAACAGGCCTTTAGTTTCAAAGCATTACTCATACTCTTTAGCAAAATTAGCCTCGCTTGGAATGCTAAGCAAAAGAAGCGAAATTTTTCTCGTCGGTCAATTGAAGCGTAGAGTGCCTCTCGTCGCGAATTTAAGTAAATCAGAGCAATTCGGCTCAACTTCCCCCAAGTTTCACAATCAACAGTTCTGAAAACTTTTGAGTGCGCCTGCAGGGCATGCTCGGCCCTGACCGTCCACAGATGGAGCGGTGGCAGGCGCGAGGCCACCCGCCGCGGCGGACTGGACTGTTAGCAACCGGTGCGGGTGGCCTTGAACAATTGCGTATCGAAGTTCAAGCCACGGGGGGATCTACTTGATGTCAGTCGGAACGATCTCAATAACAACTCTCGGCCAGTACACGGAGAGAGTGCGAAAGCACAAAGACGGCAGCGTGTTGCTTTCAATCGCCGATGATCGCGTATGCAAGTTGAACAATGTCGGTGCTCTGACGTGGATCGTGCTGGAGGATGCCGCCACTGAACTCACGCTTGATGAAGTGGTGTGCCGGCTCAGCGAACAGTTTGCAGCAATCAACGCTGAGGGTGAATTCTCGTACGAAGTGTCGCCCGAACAATTGCGCGTCGACACCGCATCTTTTCTATCCAAACTGGTGGCGATGAATCTTCTCCAGCAGGTTAACGCCGGTGGGCAAACGACTTACCGGATTAGCGAGGATGTTAGTGGAACAACCACCAGTGCTGCTGACAATATATCGTCCCATGCCGTTGAGGCAGCCGCAAAACCGATCAGTGTCAACCATGTCTCAAAACGAGAAACTTTCACAGCGTTCCTTGGCCTGCTTACTTTCGATCTATTGCTGAAGTTCCGTGGTTTCGGATCGCTAATCGAGAAAGTTCATCGTTGGCCCACGGCTGAGCCGCATAAAACAAATCTTGAGATCTGCGGGCATGTGCGCGCAATGGTTGATCGGGCACAGGTTTATTACCCCAAGAAAGCCATGTGTCTGCAGCACTCGGCGGTGGTGACGTGTCTATTACGTCGACGAGGGGTACCCGCCAAGATGGTACTGGCAGCACACGAATTTCCAATCAGAGTTCACGCGTGGTCGGAAGTTGAAGGATACGTCGTAAACGATCATCAGAGCGTCAAGAGCACGCACCGGGAGATTCGCAGGGTGTAAAGATTTGTCAGAGGAAATTATGAGCGCACTAGCGGGAATCTACAATTTTAATCGCCAGCCCATTAGGGATACCCAACGAGAGCAACTGGCTATTCTTTGGAATGGCCTGGAGGCGAATGCACCAGACGGTGGTGACATTCTATTCGGCGGACCGGTCGGGATGTGCTATCGCGCTTTTAATATGAATGAACAGTCGCGACTCGAAGTGCAGCCGCTTAGTGGCCCAAACAACACGATGATCGCCGGTGACCTTCGTCTCGATAATCGCGAGGAATTGATAACGAGTCTCGGCCGGGCTATTCCAAAAGCTAGTGCAGAAGTCACGGATATCGAGTTGGCGCTGGCTGCCTATCAAAGGTGGGGCGAGATGTTTCCGGTGCATCTCATTGGTGAGTTTGCGCTGTTCTTGTTTGACGGAGTCGCGCAGAAGGTTCTGCTTATCCGGGATCACATTGGCGGTCGATCGCTCTATTACCACTACGACAAGGAGCGACTGATCTGCTCTTCGGATTTGGGATCACTGGTCGAGGCGGTACGAATACCTTTGGAAGTCAACGTTGATTACGTCGCCGGCTACCTGATGTACGACCCGGAGCCTGAGCTTACGGCTTACAAAAACATCCATGCGGTGAAGCCTTTTCACGTCGTGACATTTAGTGCGGCTGGGTTGCAGTGCACAAAACAATACTGGGATCTGGCAATAGTTAAACCCATTCGTTTCAAAACCGATGCGGAATATGAGGAAGGGTTTAGATTTCATTTCACCAACGCTGTTCGTGGTCCACTGCGCACGGATGGTCCGGTATTCAGTGACCTCAGCGGCGGTCTCGATAGCTCCAGTATCGTCTGCGTTGCGCATCAGTTGATAGAAAGCGGCGAGGCACTGGCCCGCGAACTCTTCACCGTTTCTTTTGTTTCAACCGGTTCACCGACTTCAGACCAGACGAAACACATCAGCTGCATCGAAGAGCATATTGGGCGCACTGGATTTCATATTGACGAAACAGACTATCCGCTCTTCTCCACTCTCTCGACCGAGAATGCGGTTAGTAACCTAAATCCACTGCTTTTTTGCGAGGCTAAGCATCGTCGTATCAGCCACCTTATGGGGCGAACCAATGCACACGTGCTTCTAAGTGGTGTGGGTGGCGATGAGATAGCGTGCGCGCAACAATATCCCGCTCCAGAGTTAGCTGATCTTCTGGTCGAATTCAGGTTTAAAAGTTTCCACGAAAGATTGAGAGCATGGAGCCGTCGAACAAAGCGACCATACATAACCCTGCTGCGCGATGCCGTCAGACTTCTACTTCCGCATCAGTTACAAACGCGTCACGAAACAAGCAAACCGGGTGTCGTGCCCGATTTTCTGCAGGCTCAGTTTGTAAACGATTTCTCTTTGCGCAGTCGCCACGTTGCTCGTTCACCATTTGCGTGTGACATGCCTAGTGCGAACGATCAGGCATTAGGATTTTGGACCGCCATTAGAAGTATTGCCGCCGGCTGGCGTAGTGAAATGACGCGCGGATACATCAGTTATCCGTTTCTGGCGCGACCGTTGGTGGAGTATATGCAGGCAATTCCTCACACGCAGAGAGTGCAAATAGGTAAGAGCAGATTCCTGATGCGACGCGCGCTCAGCGAAGTTCTTCCTCAGGCAATCGTCAAAAGACGCGACAAGGGAAATCCGCAGGAGACAATCGCCCGCGCATTCATGAATGAATGGCCCAGATTGCGACCGTATTTCAAAGACAGTCGCATCGCATCCCACGGATATGTGAATCAGACATCGTTTGTTTCAGCCGTGGAGGATTACCGGTTGGGAAAGGACATTCATCTGGCGATGCTGCTGAAATTCTTGTCACTTGAATTCTGGTTGCGCAGGCTGGAGAGCCTCGGGCCAGGACGCGCGACTACGCATACATCTCGGGTGCACAGCCAGAAATTTCTGACACCAACAGTTTATGCACCTGAAAGACTACACAGTTAGCAAGAAAGGAGGCGACAACATGAACAACTATGAAGGATCACGAGTAGTTGAAGTCGGACGGGCCTCGGATGTGATTCGAAGTGCAAAGATTTGGGCACTCCTGTGGATCGATTCAGAAGCCATAATCAATCGCCTGGATTTGTGGATTGAAGACATTGACGAATCGGACGATTAAGAAAGTGCGAAAACCAACGAAGCGAAGAAAAGACCAATGGGACCATGTACGAAGCATCAGAGGTTGTCACGATCGGTGATGCTCACGATCTGATTCTTGGCCAGAAACCATTTCAGATGAGCACCATGGATTCAGAGGGCATTACCAATCGCCTTGACAGAGACATGGATGACATCGACGAAGCCGACGAATAAGGCTTTTAGGAATCTGTTTGTACCTCAGGTACGACGGAAATACGCGAAGAGAGAAAGGACGAATGACAATGTACGAAGCACCAAAAGTTGTTGCAATCGGCGAAGCTCACGACCTAATCCTCGGAGTTAAACCGTTTCAACTGAATGTCACCGATTCAGAACAGGCAATCAATCGCCTGCCTCGAGAAGAAGACATCGACGAAAGCGATGAGTAATTCGAAGCCACAGCTTGCGCTCAAAGGTAAGCTGCGGTTGGGATGATGAGGTGGCATATCCACGACTGTGTGCCCGATCATTGTAGCCGGCACAACAGTTATCCTCGTCACATAGTTACGGGCATGCCACCCAACATTTATTGCAAGCCGTGTCCACTGTTATGGAACGCACAACAAGATCTCCAATCAGATACACGATAGATCAATTCATGCAGTCAGTGAGGATGTCGGGGATTTCGTTTTCTCACGATGAGGACGAAATTCTGGTGACCAGCAACCAGTCGGGTGTTTTCAATGCTTATGCGATTCCGATCGTCGGAGGAACGCCGCGCCAGTTGACGTTTTCTACGGACGAAAGCATTAAGGCTCTCTCGTTTTTTCCCAAAGATCGGCGCTTTCTTTACGTCCGCGACAAGGGGGGAGTTGAGAGCAGGCATTTGTGTGTGGGCGAAGAAGATGGTCGTGAAGTCGAATTAACGCCTAACAACTGTGTTAGGAGCGGACTTCATGGCTGGAGCGCTGATGGTCGTTATTTCTATTGTTCGACTGATGAGCGGATAACTCATAAGCTCGATGTTTATCGAGTAGACGCTCGGAACTACGACCGTCATCTGATCTTTCGCAATGACGACGGTTATATTCCGGTCATGTTGTCACCGGATGGCGGCTACGTTTGTCTTATAAAATATGAGGGACTGACGCAGTCCAAACTTTTTCTATACAGCTTAAACTCAAAGAAGTTGCATGCGATTACTTCTGAGGCTCCGGCGGCGTGTTATCTGCCGCTTTACTTCGAGGACCATGGTCAATATCTGTTTTACAGGGCACTGGAGAGTGAAGATGAAGTGATCGAATATCGTTACGACCTGACAACTGGCCAGCGTATGGAATATGAGCGAAGACCAACGGATTTTCGACAGATCATAATTTCAGACAGCCGAAAGTATCGTGCAGTGATAAACGACGACGGAGAAGGTTCGACCATGACGCTGCACGATTATTCAACAAACGCACAGGTCCCATTGCAGTCTCTTCCTGAAGGTAACGTTACCTCAGCCGTATTCTCAAAAGGCGATCACTGGCTCGCGTTCTATGTTAACGGCGACCGAGATCCGACCGAACTCTACGTTTACGACCTGTGGTCACATCGGCTGACCAGACTAACTAACAACATAAATCCAGAAATCGTCCGGGAAGATCTTGTGGAGTCAAAAGTCTTGAGTTTTACTTCGTTCGACGGAATGGATATCCCCTGCCTGCTTTGGAAGCCTCATGAAGCATATGCAGAAAATAAAGTTCCGGGATTGATCTGGGTTCATGGTGGTCCAATGGGTCAGGTGCGAAAAGGTTATGCGGGAGCGGTGCAATTTCTGGTCAACCACGGTTACGCAGTTTTGGCTGTCAATCATCGTGGCAGCACCGGATATGGGCGCGCGTTTCAGGATGCGGCAGATGGTAAGCAGGGACGTGAGCCGCTGTGGGATTGCATTGAAGCCAAACGTTACCTTGCAAAGTTGGATTACATCGATCCGGAGAGGATCGCGATTATCGGAGGCAGCTTCGGCGGTTACATGGCATTAGCCGCGTTGACGTTTCATCCGCAGGAGTTTGCCGCAGGCGTGGCAATCTGTGGTGTTTCTAATTTGGTGCGGCACCTAAAGGTCAAACTCAAGCAACCGCATGCTTCGTTTGTATATTTGAAAAAGATCGGTGATCCAGTGCGAGACAGAGAACGCCTTGAGGCCGTTTCGCCGGCACTGCACGCGGAGCAGATCTGCAAGCCTTTAATGGTTTTGCATGGAGCGAAGGATCCCCGCGCTCTCAAGATCGAATCCGATGATATTGTCAATGCTGTAAGAGCTGCGGGGGGAATTGTGGAGTATGTTGAGTTTGACGATGAAGCACACGGCTTCCGCAAACGAGCAAATTCCGTTCGCGCTTATCAATCTATTCTGACTTTTCTGGATAAGTATCTATTGCGGATGAATGATAACGCAGACCTGCGCGAACCTTGTTTAGCGTGAGTCGTGTTGTTGGTTTTTCAAATGCGAGTCGAACCAGGCAAGTAGTCGTTGCATGACATCGACCTGCTCGAAATAATTGAAGCTGGCGATCGTGTGACTCGCCCCTCGATACTTCAGGTAAGTTGCTTCTTTTCCCAGCCGGCGCAGATTCATGAAGATCTCGTTACTGTAAAAGTCTCTGCCCGATGGGTCTTCATTTCCCTGGATGATGAGCAGCGGAGTCTGCACTCGATCGAGATAAAACACGGGTGAGTTCTCGAGGTATCTTTCCCGGTATTTCCACGGCGAACCGCCCATGCGTCCCTGTGAAATCTCAGCCCAGTCCTGCCAGCTTGGATCATTGGATCGTTCGGGCATCCAGCCATAAAGCGTCACGAGATTGGCGAATCCTGAATCGGTAGCGGCGGCTTTGAACCGGTTGGTTTGCACCAGTAACGACAGCGTGCTGTAACCGCCATAACTACTGCCCCAAACTCCGACGCGTTCCGGATCTGCGATACCCATTTCAATAACCTTGTCGACGCCGGGCAAAATTGTCTTTGCCAGATCGAGCATTGGCGTGCCGACACGGAGCGGACTGTCAGGCAACAGCACGGCATATCCGCGCGTGGCCCAGAATTGTTGGTTGGTGATGTTTGTATTGGCAGTAAATCCAAAGAGGTTCACTTTGTCTGACAAACCGGAGCCGCCATATACATTGACGATTAGCGGATACCGTTCACCCTTTTTGTAGCCGGCGGGAAGCATCAAGGCGCCACGCAAACGAGCGCCATCGCTCCCTCGCCATTCAATAAGTTGGCCCTCGCCCATCACATATTCATCGAAAATCGGATTTGTCTGCGTCAAGCGTTTCGATTCGGTGTTGTCTGATACTGATATCCGCCAGATATCTGTTGAATGACTTGAATCCTGATCCACGTAATATATGACATCATTTTTCGATGATGCTGTTACCCACGGAACTCTCCTGATTTCTTTGTTACTGAACAACAGGGGCTGAGCGCGTCCATCGACCAGATCCATCGTGTAGAACCCGCTCTGTTTACTCTGCTCGTCGCGGACAGCGAGAACCACCGAGCGGCCGCTAGCGAAAGTCGACAAGCTTGCCCTGCTGTTCGAAACGAGAAACTGAAGGCGTTTGCCTTCCAACTGGCCTATCTGTTGGGCCTTGCTATTCTCCGTGGCGACTTTCCAAAGTGCATTGTTAGTAAGAAAGTACAGCCACTTGCCATCGCCACTCCAAAGCGGTAACTGTTCCCACGCTTTGAACGGTGGGTGAGTTGCTTCAGTCACTTTACGCGACGTGCCGCTGCCGGCTGAAACCAGATGCCACTCCGAAGCCGACAGGTAACAGATCAAATCACTGTTTGGCGACCACGTAAGCCTGTCGCCCAAACTGCCCTGGACCAAATCTGAGGCGAGTACGGTTGTCTTCTGATCCGGAAGTGAGATCATTACGAGATCAAACGTGGGTCCACCGGCAGTCACACCTTTGGTCTCAAGGAAGGCCAGCTTCCTGCCGTCCGGTGATAACTGATAACCGCTCGGCGAATATCCTTTCGATACCTCCGTAAGCGCACCGTTTGTTATATCGAGCAGTGCGAAGTCAGCTTTAAAATCGGCAATTTCTTCCGCGGTTAAAGCATCACTCCTGGACGGGGCTGGCGTGTCAGCGCGACTCGGATCGCTCGTTGACTGAAAAATGCGAACCTGAACCTTGTCCGATGATTGAGCGTCATCTTGCCGGGAGATAAGACGTTCAAACGTCGCGTCGTTAGGAAAAACTTTGACCAGAAGATACCGGCTATCAGGCGTCCAATTAGGTGTGTCGTAGCCATAGATGAATGGCCTGGGGATGGCACGAGAAACTTTGCGTATTTGGTTCGCTGCTTTATCCCACAGCCAAACCGCTGCTCGGCCATCGCGATCGGAGTAGAACGCAAGATACTTCCCATTGGGCGACCATGATGACGCCCAGTTTGAGCCTTTGCGATTCGTGAGATTACGCGATTCGCCGGTTCGAGTGTTGGTTAACCAAATATCACCACCCGTACCAAGGGGAGGAACACCGCTCGGGCTCAGATCTGCATACTTGCCGACGCGTTTGGTCCAACGTCGCATATCGTTGAGCTGGTAAGCGAGCCATTGCTCATCACCCGGACACAACGAAAGTGGCAGATTGCTAAACGACAGTGCGGCTATTCCCTCATTCAAAGGCAGAGGTTGTAACTTCGGTGGTGGTTGTGCCTGCGCACGGAAACCTGCTAACAGCAAAGTAGCACTCACTACCAGGAGGTTTCGGCGCAGGCGCATCACTCGCTATCTCCGATCTAATACTCTAGTCTGAGAGAAAACTGGATCGAGCGGGGTCCACCGATCTGGTAGAGAGCGTTCAGACCGGAGGTTTGGCTTCCTCCTAAACCACGGCCCAACATGTTCAGCGAGCGGCCAAAATTAGTATTGACAATGAAATCTCCGAAGTCATTTGTGCCCAGTGAAGAAGATGGTTTGGCAAAATTCGGATGGTTGAGCAGGTTGAAAAACTCCGCACCGAAGCTTAGCCGCGCGCGCTCTGAGAGCCGAAAGTCGCGACGGATGGCGAAGTCCAACTGAGAAAGTGGAAAGCCGGAGAGACTGTTGCGTCCCAGTGATCCCGGTCTTGTTGTAGATGGAATCGAGAACGCTGCTCTATTGATCCGCCTTCCACCGGGCGCCAATGGATCGTCCACGTACAGCGGCACTCCCGGTATCAAATCAGGCCTGGCAAAAATCGTGATCGCATTGAAAGCTCCACTCAACGTATAGGTGACGTCTACTGGCGGACCTGATTGTGCCGTAAAAATCGCGTCAAGGGACCAATCGTGCAGGATTGCCCTGGCAAACTTAGATCTGCCGATGTCGGGCAACTGATAAGTTGTAGCCATACGAAATGCATGACGTAAATCAAAATCGGATGAGCCGCGATCCGTGTCTGCCGAGATTCCCGTTACAAGAAAGCTGTCGTTAGTGGCCGAGTCTCTCGACGAAATGTCAATTGAGTGAGCCCAACTGTAGAAGGCTAATACTTGTAGACCGCGCGACAAACGACGTTGAAATTGAAGTTGTAGCGCGTGGTAATCAGAAGTCGCGGTGTTCGTTGTGATAGTCACCACGGAAAAATTTGGATTACGAAGGGCGTCTCCACCTGTAGTCTGCTGGCGTAGCAGTTGGCGGCCCACAGAGCCTATATAAGTTGCCGAGATAGTTTGTTGTGATCCAAGTGATTGCTCGATGGCAAAGTTCCATTGATAGTTGCGCGGTAGTTTGAGATTCGGATCGTAGGCAAGTACCAGGGTATTAGCGGGAAGGTTGCGGGTCAGCGCCGGGGGCACTGACTGATCGCGAGTCAATGGAAAGAATGGGTTAGGCAATATTTGCCGACTCGTCGTAAAAGGAAATGCATTGGCAAAGGCTCCGCCGGCTGTTTGATTTCCGAGATCATAAAAGACGCCAAAACCACCGCGGATGATCGTTTCTCTTCCCGGGGTGTCAGACAGTCGGTATCCGATGCCAACGCGTGGCGCGAAATTATTGTAGGTTGTTCTGTAGAGGCGCGTGCCAAACGGCGCAAGAGTCATCGTCGACACATCGTTAATCTGGTTAACTACGGCCGCATCGTTTCCGTTCTTTTCGTAAGGAGCTGGGTTAACGTCCCAACGAACACCATAGGTAAGGTTTGTGCGTTTGTTGATTCTCCACGTGTCTTGGGCGTAAGCGGAAAAGTTGTTGTAAACGGGTTCCAAACCATTAGCGAAAACCACAATAGAGGCAAATGACGCTCTTCCGGTCAACGCGCCATTTACACCACTAAAGCTGACCTGAGGCACATAATCACTGGAACCCACCACCGGTGTCAGTCGGCGATAGTCAACTCCGAATTTGAACTGATGTGGTCCATGAGCAACGGAGAGGTTGTCGAGGAAATTGAGTTGTCTCTGCAGATTATCAGCCAGCGTACCGACGCGCAGTTGCACGCCGAGTGCGTTAGAGAGAGTAATGAATCCTCCGGAGCGTGGAGTCGTAAACTCAGGGAGGAGGAAAAACGACATCGGAGGAATAATGGCACCTCCGAACTCGTCGAGGTCGAACGACTGCGCGCCTCTGACCTTGCTCCAGTTGCCACGAAACTCGTTACTTATAGTTGCGGACAGCGGCGAAGTTACACCGAACGTCAACGTCTGAGTCTTATTGCTGATTGTGTTCAGGACATTGAGACTATTTCCATTGCCACGCGTGATGCTTTCGGAGGGCGAATAGTTATAGCGTGCGAACAACAGCAACTTGGAGCTCAGGATATGATCGATACGAATGCTAGTGCTATCCAGCGATGACGGATCCGAATATGCAGCCGCGAAATCAGCGAAGCGATTTGCTTTGGCAACACCTGTAGGCACCGGAAAAGCATTCAATAACTGTTGGATGGCCGGTTGTGTGGCCGAAGCGCGCGCCTGAAGAGATGGCACGTCGGTAGTGGTGAACTTCGGCAGGAGCAGCCGTTGTCCTTCGTACGAAAGGAAGAAGAAGGAACGATCATGGCCGTCATACCAGGGCTGCTTACCCCCTTCGCCAAAGCGAGGGAATAAGATTGGACCACCGATCGTGCCACCGTAAATATTTTGACGCAGGGCCGTTCGCTTGCGTCCGAGATTGTTGGCGAACCAGTCGTTTGCGTCGAGAGCGTCATTACGAAAATATTCAAAGAGACTTCCGTGAAAATCGTTGCCACCGGAGCGGGTCACAATTGATATCTGCCCTCCGGGGGTGCGTCCGAATTCTGGTGCGAACGATGAAGTCAAAACCTTGAATTCCTGTAGCGCATCCATCGAAACCATGTTGCTTGTTGTTCCGAGAGCAGAGAATCCGAGGACCGAGCCGCTATTATTTTGGCTAAAAGCTCCCCCGGTTGCGTACGTCGGAGACACATTTCCACTGACGCCATCGATCATTGCGTAATTCGCATCCGCTCGTTGTCCGTTGACGCTGAATTGACCGAACTCAGTGGCATTCGTTGTGGTCAATACTGTTCCAGGTGTGAGAGTAATCAGCGACTGAAAGCTGCGCCCCTGCACTGGAATATTCCTGATAAACTCTCGATCGATTACGGTACCCACCGTTGGCGACTCGTTTAGCAGAGTTGCGCCTTCGATGATTTGAACTGTTTGACTGATCTCTCCGACTTTCAAATACAGCTGGATTGTTCTTTCGTCGCTCACATTCAACGTGATGTCTCTGACTTCTGTAGGACTGAACCCTTGACATTCAGCTTTCACGATATAAGTCCCCGGAGGTAATAGTGATATGGTAAACGTCCCCTCATCATTGGTAGTCGTAGTTCTCTGAAAACCTTGCGCGATACTGATCACAGAGATATTCACATTGGGAATTGATGCACCAGCCGAATCTCTAACAATACCCCTAAGCGTAGCGGTCGGACTCTGCGCCTGGACCACCATGAGCGCTGAGTTCAGCAAAAGTATGAATGTTATGAATTGAAAAAAGCGGGCGAAGGTAGCCCGCCTCGATTTTCCGAAGCGGCAAACTCGAGGACAGAAGACAGTCGTATCTCCTTCTGGGCTTCTGGGCATTACATTTCCTCCTGTGGTCCGGGACACGTACTCCGGGCAAAGAACGTGTCAGTTGGTTTACCTTGCCTTCGTCGCTACCGCCCTGGTCGCACGCAAACGAAAGCACACGTACCGCATCAGCTTGTACCGCCCAGCAAAATCTTGAGTTTGGATCGCACGGAGAGGGTAGAAATGCGATCTGGGGTAGATCTCAATACAAAGAGCCCAATCTTCAGCGCTGGTACTGCCCGATTCTCTTTGCCAGATTTTCGGCGCCGAACAAGGACCGACGGAACTGGCCTGATTTGATCGTTGCGGCAGAACTGTGCGACGAGATTGTGAAAGCCGAACGTATGGCCTCATTATTAAAGAGTGCCATCTGATGAAGCTTTTCTACGGCCCGGGATAACTCAGCGTCACTCTGAATCGAAACTTCTTCTCCTGTCGAAGCCACCGTGCCGGGAAAAAAAACCGGCTGCATTTCCTGATGCAGTATCGCGGTCTCGCGTTCCAGGCCGCCTGCATGTTGGCGCAACATCGTCAGCCACTTTGAACGCGCATCAGGAGTAATGGCACGCATATCGACATTTGCAAATCGATTGATCAATTTTTTCAGTTCAATGGCATGAAACAACGCGCGGTATGCGCGATTGACTACACGCGAGGAATAACTCTGAATGGTCTCATCAACTGACCCAGACGGCTTCTCCTTCTCAAAATACCCGCGCAAATCTACTTCGGCAGCGATTGTATTAACTGTCTCTTCGAGCGCCTGAACCGAAACAGAATTCGGCGAAGCGCGACGCTGTGCAGTAGCTTCAGCGACAGTACGAATTTCTATCTTCACGGCCGGGTTATTAGCCACTGGCGCGAGGGCGCGCAGAAATTGGTCCTTCCGCTCCTGTGTGTCAACCACTCCCTCGACGCGCAGTGACCCACCTGCGCTGCGCGTGAGGGCGACTTGCTCGTTCCGGTCGGCCTTTTCCTGATTGAGCAAGTATGCGACGTCGACTTCCAGCTCTGCGGAAGCTGGGGGTGGCGCCGACGTGCTGGGCGTCGGAGGGACGCGGCTGTTGGTGAGGTCCCGGATCGCCCAGTCTCCGGAACTGCCAGTTTCCCCGGCCCCTCCTGTCAATGTCGATTCGACCTCAAACACCTTCGGATCAACCGTTCCCTGCGATCCAAAGCTTGCCTCGCCGAAGCGATATTCGCGTAAGTCATCATCACCACGCTGCACGACGAGCGTCTGCTCGATCGCATGAAGATTTGACTTGTTCAAAGTGAGCGTGGCTTTCACTAGCTTGCTGGCGCCAATCGCCCGGCCCTTGAGAAAACTCACGATGTAAGTAGTAGCTCTTTCCTCTACGTCTGCGGCGCCGGTCTCGGCAATCAACTTCGCAAATGTTTCGGGTGACGGTTCGAGCTGCCAAACGTTTTCGAGATTGAACAAAAGCGTTTCCGGCGAAGTGAGTGCCGGCTGCGATTGTGGTTTTGTTCCATGATGATAGGTGACGCGAGAACCATCCTGCTTTTGCCATGCGGCGGCGATCAATCGGTTCGACTCGTCATACAATCTTTGCGCGCGATCGCCCTTCGCACGATTGGTCCAGATGTCGATCTTGTACCGGGCCACCACCGCGCCTTCCGGACTGCGTCGCTCCTCGAGCGTGACGACACGATGATTGACGGAGTCGGAGACTTGCTGATTGTTATTCTCGGCGACGCTTGCCTTCTCCAGTAGTACAGAGGCCGTCAGAGTGCGTGAGACCCTGGCTTTGAAGAAAAGGAATCCACCAATCACAAGCGCCGACACGAGAACAATCAGGAATGCAAGCTTTTGCCAGGCGCGTCTGCGATCCTCTGATTGACTCAATGCGCTAAGGAAAGGCGCGCTCACCAGCTTTTCGTCATTCGAAATGGCTGGACTCTCCTCAGCCACCACACGCCGTCCCGCTGTTCTTCTAAACGTGCTGAAGAGCCGCACAACCAGCGAACGGAGCTTTGACTCTCCGTTGCGAGTTCCCACGTTTGGCTCTTGCAGTTCATTTACAGCGGGAACAACAAAGAGGGGCGAGGACGACAAAGAAGGATTCGTAGGTATTTCCCTGATGATATAAGCTTCTGCCGGCACCGGATCTTTATAGACCACGTGCAACGTTGGATCATTCTCATTATCGAATGACGCTTCCAGCGATCGACCTTCACTCAATTCGATCCACGCCCACTGGTCAGCCTTTGGAACCGCCGGATCGATGCCAAAGAAAAGCAGTTGCACACCCTGTTCACTCGTGACCTCCACAAATTCCACTGGATCGTCAGGAGTCAGATTGAGATTCAACTCACTCAAGTCAGAGCTCACTTTGAGCGAACTCACAAGCGTTCCATTAACGGCGATTCGCAGCTCGTGGGGTTTGTGCTCATGCGTCTCACGTAGACGATGCTCGAACTTCTTCGTCACATCGTCAGACCCACCGCCGGATGCACCACCACCAGTCGGTGGCTCTTTAGGCTCGCGCGTGTCTGTTGTGTACCGGTTCGCGAGTGATGGCAGACCGAGCAAACCATTCACGACATCGAGGCATGCATGACAACTGACGATATGTGCGAGCTTTGCAGTTGTGAGCGCATCCTGATGACCGTTGGTGTAGATCTCCGCTAGCTCCGATTGCGACAAGCAGTCGCCTTTGCAGGAGTTGAAGATCATCTGGCGCAGCTCAAGCATCAGATCACAGTCAGACTTCAAGTATCTGATCTGCTGCCGGTCGGATGTCTTTGTATTGACGAATCTCAGTCGCCGCGGTTCATCTATAAACAGCTTTGCTTCACGACGCGCCAGTCCTTGCCACTGGTCTACACAATGTCTTGAACTGTTGAGAACCGCAGCGATCTCAGTCGGAAAATACTCGTGAAAGAATCGCAGAATAAAAACGCTTCCCGCCCGGGACGTTTCCTTGCGGGAGCATGCGTAGGTGCAGATTTGATGAAGCTCTTCAAACGCCTGCATGCGGCGCGGGGGTTCAATCGCCGTCCAGCCGAGGCGACCGGAGTTGTAGTCAGCAACTGAGAGCGCCGTTTCATGCAGGTGTTGCGCCGAGCGACTCAACCGTGAGAGGTGCATATAGCGCAACATTCTCCTCAGATACCCGTCGATGTTTTCAATTTCTTCGAGTCTGGTGCGGCCGAGTATGAATTGCACAAACGCATCCTGCACGAGATCTTCCGCAGCCTCGCGCTGCTGATTCGTAAGTCCCATTGCCCACGCGAGCAAACTCTCATATCGCTCGGTGAACAATCGCTCACGTCTCTCATCGGGTTGTGCTGTTACTCGGCGCTGATCCAGCATCTGGTTCCGGTTTCCTGGGACTAGTCACGTCTCGGGTATGGACTGTTACCCTTAACAGTCGAACCCCGTTCTCAAACCAAAAGCTCTGTCTCCTTATTACAGGAAACTGCCTTGCAGAGATATTTGTTTATATGTGTATTTTCGCGAGGCCTATCTCAAAAGAAAATTTCGGCTAAAGTGAAGAAAGTAAATAACTTATTCCTGGTCTAAAACATAACTCTATCGTCGCGCGCTCTCAACGGAGAGTGCCCGCCGGCTTTATCCCGAATGTCGCGGTGATCGACGCAGCCAGTGAGATCTTAGCTGTCGTTTTCACCGCTAACTATCCATACTCAAATCTCCTCGTTGGGATGTGAGCGTGTTAGAATGCGAACACTCAATCCCCCAATCCTGTTGAAACACGACTGCAAACTGAATAGTTCAGCTATTAACGTGTCAATTTGATGTTGAACTTTGACGCAGAATTAGGGATGCCGGGCAGTGCCACTCCATTACTGCTTTCGGATCCTGCGATGCGGCGGATGTTAATGCCGTGCTAACAGCATGTCAAATATTTTTTCCGGCATCGTGGACAAAAAATTTAGTGGGGCAGTATGGATAAGAGGGAACTGACGCAAGTCTTACAAGATCCGGCAAGCGCGATGCGACGCTTACTCAATGGCTGGGCTGACGTTCCGCTGTTGTTAATGCTTGACGTCGATTGGGATCGCGGGCCGTTAGTATTAATTGGATTGTCTGACCGCATGATGTGGCCGTTGCTTCCACCAGGCAGTCTGCTACAGCTGGATTCGAAGGTGCGAACTATTGCGGACGGTTCGTGGCCGGAGTTTGAGCGTCCTATTTACTTGATTGAGTATCGCGGGAAATTTTATTGCTGTCATGCGCAGCGTCGGGGCGAAACGCTACGCTTAATCTCGCACGCCGAATCTCAGTCGCCGCCCGCGATCACCATTCCTTTTAGAGAAGCCAGAGTACGTGGACAGTTAACCCCAATCTTTCGGCCGCTCGCCACTCGCGGGAGTGCCGCGGGCAGACCGAGCAACCGCCGGCGGTAAACCCATCTTGGGTTAGTACAACGCCTCGAATCTTCTCCATGTCTTGATCGTCGTTAATGAATGCGACGGAGCAAAACCGAGTCGCTCGGCTTTGATCGCGAGTCCAGCATAACTGAGCGTCGCACCGGTCTGACGTTTCAGTTGAACGAGATTTTTCGGCAGACACTGGTTGGTCCGGATTCTCATTCGCGTCATGTACGAAACGAAATCGCGATCGGGGAAGATGAGTTCCGCAGCGAAAATTTCAGCACCAATCTCGAGACTCTTATTCAAGTTAGACTGATCGCAATACGAGATACCGAGATCTCGATCGCGGAAGAAGTGTTTGAGCTCGTGGGCCATGGTGAAGACCATCGGATCACGCGGCAGTCCTTTCGCGAGCATCACTGTCGTACCGATCTCATCGTTAATGAAAGCCCCGCGCAGATTCCTGAACCTGTAGGGCCACTCGTCTACTTCGATTCCGTGTTTTGCATAAATCCTCATCAAGTCGCTGGGGAGCACGCGTGGTGAAGACAGTCCATTCTCCGCTCGCACTTGTCGCGCGAGCAGCTTCAGATCCTCGTAATAGCGTTGTGTGTTCACTTTTTGTTTCCCCCTTTTCGACCCGCCTTGGGCCGACTCTTTCCCTCGTAAATACTTCGCGCTTTGCGAAACTCCGCATACTTTCGCAGTTCTTCGAGATCCGCCGGATGTAACTGTCTCGCGGCGCGCAGAAGTGCTTTAAGATTTTCGTCTTCATCCTCGCCGACCATCTCCGAAGGAAAGAATGAGTTAATCGAGACGCCGAAGAATCTGGTGAGGCGTTCGAGGTCTTTAGTGCTGGGACGATACATTCCTGTTTCCCAGCGTGAGATTGTATTCGTGGATACTTTGACGTGCTTTGCGAGTGATTCCTGCGAAAGCCCTTCACCGCTGTTGTAATTAACACGCAGATCTTTGATTTTCGCTGCGATGTGATCGTCCAGGTCCATTGCTATTCCTTTTTTTCATCCTATATGAGGATAAGATTTAACCAATATCGTTGACAAGGAGGTTGAGGCCACGTATTATACGCAAGCGGCAAATTATTTCAATGAGAGAATGAGCATTACCTCACATGAAAAATCTTTTCTTTCGCAAACGCGTATTCCTTGCATCAGTTTCAACTGGTCACACTTCTTATATTCTCGCGGAAGTTGAGTCGAGTCGCGGTGGTGAGTACAAATGGGGCCACTGCATGTTGACGATCGCTGATTGTCGTCGACGGATTCAACTCGAGTTCTTCCTCGGCACGTTGCGTGCGCGGCGGGAGAGTTTGCGAAAACTCGATCTGCTGTTGAAGGTGCTCGGATCGTTTCGGACCGCGCTGCTTGCAGAGGCGCAGGCGATCACTGAGTACGAGCGCGCCACAAAACGCACAAAAATTAAGCCACAAAAAAGCACAAAAGGCACATAACAAAACATGTACCTTTTTGTGCTTTATGTGCCTTTTGTGGCTATCTTACGTTGTGGCTGGGGCGGGGGAGGCGTCGGGTGTCTCCTCTACCTTTTCCCATTTCACCAGTTTTAGATCCAAAACGAAGATCGCGTAGATCACCGGCACCAGCAAGAGCGTGATGAATGTGGCCACGCTGAGGCCGCCGATTTGTGCATAACACATTGGTTCCCATAACGGTCCACCGTGTGACGCCAGCGGGAACAACGCGATCACTGTGGCGCCGACTGTAATCATTACTGGTCGCAAACGCATGATGCCTGCATCCAGCAAAGCTTCAATCAGCGGCGCACCCTCGGCATGTTTCTCTTCGATGAAGTCAAAGAGCACGATAATGTGACTGACGATTACACCGACGAGACTCACGATTCCCAGGAACGCCATGAAGCCAAACGGTTGACCCATGATCCACAACGCCGCCAACGCGCCCACCATACCGAACGGCACTGCCGCAAACACGATGAACGGTTTGATGGCGTTCTTGAACTGAAACACGAGCGCCATGAAGATCAACAGCACCGAAACTGCCAACACGATGACCAGTTCCTTAAAGCTCTTAACCTGATCTTCTTCCTCGCCGCCGATTTCCATTCGATATCCAGCCGGCAGTTCTTTCTGCAATGTCATCAATTGCGGACGCGCGGCTTTCATCACTTCCGAAGGTAGCTTGCCGTCGGCGGGCATGGCCGATACCGTAATGGTTCGAAACTGATTACGCGAACGCATCTTCTCGATCTGCATGCCATACTCGATCGAAGCTACCTGTCGCAGGTGAATCTTCTGCGATCCCTTGCCGGAATAAACGTAGAGATTCTTCAGGTCACCCAGTTGTGCGCGCTCTTCCATGCGCAGTTTTGCAACCACTGGAATCTCCTTGTCGCCCTGACGCAACGTCGTTACCTTATGACCCGCCATCGCTGACTGCGACGCCATCGCAACATCGTAGTTACTCAACCCCGCACTGTTCGCGCGCTCAGAATCAGTCTTGAGACGAACCGCAAAACTCTCTTCGCCCCAATCATTACGAGCGCGATCCGCGATGTTCGTTTCTTCAAGAATCGTCTGCACGCGATCCGCATAACTTCGCAGCATCCCCGTGTCATCACCGGATAGCCGTATCGCCACCGGCAATCCGACTGCCTTACCCGATTCAAGCTGTCGCACGTCGATACGCGCGCCTGCGATTCGCTCGGAAAGTGCTTTCTGTAACGGACCAATCAGGTGCGAAGTATCGTGTTTATCTTTCACCTGAATGATGATCTGCGCATAGTTCAACTGCTGCAATTCCGGCGAAAGCGAGAACCAGAATCGTGGTCCACCACCGCCGACGAAAGTCGTTAACGACTTCAGCACTTCGCGCGGCTTGCCGTCATCGTCCGTGTGATGCTGCCCGTATTCATTGATCACCTCACGAATGATCTCTTCCGACTGTGCCGCGGCCTCGCTGGTTGCCTGTAACGGCGCGTCGGCAGGCAGCCAAACGTCCACGTACGAAAGATACGAGAGATCCTTCGGGAAGAACTGCGTCTTCAGTTGCGACATGAAGACGCCGCCGGTGATGAGAAACAGCATCGCACCAGCCATCACTTTCCAACGATGGTTGATGGCCCAGTTACCTAGTTGATAATACTTCGCGGCGAAACCCTTCTTGCGTCGCTCCGCAATCGGCATCTCAAACTTCGGCTTGAGCAGGTAATAAGCAAGTAGTGGAATAAATGTCATCGATACGAGTCGCGACGCGACGAGGGAACACGCAATCACTACCGGCAACGTGTAGATGAATTCACCCGTCGATCCCTTGATCATCAGGAACGGAAGATAAGCAACGATATTCGTGATCGTCGCGTAGAGAATCGCGGTCGCGAGTTTGGTTGGTCCAAGCCATGCCGCGATGATTGATTTATGACCGACGGCCAACTCCCTCTTGATCGCGTCACCCGCGACTACCGGATCGTCTACCAGTAAACCCAGTGCGATAATCAACGTAGCAATGGAAACCTGCTGTAAATCGATGCCGAGGATGTGCATCATCCCGAACGTCATCGCAAGGGTGACCGGAATCGAAATCGCCATCAACAACGCCGAGCGCCATTCCCAGAAACCGATCAACGCGATAACGACGACGAGAATGATCGCCTCGTACAGACTCGTCATGAACAAGTGGATACTCTCTTCAACCTGCAACGGCTGATCGGAGGTACGCGCGTAGATCAAATCCTCAGGCATCTGCTGCCGCAAACTCTCGAGCGCAACATCGACTTGTTTGCCAAACTCCGCGATCTGTTCGCCGGAACGCATCTGAACCGAGAGCGTGATCGCACGACTGCGTTGCCAATTTCCCTGGCTGTCGCGCCAGTTGAAGAAGTTCTGAAATCGCGCCGGACTTTCATAACCGCGTACGATGTCGACCAGGTCACGCACGTACACCATCGCTCCATTCGACGCACGCACCTGAACGTTGGCGATTTCATCTTCACTCTTAAACTCACCCGCCGGATCGAGTGTTACGTTCTTTCCTTCGACGTTGACCTGGCCGCCAGGAGTCGAGATGTTGCGGCCCTTCATCGCGTCTTCGAGCGTGCCGGGTTGGATGTTGTAAGCCGCGAGACGTTCCTGCGAATAAAGCAAAAAGACGTTTTCCTTCAGCAGTCCGGACCGGCTCACTTTCGACACTTGCGGCACTGACTTGAGTGTCTTCTCGATCAGATCCGTGTACTCGTCCATCTGACGATAACTGTACTTGTCACCGGCGACGGTTTTCAGTTTCGCCTGCACTTCCTGTGGATCGCGCACGACCATTGGCGGCCAGGCATCCGGATGAAATTCCGCGGCCTGAAGTCGCTCGGCGATGAATTGCTGCACAAACCCGAGAATTTCCTGCTCGCTCTTTTCGCTCGCACCGTCGAACCCGAGGAAGCGATCACCCTCAATCACATGCATATCGGTCGCGAAATTCTTCTCCTTTATATATGCGAGAAACATTTCGCTCGGCGTCCGCATTAAATGAGGTTGAATTGCAACGGGCGTGTTGAGCACGAGCGTGAACCGCGACGACTTTTCAGTGACGTTCGCACGCTCCTGTTCGATGGCAGTTTTAATTGCCTGCGCGCGCACAGCGATTTCTGCGTCATCAACTTTTGGACTCGCCACCGTAAGCATTAGAGCCGCTGTATCGCCGAAATCCTTGATGAAGTTGATTGGACCGGCGCCACTCGGCAGATCGCGAATGCCGTCGAGCCTTAACTTGATATCGTCAAACTCTTTGCCAGTCTCTTTGAGATTCTCGTCGAGCTCGACGTAGATGATTGCCAGGCCCGTGCGCGAAATCGATTCAATCTTCGTGACCTTTGAGTTGCCGGCCATCTGCTCTTCGACTTTCCTGGTCACGAGCTGTTCGACCTTTTCCGCACTCGATCCGGGCCAGGGCACAAGCGCCACCGCGGTGCGAACCTGGACCTCGGGATCCTTGCGCTGGGGCATGCTGATGTAGCCATACACGCCCCACAGGCAGGTAAGTATCAGCAGCACCCACGCGACCTGGCGTGTTTCCACGAAGAAACGCGCGGTGTTGTGCTTGCCGTTTATGAGTTCTTGATCGCTCTTTCCATGGGACATGATTGCTGCTCCTTCTTTGTGCTTTGGACTTTGTTCTTTGTGCTTGGTATCTGGTTCGTTGAATTAACAAAGAACAAAGCACCAAGCTTAAAGCACCGTTATGGCATCACACGTACTTCTTCACCGTCTGCCACTTGGGTAACACCGGTTGTGACCACTATTTCCCCTGGCTTCACACCACTGCTGATTGCGACTGAGTTGCCGTACGATTCACCGAGCGTCACATTGCGCAGGCGCGCGATCCGTCTGCCGCCGGCTTCTTCAATCACGAGCACTGCATAAGCATTCGGATCGGCTTTCGAACGCGTGATCGACGTCAACGGAACAACGGGAATTTCCGTTGACGCGCCTGATTCGTTTACCAGCATCGACGCAATCATTCCGGGTTTCAGTAATCCCTGCGGATTCGGAATCGTCACTTCGACGTCGAACACGCGGCTGCTCTGATCCGCCGCGGCCGATATACGCGAGATGTGACCGGTAAACTCTGTTCCGGGCACGGCATCGGTCGTCATCGTGAGCGTGTCGCCGATCTTGAAGTTCTGTAGCGTCAGATCCGGCACGCCGAAAGCGGCCTTCACCGAGCTCAAGTCAGCCAGCACGAACGCTGATGTTCCAGTAGAAACCAGTTGACCAATCTCAATCTTTCTTTCGATCACAACTGAACTCATCGGCGCACGCAGTTGCGCATCACCAAGGGGAATGCTCGCGGTGTAAACAGTCGCCTCCGTAGTCTTCACTCGTGACTCGGCAACACCGATCTGGAATCTCGCCGTGTTCACCTTTGCTTCTGCAACTGCAACCTGGGCTTTCGCTGCTTCGAACTTGGCTTTGCTTACTTCGAATCGTTCTTTAGCAACGTCGTAGTCGGGCTTCGTGATGCTCTGCGTTGCAAACAGCGCTTCCGCTCGTTCGAAATCCAGCCTGGCTCGCGTAAGTGCAGCTTCCGAATCTTTGAGTTGAGCGCGACTTGTCTCGACTGCCGTGATCGCTTCTTTCAGTTGCGCGTTGTTTGTTTCGAGGGTCGAGCGCGCCTCACCTGTTTGCGACCTGGCCTCGTTTACTTTCGCTGCATAATCGCTCTGTCGCAGTTGGGCCAACACTGTGCCTTTCATTACGACGTCGCCGGCCTGTATGTGACGTCCTTCCGCATTCCTGATCGACTCAACATAGCCACCGACTTTGAATGCAATTTCAACTTGCGAACTCGGTCTGATACTTGCCGAATAGCGAACACTGCTCGTGCCTGAGTGAGTCTCGACGGTCTTCACCTTGACGGGCTTTGCTGTTTTCTCCTGTGCCGTGGTTTTGCAGCCAATCGTTAAAGCGACAAGCGCCACGGCAGTAATGATGATTAATGTTTGCTTGGTATTCATTTGTCTTCTCCAATCGCTTTTTCGAAATCTGCTTTTGCGGTCCAGAACGAGAGCAAAGCTTTCTGGTAGTCGTAGTCTGAATTCGTGAGAACTGTCTGCGCTTGCAGCACGTCTTTTAGGAGCACTGCATCGAGACGGTATTTGTAAGTAACCATTTGCACGTTCGCGCGGGCCTGCGTTTGGGCCAGCTTCGCGACTTTCAGCAACTGCCGGCTCTCCTGCATTTGACGGAAGCGAGTGTTCACTTCCATCAGAACTTCGCTTTCCGCATCGAGTAGCGCGTTGCTCGCCTGGTCAATGCTCTTTGCCTTCTCAGCAACTTCACGTTTCTTGCGCCCCCAATCAAACACTTCCCACTCCACCTGCACGCCAACACCGCTCAAGCTGCGTGGAACAAAATTCGAATAGCTGAAAGTGGTGGCGTAGTTGACGGTCAAACTCACGTCCGGAATGAATTCCGACTTCTTGATTCGTTTGTCTAATTTCGACTGTTCGATTCGCAGTTTCGCTTCGCGAATTTCAGGACGATTCGCGAGCGCTCTTTCGCGTGCACTAACAAGATCTGTTTCGCGCATGACCGCCAAAGCTGTTTCATCACCACTGCTCACGGCAAACTCGGTACGCAGGTCGCGTCCGAGCAAGTGGTTGAGTTGCTCTCTCTGCGCCAGCCATTGATTTTGGACCGTCATCAGTTCGTACTCGGCTTTTGCGAGACGAGTCTGCACGTCCATAAGCTCGGTCTTGAGCACGACTTGCTGGACCACGTATTCACCGGTGACGCGATCTAGTTCGCGATAGAGCTTGATGTTTGCCTCGGCGGCCTGCGCGGCGCCTTGCGATTGCAGGATCGCGTAATAGGCGCGCTTGATTTCGTTGACGAGAGTTTGCTCGGTGGCACTCAATTGAGCGCGGGAGATCTCACTCGCCATTTCCTGCTGTTTGATCTGAAGTTTTATGCGGTGCAGTTGCGATAACGGCTGCTGGAGTTGGCCCACAATCGCTGCGGTCGGATTCGTTGAAGACGTAATGATTGTGTCTTCGTTCGGGATCGGACCGGACGGCGTAGTACCGAAGACTCCTTTTTCAAACGTGGTGTCGAAGGTGCTCAGCGGCTTTGAAACGCCGCCGCTGAGTTTGAAACCGGGCAACATGCGCGTGCGGGTTGCGGCGGTTCGATCGTCAGCTTTGGCGGTTTCCAGACGGGCGTTCTTGGCGGAGCGGTTGTTCAGAAGACCGAGGTCGATAGCCTTCTCAAGGGTCAGAACCTCAACTCCGGGCGGTATCAACATCGGTTCCTGTGCCAACGTCGTTGATCCGGCGATGCCCATGAGCAGGGCGACGGCTATCAGGAAAGTGATTTGGGAACGAATAAGGCCAGACATTTCGGCATTCCTTTCTATCGGACTGTTTGCCCCCGTTCAGGGCAGCGTCAAGATAGGAAATGGGCGGGTGTAGTCGCATATGCCGAAAGATACATTTGCGAGGTGTAATCAGATTTTTTAGCCACAGATTACACGGATGAACACTGAATGAAATCTGTGTAACCCCGTGTAAATCAGTGGCAAAAACTCTGTCTTTTGGAATAAACTCACTTTCCCCATGAGTTCAGCCCCCAAATGGGTCGGTCAACGACTCACGACCAAGCTCTACCTTCAGCCGGCGAGGCAAACGCTCGTCGACCGCCCGGTTTTGCTCGAACAATTGAAGGAGGGGTTGCGGGGAAAGTTGACGCTCGTCTCGGCTCCAGCGGGCTTCGGAAAGACCTCACTCGTGGCCGCCTGGCAAAAAGATTGTGATATACCCCTGGCTTGGGTTTCCCTCGACGAAGAAGACAACGAACCACTTCGATTTTTGGACTATCTCATCGGCGCTCTCCAGATGGTCGATACTGACCTTGGCGACGAAAGCGCTGAATTACTTCGCACGTCGCCTCCAATCAAAGTCGTTCTCACCTCACTGCTCAACGAGATAAATGCTTACGACAAAGAGTTTGTGCTCGCTTTTGACGATTACCACGTCATTCACGAACACGGCATTCACGACGCCTTGAGCTACCTGATTGAAAGGCTCGCGCCACATGCACACGCCTTGATCGCGACGCGCAGCGATCCGCCGTTTCCACTCGGACGCCTGCGCGCTCGCGGCGAGTTGAAGGAATTGCGCGCCAGCGATTTGCGCTTCGACAACACTGAAGCGGCCGCCTTCCTCAACGAGGTGATGAGTCTCGAGCTGACACCCGAAGACGTGTCAGCCTTGGAAGATCGGACTGAGGGTTGGATCGCGGGCTTGCAACTCTCAGCACTCTCGCTTCAGGGAAGGGCCAACCGTTCGGAACTGGTGAAAGACTTCGCTGGCGACAATCGCTTTGTCCTCGATTACCTGCTCGAAGAAGTACTCCATTGCCAGACCGAAGAAGTGCAGGACTTTCTTCTGCGCACCTCGGTTTTGACACGTCTAAACGGCCCGCTTTGTGACGCACTTACCGGCGACCAGCGCGGCCACCAGTTGCTGGAGCAACTCGACCGTGCAAATTTGTTTTTGATTCATTTGGATAATCGCGGCGAATGGTTTCGTTACCATCATCTTTTTGCCGATCTGCTTCGCTTGAAGCTGAAGCAAAAGCAAGGCGGGGCGATGCATGAGTTGCAGATCAAGGCGAGTGAGTGGTGCGAGAAGAACCGTCTACCGGAAGAAGCGATTCAGTACGCGCTTGCGGGTCAGGATTGGGATCGGGCGCTGAATCTCATCGAGCCAATTGCGTTTCCGATGATCAGCATGGGCGGATTTCAACGAGTAAACAACTGGGTTGAGGCCATTCCCGAGTCAACCTTCAAGACTCGTCCGCTCATGTTTTCGTACTACCTTCCCACGCTGCTCTACAAAGAGGAGTACGACAAGATCGAAAAATACCTGCAGATCATCGAAGCGGCCGAGCCTGATGCGGTGCGAAGCCGTTTGATGAGCTTGGTGTGGTCGACGCGTTCTCTGATAGCGGCGGTCCTTTACGATCCGCACAGGGCCGCAGAGTGCAGTCGAAAGGCGACGGAGTTTTTGCTACCGGACGACATCACACAGCGCGCCGTTGTGTTTCAAACGCGAGTGCGAGCTGCGTCTATTCACGGCGATGTAAACGAGATCAGGAACGCTTTGTCTGCGGCACTTCCCGTATATCGCCAGGCAGAACATTTGATCTTTCAGGTTTGGGGACAAATGGCTCTCGCGGTCACCAACATCATGCAGGCGCGTCTGAGCGAAGGGGAGGAAGAGCTCAAGAGAGTTCAGCAGTTTTCAAAAGAACATCTGAAGACTCGGCCGGAAACGCTGCTTTACACTTACGCGTTCCTTTGTGATGTCAATCGCGAACGGAACGAGCTGGAGACTGCGAAGAGTCACCTCAACGAAGCAATGACGCTCATTCGCCAGACGGGCCGCGAGTGTTTTCCCGGCTTCACCGCTGAAAACGTTAAGGCGCTTGCGCTGACGCTGGAACTCTGTGACGACGCGGCTCAGGCGGACCTGCTTATCGATCAGGCTTTAAGGCGCGTTAGACGATGGCGATGTGAAGTTGTCGACAAGCAATTGACGGCTGTGAACGCGTTGCTTGCGATTCGGCGCGGCAACACGGCCGTCGTGAAGCGGTGGGCCGAAACGTGCGGATTTAGCGTTGACGACGAAGTCAACTATCGAAACGAGTTTTGTCTACAGGTGCTGGCGCGCTGGATGATTGCAACCGGAAAGGCAAAGCAGGCGCTGCCGTTGTTGGCTCGTCTATTGAAAGCGGCACAGCAGGGTGGGCGAGAGCGCATCGTGATGGAAGTAGCAGTTCTACAGGCGTTGGCCCACCAGGCGCTTTCGGATGATGCTGAGGCCGTAAGAACACTTGAAAAAGCGTTAATATCAGGCCAACAGGAAGGTTTTGTGCGAACCTTTATCGATGAAGGCGAGCCGGTTTCGAAGCTGCTGCTCGAGTTGTTGAAACAGAAAGGGAAGCGTTGGGAAACTGAGGAGCCTGATTTGCTTCGGTATGTGGTTAAGTTGAAGGATCTATTTGGTGACAAGGCGCCGGTTCCGACTGCGCGTGTGGCGACTGCTGAGACTGAAGCGTTACCGTGGTGGTATGTTGAAGATCCTTTGAGTGAGCGTGAGTTGGAGGTTTTACAACACGTAGCGCGCGGGTTATCGAATCAGGAAATCGCGGATAAGCTCTTTCTCTCCGCCGGCACCGTCAAGCGCCACATGAGCAATATCTATCAAAAACTCGACGTTCACAGCCGCACTCAAGCTCTCGAACGCGCCCGCAGCCTCAAGGTTTTAATTTAGCCGCGGATGAACACGGATGAACGCAGATCTGCGTTTATCTGCGTTCATCCGCGGCTTCAATTATTTCTTTGTAGTGTCTTTGACGAACTGCTTCACGAGCTTTTCCGTCGACTTGCTGATCTTCTTATCTACTCCTTTCATCTCGAGCGTGCCCGAGGCGCGGCCGCGCCAGATCACCTGATTCGTTCGAGTATCGATAAAATCAACCATCAAGGTTCCTTCCGAGTATTGGTCCACGCGAATGTTTCTGCCGCCAAACCAGCGTGGCGGGCCATAACCGTAATCCTGCACGCTGAGTTTGTTTTTCGTGGTTACGTAGTAAGCGATCACAAAGTCAGCCTTTACGGTTTCCGACCTGAATCCATTCGCGATCAACTGCGATTCCAAACCTGTTCTAATACGACCGTCATTCAAAGAATCTGCTGCCAGCGGATCCGTCGCTCCGCGTCTTTGTACCGCGAAACTGAACGTCTTCAGATTCGAAAACTGGAAGGTCCGGTCAAAGTCTGACTGCACTGTTTGCGCCGCTGCTGAACCTATCAACAGTCCCAGCACCAATCCCAAAACACTCACTACCCTCATCGCTTTCATTATCCTCTCTCCTCAATATAGTAATGGTTTAATTGCCCAGTAAATTCTGTTCCTCTTCGCGCGCCAGATGTTCGTAATCAAAATTTTCCATCGTTAGCGTCAAGTCCTCGCGTGGGTAATCCACGACTGAGCGCGCCACGTACGTTGGACCATTCGGCAGATCTCTGAACTCCGTCACGATCCGCACCGGTTTCTCGTCAAGACTCGAATTGATTTCCACACGTCGCTGCCGGCGAGTGTTCGCATCAAGCCAGACGATCATTGAATCGCCAGACTGCAACACATTCGTCGACTCAAGGCGTAACAACGGCTCCGGTGCGTTTGTTTCGAGCGTCGCCTTCGCAGTCTTCATGAACTCCTGCATTCTTGCCGGCGGGAGTTCGCCATAAGACTTCGCCAACCGTTGCAGCGCCTCGATCAGTTTCTGCGCGTCTTCTTTCTTCTTCCTCGCGACTATCCCGCGGATGCCAAACTTCGGCAGCTTCGCCGATTCTTCCTGTAGCAGAAGCTGCACGACCGTGCCGTCCGCGGCGTAACGGCTTGAGTAAAGCTTCGTCGCCTTTACATCGCCTTCCTTTCGAATCTGCGTTTGTGATTTCCATGTGTACTGCTGCAACGCGGTCGCATTCTGTTTTGCCGCGATCGCGAATTTCTGGTCCTGTGCGTTGGCGATGGTCCATGAACAAAACATGATTGCCAGGCCGATTAGTTTCACGAGATTAGTCTTGTATGTATTTGTATTCATTGCAGTTTTCCTCCTGTTAGTTGTTAATCAGAATCGTTTGCGAACCGCTCAATCAGGCAACGGTTCGCAAACGAAAACGATCGCTCCTCCTTTCATTTAGTTGGTCCAAAATTAAGTCGGCTGCGTGCGCAGCTCCGCGCTCCGAACGCACCCGACTACCAATCTCCCTGGCGTTCCGCGCAAAGGCGGGATTGCCCAGAAGCTCTTTCAATTCACTTGCGACTCGCTCTGCTTTGTAGTTATTGCGCGCAATCGTGCGAGCCACGCCGAGACGCTCAACACGCGCTCCGTTGTCGTGCTGATCGTGTGCAAAGGGAACGACCAGCATCGGAACTCCCGCACGCAATCCTTGTCCTGTCGTGCCCACGCCACCCTGATGGACCATCGCGGCAGCACGTGGCAGCAGTTCGCCAAACGGTGCGTAGTTCACGGCGATGATGTCTTCCGGGAGACGCTCTATTGGTCTGTTCTGCTCGTTGCCGACAAGTAGCACCGCGCGGCGTCTCAATAGCTTCGCAGCCTTAATGCTCTCGCGGTAAAAGTCGCCCGCGAGGTGAACGGCGGCAGAACCGAGTGTGAAAACAATCGGCGCTGAACCTCTGCCGAGAAATCTCAACAGGTCGACATCAGGTGGCTGGTTGTCTTTCTTATCGAAGAACGGGAAGCCTGTGATGACTGTGTTTGCCGGCCAGTCCGCCTGTGGCTCGCACATGACTTTGGAAAAGAGTGCGAGATTCAGATCCGGTGCGAACTGACCTTCGAATAGTGGATGCTCCCCCTGTGGCAAGCCGAGCTCGGCTCGAAAACTGTAGATTTCTTTAAGCCACGGCTCCGTCACAGCTTTCACAAACTTCATGTAAAGCCGGGCTGCAAACGGTCCGAGAGCTTTCAACACGCCATTAATCCACGGCATGTTTGGTGGCACCCAGGGATCAAAGGCCGACCACAATGACGCCGGCGCAAGTTCGGTTGAAACCCACGGAATCCCAGTCTTCTGTGCGAGTGGTGGTCCAGCAATGACAATCGGATGCGTGACGAGCAAATCGGCGTCTTCGATGGCCGCGCTGAGGTCCGCGTACATGTCGCGAACCGCGGGCACGAGCATTTGCTTGAAGAGATATTCCGCGCCGCGATTCGGATCGACGACGCCGTCCATCATCCTTTGATATTCCGGCGTTTCCAGTTCGGGCATGGTGGGACGAATCGGATGAAACTCGATATCTAATGACTCGATTCGTTCCCGGTAGGTGTGGCTGGTAGCAATGACAGGCTCGATGTAGCGCTTCTTCATTTCGAGCGCGAGCGCGATGTAGGGATGCAGGTCGCCGAGCGAACCAATCGTCGTCATCACTACTCTCTTTTTCTTAAAAGTGCTGAATTTCATTTCGTCTCTCCTTCCGGCGTTCTCAATGCGGCGTGAAGATACGAGACGGGCGGGTGTAGTTACATATCCCGAAAGATACAAATTAGATCAGCGTTCATCCGCGTTAATCCGCGGCTCAAAATACATCTTTCGGGACATGACCCTGTCGGCTGGATCCCTTACCTTATTGAATTATGAACACGATAAATACAGACGTAATCATCATTGGCGCGGGTCCGACGGGACTTTCACTGGCCTGCCAACTCATTCGATACGGGATCAATTTCGTGCTTGTGGAAAAGAACGACACCGTCACGCCTTTCTCGAAAGCCATTGGCGTCCAGGCACGAACACTCGAGATTTACGATCAGCTCGGGCTCGCGCAGCCCGCGATCGAGCGGGGCACGATTGCCAGTCGCGTCAGACTGATCGAAGGCGGCGAGCTCCGGGGTGAAATGAATCTGGGAAACTTCGGCAAAGACCTGAGCCAGTATCCGTACATGCTCATGCTGGAACAGAGCAAAAACGAGGAGTTGCTCTACGAGTATGTTCGCAATCACGGCCATGACGTGCGTTGGAACACAGAGCTCGAGAGTTTTACCCAGGACGCGACAGGTGTAACTGCGCAGGTGAAAACGCTTGAAGGCGAGTCGGTAACGATCCGCGGAAAGTTTCTGGTCGGATGCGACGGCGCGAGTAGTCCTGTCAGACACGGTTTAGGGCTGACATTTGGCGGCAGCACTTTCGAGCGTCTCTTTTATGTAGCTGATGCGCGCGTCGACTGGGAGTTCCCGCACGACGCGCTGCACGTTTGTCTTGCCAAAGAAGTATTCGTCGCTTTCTTTCCGATGCCCGGAGAGAATCGTTATCGCGTCGTCGGCACTTTTCCTGAAAGCAAGAACGAAGAGCAGGGCGAAGTTCTGTATGAGGAGATTGAGCGCGAGATTAAGGAGCAGGCACAACTCAAACTGGAGATGTCGGACGTGCGCTGGTTCTCGCTTTACAAGGTCCACTCGCGACGTGTAAACAAATTTTCCGAGGGCCGCTGTTTTCTGGCCGGTGATTCAGCGCACATTCACAGTCCCGCGGGCGCGCAAGGCATGAACACCGGAATTCAGGATGCTTACAACCTCGCGTGGAAACTCGCGCTCGTTGTAAAGGGTTATGCGAAGAAAGAGTTACTGGACACCTACAACGAAGAACGACTTGCGAACGCAAAGCGATTACTCGAATCCACGGATCGCATGTTTGAGCTCGCCGCCGGATCAAACTGGCTGATGAGTTTTATTCGCACGACGATCTTTCCACCAGTTGCGGGTTTCGTGGCGAGTCTCGAATCAGTGAGCTGGCGCATATTTCCGTTGATCTCACAGATTGGGGTCAACTATCGCAACGCTTCGTTGAGTCAGCACACTGATGATGAACGCGGCGTCAAAGCCGGAGATCGTCTGCCGTATTTCCTTGTGGACGGGCAAAGCATTTTCGACAGACTCAAGGAGCCGAAGTTTCATATGTTGTTGTTTACGCACGGCAATGGGGATGACTTTTGCGAAGACTTCTCGAGTTGGTACGGACACCTCGCGGACTGTCACGTTATTCCTCTTAGTGAAAAGGTGAGTGAGCTGTTTGAGACTAAAGCTGAGTTCTGTGTGTTTCTGCGACCTGACAATCAGATCGCGTTTATTTCGTCCGAGATGTCGCCCGGTGTGGTCGGACACTATTTGCAATCAAGAAGTATTTCTTAAGGTTTGTGAGGCATGACTAGAGAGAAGGAATTAGACAAGACGTTTTACGAGATCCAGGTGAAGGGTTACCTGGACGCGAGATGGAATGAGTTGTTTGAAGGCATGAACATCGCCTGGCAAGACAACATCACGACGATTTCGGGAATGGTGGCCGACCAGGCCGCGCTACATGGTCTATTGGCCCGCGTGCGGGACTATGGACTTGTGTTGATTTCGATCAAGTCGGCCACGGATTTGCACGGATCGTGCTAGAATTCGCCGCCGATGCCAACAGCTTCCCCTATCGATTCGCAGCGACTCGTGTCACTGGACGTATTTCGCGGTATCACGATCGCCGGGATGGTCCTTGTCAACAATCCCGGCACGTGGGAACACATTTACTGGCCGCTCGAACACGCAGCCTGGCATGGTTGGACGCCGACGGATCTCGTCTTCCCGTTTTTCCTTTTTATCGTCGGCGTTTCGATCCCACTCGCGTTTGGCAAGCGACTGGAAAGCGGCGGCAGCAAACGTGATCTTTATTTGAAGATCATCAAACGCACGCTGATCATCTTCGCGATCGGTTTGTTTCTGAATGGCTTGCCTTACTTTGGCCTCGCTGAATATCGCATTCCGGGAGTGTTGCAGCGCATCGCGGTTTGCTATTTCTTCGCTTCGATCATTTTTCTCAATACTAAAGTCAGAACTCAGATTGCGATTGCCATTGGCTTGCTTGTCTTTTACTGGCTGGTCGTAAAACTTGTGCCGGCGCCGGGTTTTGCCGCTGGAGATCTCACTAAAGAGGGCAGCCTGCCGTCGTATGTCGATCGCGTTGTGTTTGGAAAACACGTCTGGGCGCAGGCGAAGGTTTACGATCCCGAAGGCTTCCTGAGCACGATTCCCGCAATCGCAACAACGTTGATTGGAGTGTTAACCGGCACCTGGCTGCGAACAGAAAAGACGCGCTACGAAAAAGCGGCGGGGATGTTTGTTGTTGGTGCAGTCTGCGTTGCGGTCGGCTGGGCATGGAACTCATTCTTTGTGATTAATAAAGCGTTGTGGACCAGTTCATACGTGCTTTTCACGGGCGGATTGGCGCTGCAATTCCTCTCGATCTGTTACTGGCTAATCGATATTAAAGGTTATCGACGTTGGGCCAAGCCGTTTGAGGTCTTCGGGTTAAATGCGATTGCTTTGTATATCGTGGCTGATGTGATTGCAGTAGCGTTGGGTAATCTCAAAGTCGGCGGAGATTCGCTCGGTTCGTGGATCTATACCAATTTGTTTGCTTCATGGGCATCGCCAAACAATGCCTCACTCGCGTTTGCGATCTCGTTTGTTCTCGTCTGCCTGGTATTGATGTGGATTCTCTACCGTAGAAACATTTTCCTTAAGGTTTGAGACTTCTTTTCGCTTCATCAATCAGAGCATTGTTGTTTTCGTAACTCAGCGGTGCGTCACTCGCCGGCGGGTACTGGTGTTTTTGATAGACAGGGTAAGCCTCGGTGCGCAGGTGGGCCAGCATGTGATGCCCGCGTCGTACTTCACGTTCGTGACGCAAAGCAGAAATGTCAATCGGCGCCACAACGATCCGTTCGCCTGGACCGGGTGAAGCTTCGGCAAGCATGCGCCCGTCAAAATCAACCACCTGACTACCACCGGGCCACGAGTAAGGCGGATAGTGTTTGAGACTCGCACCCTGATTTGCGGCGACGACGTAAGCCATATTCTCGAGTGCACGACAACGATTAACTACGGTCCACCACGCCATCGGCTCGGTCGCGCCCCACGGATCCATGTACGCTGACACCCGGATCAAAACTTCGGCGCCATTAGCCGCGAGCTGTCTCATCGCTTCGGGAAAGAGCCAGTCGTAACAGATCGCGCAACCCAGTTTACCGATTGGTGTGTCGGCAACCGGAAATAGAGGCTCGTCGTAACCGGGCAGATCGTGTGGGCTCGTGTGCACTTCGTACGGAATCCAAGTATTCACTTTTCGATACTTGTAAAGCACGCCTTCAGGACCGATGAGACATGTCGTGTTAAAGACGTGACCCGGCCACTTCGGATCGACTTCGAGCATCGAGCCACTCTGAATATAGACGTCGTGTTCTTTTGCCTTTTGTTGTAGCCGTTCGGTGTGCTCGTTCGGGATCGGTATAGCGAGTTTATCGATCAACTCCGCCGCAGTGACGAAGACCGGCGCCGCATGTGCAAACTCCGGGAACACGACGAGACGCACGGGCAGAAACGGCGCCGCGCCTGCAACCGCCGAGTCGATCAGCGAAAGAATGCGATCGGTGTTCGCACGCATCCCACGTCGATCGACGGGATTCGCGAAATCGGTTTGGCATGCAGCGACTGAGTATCTGATCATCTTGCAAATCCTGATAATCCAGCAATCCTGTCTACTTGTGACGTAACAATCCGAGTATTGTAAGTTTCCAAATACCGTCTCCGTCTCTCGGTCAATGGATATCGCTCCGGCCACGCATACGGATACTTGCTCATACCATGAAACGGCAGTGGTCCAACCTGATCGGGACTCGCCGAATTAATATCCATCTCTTTACTGAACCCATCCGCATAAACCAGAAACGTTCGCGTCCATCCCTGCGGCAACGGC
>DATEIS010000057.1:0-6834 GCA_035278765.1 Pyrinomonadaceae bacterium | reverse complement strand
ATCGGGTCAGTACAGGGAGCGGTAGCGACCTGGTCAGTGATCAGCTGCGATATTTCCTAACGATTTTGACTCGCATGGTTTGACCAGGTCGCTACCGCTCCCTGTACTGACCCGATCCAAGATTGGTCCCCCAAAGCTGATGCTCAAGCATAAGGGAGTATAACTTGACCAAAGTTCTGATAATCGAAGACGAACCCAACATGGTTCTCGGGCTGAAAGATAGCTGTGAGTACGAAGGCTACGAGGTGGCTGTCGCGCGCGATGGGAAAGAGGGCGTGGAGAAAGCCTCGACTGAGAAACCTGACATCATTCTGCTCGACGTGATGCTGCCGTTAATGAGCGGCTTGGATGTGTGCCGCACTTTGCGCACGCGCGGGATCGAAGCTCCAATTCTTATGCTGACGGCTCGGAGTGAGGAAATCGACAAGGTGGTCGGCCTGGAAGTCGGCGCAGATGATTACGTGACGAAACCATTCAGCATTAAGGAACTGCTCGCACGCATCAGGGCACACTTGCGACGAGCGGCAAAACAAGTCGTCCCAATCGAGAATTTTACATTTGGCGACGTGGAGTTAAATTTCAAAAAGCTCAAGGCGCGCAAAGGCGGACAAGCGTTAGATCTTTCAGCTCGCGAATTTGAGATCCTGCATTACTTGATCCAGCGTCGAGGCGAGATCGTCACACGCGATCAACTGCTCGATGAAGTTTGGGGCTACGAAAGCAGTCCGGTTACGCGCACGGTGGACAATCATATCGCGAGGCTGCGTCAGAAAATTGAGCCAGAGCCGTCGGAGCCGCAACACATCATCACCGTTCACCGTATCGGCTATCGCTTCATCGAATAGCCCGATACAACTTTTTACAATCTATTTACAGTGTGTGGAGACTTGTGAGTTGCAAAGACTATACGCTCTCAGGCAATGAAACAAAGCGTCCTGTTAACCATCACGTCTCTGCTCTCGCTTCTCTTCCTCTCGTTTCACCATGCTGACGACGTCGTCCGCGGATTAGCCCCGGGGAAATTTTCAAACCTCATTGTGATCGTCTTCATGGTCTTCTGGCTTTACGCGACAACGCTGGTCTTCGCCGAACGGCGTTCGGGTTACATCATGATCCTTGTCTTGTGTCTACTTGGATCGGGCATCCCGGTCATTCACATGACAAAGGCGGGAATGGCCGGCGGCAGGATTGCTAACTCCAGCGGAGCCTTCTTCTTCGTCTGGACGCTCGTGGTGATTGGCACAACTACGCTGTTCTCCGTCCTCCTCGCAGCGCGCGAATTGTGGAGACTGCGACGTAAAGATTAGTACTCGAGCTTGCCGTCGTACATCATATCCGCGACTTTGAAACGTATGTTTAGATTCACCGCTGCAATCTCGGATACAAATCTAACTTCACCACTCTCACTGTTCAGAAAAGGTCGTTCATCCACAATTCGTTCGAAGATGAACTTGGCGCCCAACCCGTCCGCACTGGGAGCCTGGTAGATGTGTAAATAAAGTCGCTTGCCGTCTTTGCGTTCGAGGTACGTGTTGTTCTTCAACGAGCCGGTGGTGGCACTCGCGAATGCTTGTATCGCCTTCGCCGAGAATCTCTGATCGCGCGACTCAAAACCGACAGTAACCGCGATCCACTTATCAAACTTACGCTCCACAAAATCATTCATATACACTTTGACTTTGGGATCTTCCGTCGTTTGGTCCAACGCGATCAGCCGTGCAAATGCTTGCCGGATCGGCTTGGCCGAGAGGAAACGAATTCGATATCTCACCTCTGTTGCCTGATTGGTCGCGCCACCGCGTTCGTCGCGAAGCGGATCAGCATTACTCGCCCCCGTCCTCGGATCAGGCGCAGCTTGTGGACGAAACATCATCTCTGAAATGTCAGTCTCAGTTTGCGTCTTTCCCCACGACGAATCGTTGAGTATCGTTTCTGCTTCCTTTCTGGACCATTCCTGCCACGGCGTCGGCTTCTTTTGCGCGTAGCTTGTATTAATTATCAAGGTGGCAAGTAAGAGTATGCTGAGGGACAGTTTCTTCATACGCCTGGAGCTTCCAAAATTTTGAACGTTCAAAAGATACAGGTTGCCTTATTCTTTTCGAGCGCAATCACCGTGCCTTTGCGAGAAGACGCGCGCAGTGTTACTAACAACTGGAGAATCTTGCTGGATTTGGATCTGCGCTATTCCGAATCCTGAATATGACTGGGGGGGCCTCATTCAATTTTTTAGATTGACCAGGAAATTATGAGTTACAGCGCGCGTCGAAAACTGCTCGCCTGGGGAGTACACATCTTCACGGCCAGCGGATTAGTGGTGGGATTGCTGGCTCTAATTGCAATCATCAATCGCGACTGGCGAACAGCGTTCTTGTGGCTCTTTGTCGCAGTGTTGATCGACACAGTTGACGGAAGGCTGGCCAGAACGTTTCGTGTGAAAGAGGTCCTACCGGATGTCGACGGAAGAATGCTGGATTATGTAACAGACTTTACCAACGACGTACTCTTACCCACGATATTCCTGTACGAAGCCGGCCTGTTGCCTTCATCAGTTCGTCTCGTTTGCTGCGCAGCGATCCTGATCGTGTCGTGTTACCACTACACAAACCTCAAGGCGATTACCGACGACTTCCGCTTCCGAGGATTTCCTGCGATGTGGAACTTCGTTGTGTTCTATCTTTTTGTGCTGGGGCTGAGTCCGTTGTGGAATGTCGTAGTGATAGGAGTTTTCTGTTGTCTTCACTTCACGCCGATCGATTTCATTTATCCGACGCGCACGGTGAGGCTTAAGAAGCTGACTTTTGCTTTGGTGCTGGTGCTCGCAGTCGTGAACGTCGTGATTCTCATTCAACATCCTCTGCGCAACTCCCTGCTGCTCACCGTCTCGCTGCTTATCGTTGGGTACTTAATGGCGCTCAGCCTGTATCAAACCATTAACCACAGATCACACGGATTATAAATCCGGATTTTTGATCCGTGTTATCTGTGGCTCACTAATCCGGTAAGTCGTGAAGTCTTCGCCGGGATTTACAAATTGATTCAGCTCGAATTTGTATTGCTTATCGTAAAGTTGCCGGTACCGCCCGTCGGCTGCCAGCAATTCTTCATGCGTACCACGCTCAACAATCTGGCCGCCTTCGAGAACCAAAATCTGATCGGCGCTACGAATCGTCGAGAGCCGGTGCGCGATAACGAAAGTTGTTCGCCCTCGCCGCAAAGACCGCAGCCCATCCTGAATCATCGCTTCACTCTCACTGTCGAGACTCGAAGTCGCTTCATCCAAAATCAACAATCTCGGATCGGCCAAAATCGCTCGCGCGATCGCAATGCGTTGACGCTGACCACCAGACAGCTTTACTCCTCGCTCACCGACAATCGTGTCGTACTTCTGCTCAAATCCTTCGATGAACTCTTCACAATGAGCGATACGGCTCACTTTCCTGATTTCATCCATCGTCGCATGTGGATTCGAAAACGAGATGTTCTCGGCAATCGTCCCGTCGAACAGAAAATTATCCTGCATCACCACGCCGAGGTAAGACCGAAAATCGCGCAGCCGTATACTCTGCAGGTTCTTACCATCAATTCTGATCGTGCCTGAAAGCGGTTGATTGAAATTCATCGCGAGACTGATGAGCGTGCTTTTGCCGGAACCGCTGGAACCAACGAGCGCCGTGGTAGAACCCGCCTGCGCCGTAAAAGAAATATTCTTGAGCACAGGAACTTCCGGGTTGTACTCAAAAAACACGTTCTCGAACTCCACTTCACCCAGCATTTCAGGCAGCGGCGCGCGCACGGAATCTTCGTCGTCCTCAGTCTTCATACTCATCACTTCGCGAATGCGATCGAGTCCGGCGAAGGCTTCAGTGATCTGTGTGCCAATCGACGCTAATTGAATCAACGGCAGCGCCATCATTCCCGTGAACATCACGTACATGAAGAGATCGCCGACAGTCATTTGTCCGGTTACAACTGAATGACCGCCGACGAGGATGATTACAACACCGACTGCGCCGATAACGAGTGATGAAAACGCCGAGAGGGCCGACACACCGGTCATCGATTTCGCGATGTTGCGAAACAGCTTGTGAGCTCCGCGCGCGAATGTCAGCGCCTCACGCCTCTCCGCTGTGTAAGCTTTGACAATGCGAATGCCTCCCAACGATTCCGCGAGACGTCCCGTGAGCGCCGCCGTAATCTCGCCGCGTTCTCGGAACAGTGGACGCAAACGTGTGAAGGCATATGCAAGTGCGCCACCAAATCCACCAAGCACGAGAATGGTGATCGAAGTCAGATGCCAGTTGAGCCAAAACAAAATAGCCAGCGCGACCAGGGCCGTAATGACGCTGCCGGCGAGTTGGACCAATCCCGTGCCGACGAGGTTACGAATGCCTTCGGCGTCGTTCATGATTCGGGAAATCAACTTGCCGGTTTGAGTGGAGTCGAAGTAGTTGATGGGCAATCGAGAAATATGCGCCTGGACCTTCTTGCGCATCTCGGTGATCGCACGCTGGGCCGCAACCCCTAGCACTTGTGCCAGGCTAAACGAAGTTAAAGCTTGAATGAGTGTCGCGCCACCCGCAGCTAACGCAATCTTCCAGAGTAAATCCGTACGTCCTTGCCCGATCACCACGTCGATCAGATATTTGGTTGAAGCAGGCAACACGAGGCCCATTGCCTGGTTAATGATCATTAGGACAGCGCCGAGTGCGAGCCGGCGCCGATGCGTCCACACCAACTCCCGCGCATCACCCCATGCAGACGACCAGCGAATTTTTTTCTTAGGTTCCGGCACTAGTTAAACTCAACTCTCCCCAATTTACCTTGCTGTTGCTTCCCCTGCGGTCCATTATATGTCCGCAAAGTGTTTCTCAAAGTCTCAAACGTCAGGTTTCTGTTTTTCTAGGTAAACTCAATCACCAACGCAACGGCGCGCCTATCCGCACCATTCCAGCAGTTGCCGAGAACCGGGAAGAAAAATGAAATCAGAAAACGAATTCTTTGACGCAGTGATCATTGGTTCAGGATTCGGTGGATCCGTGATGGCCTATCGACTGGCCCATGCCGGTTTACGTGTTTGCCTGTTGGAACGCGGCAAGGCATATCCTCCCAATTCTTTTCCGCGCAAGCCGTATGACCTGGGCCAGAACTTCTGGGATCCAGGCTCCGGTCTCTATGGCCTCTTCGATATCTGGTCGTTCAAGAAATCGGGAGCCCTCGTGTCGAGTGGTTTGGGAGGCGGGTCACTGATCTATGCCAACATCCATCTTCGCAAAGACGAGAAATGGTTTAAGGAAGATCGGCCTGATGGTGGATACGATCCATGGCCCATCTGTTACAAACATCTCGAACCTCACTACGAGCAAGTCGAAAAGATGATGAACGTGCAGAAGTATCCGCTCGCACATTCACCTTACGATAAGACACCTAAGACGCTGGCGATGCAAGAGGTCAACCGGGTTATCCAAACCGGCGACAATTCAAGTCACAAATGGCTGCCTCTTAATTTAGCCGTCAGCTTTCGAACTAAGAATGTCGGCAGTCCTGATGAAGACGATCCTTCGAATCCTCCAATCATGGGTGCTCAGATTCCCGAGGACAGGCCGAATTATCACTCCGTTACATTGAAACGCGATCAGGTGCGCGCTACCTGCCGGCTCTGTGGTGAGTGCAACATTGGTTGTAACTACGGAAGCAAGAACACTCTCGACTACACGTACATCACCGCGGCCATTCATCAAAAGCCTCATCCTGCGCAGGTTGAAACGTTGTGCGAGGTAAAGGCTGTCGCTCCGCTTGATGGCGTTGGATATAAGGTCGAGTTTGTCCGGCACGATCCGGCATCGATTGATCCGGCAACGGGGCAGTGTCCGCCACCTAAGCGATTCACGATTAACTGCAAGCGTCTGATCATAGCGGCAGGGACTTTTGGCTCGCCGTACCTGTTGATGAAGAATATCGCTTCGTTTCCGTTATTGAATCGCGAAATACTCGGCTCGCGTTTTTCAGTCAATGGCGATCTGCTGTCGTTCGTTATCAACACGAAGGAGCGAAGAAACGGAAAGATGGTGCCGCGGCGTTTGGATCCGAGTTTTGGTCCAGTGATCACGAGTGCGATTCGTGTGGGTGACGCACTTGATGGAGATGGGTCGACGGGTCGTGGCTTTTATATCGAAGACGCGGGCGTTCCTTATTTATTCAGTTGGATTGCAGAACTGTCGGGACTTCCGGGGACTCTGATCAGGGGTCTGAAGTTTTTGAAGATGCGCGCGAAGTACCGTACCGGCTTAAACAATGATGCGAATCTGAGCGCTGAAATTGCCAATCTGCTTGGTCCTGCCCACACGACAATGAGCACGCTTGCGCTCATCGCTATGGGTCGCGACCTTGCAAATGGACGATTGTCGCTCAAGGACGACGATTTACTTGAATGCGATTGGACGAGAAAAAAGTCGCGCGCGTATTTCGATCGTGTTCGGCGAGTTGGGGCATCGATGGCGGAAGCTTTGAATGGGAAGTATGTCGATACTCCATCGTACAAATATTTGCACCAGGTGCTCACGGCGCATCCGTTGGGCGGGTGTCCGATGGGGTTTTCGGAGCATGATGGTTTGGTCAATTCGTATGGTGAGGTGTTTGGCTACCCTGGCCTGTACATTGTCGACGGATCTGTGCTGCCTGGTCCAGTCGGCCCCAATCCATCATTAACAATCGCCGCCATCTCCGACCGCGCCGCCGACCACATCATCGAGGGAATCTAACCCCATGGAACGTACTGTAGGGGCGGCCCTCCGTGGCCGCCCGTGGTTTTGATCGTGTTCGCCAAATCCGAGGCCG
>DATEIS010000056.1:0-19704 GCA_035278765.1 Pyrinomonadaceae bacterium | reverse complement strand
TCTCAAATTGAAGATATATGGGCGGGTTGTGTTCGGATTCTGCCACAGAATATCCGACGCAACTGCGCCACAGGCGCAGTTGCGTCCAGACCAAAAAAAAAGCGCCAGCCGAGTGCTATTGCCCTCGGCTGGCGCGGTTCCTCTTAGGGAATAGTTATGCTGTCACGGGATCGATTTCAGAGCGTCCGGCGCGGATGATTTGATCGGCGGCGCGGAAGATCTTTTGGGCGCTCTTTTCGGGTATCGCTTCCGCGTCAAAACCACTCCCACGCGTGATCCAATTTTGAATGTAACCTCTGCAAAACTCCGCCCCCTCAAGTCCCAAAGATTCACAACACAGAAGCGCCACGGATTCCGCTTCAACCTCACGCAGACTGCGCGGCGTCGTCTCAGCATCGGCGAAATCCGCCTCAGTGGTATGGCCTAAGATTACGTGACTAAGTTCGTGAAAAAGTGTCTTGTATGGCAGTTGCGCAAGCGGGTTAATTGCAACCTGACGCTTGCGCGCAAAGCCTTGAATATTTCCGTCCGTGTGATCGAACGGAATGCGCTCGATACTTAAAGCAGAAATGGCTCTCTCAGCGTCCCACTTCGGGACCGTAATCGGTTCAAGTTCCTGTCCGTCAGTCTGCCCCAAAACAAACCAGCGGGCTTTATAAACAAAGCTGGTAAAAGTGTGTTCTTCGTCTGAATCTTCCTCGCGGCGCTTGCACGTAATCGGCATGCACAAAGTTAGTGCCCGTTCGCCACGTTTGACGAAACGGCCTAAGTCTTTCCACTTAGGAAAAGTGTTAATTGGACCGGGCTGTAATCCGCGCATCTGACACTGCACAAGCGCGAGGATTTGATTCCCTATCGAGTACGCATGAAAGGCGCTATAAGCTTTCATAATCAGACCTGGCTTAGTTACCGCTTCGATAAGTAGGGCGGACCATTTCGGGATTGCGGGTGATTGATTCTCCATTTTCGCGTGCTCCTTTTCGGTGACTTTTTCCAGCGAAGTTCGCCCTTGCAGTCACTTCCAAAAACGGGGACGGAGCGCACGCAGTGGAGCAGTTAAAGCGAAATGGCGAGATGGCGAGTTGTGAAGCGTTTTTTTGGCGAGGGGAAGTAAAGAAGAGTAGCCGTTATGCTTTAGGTGGACGGCTACGCGGGGGAGTCCTTAGATTGAGCAAGTCAGCATGTCGGGTTTTCAGCATATAGGTCAATTCCTGATAGGAAATTCCGAGCGCACGCGCCGACCGAGTAACGCTCCCCTTATTAGTCTCGAGCGCATGTTTGATCAGGTCATGTTCGAGTGACTGTATTTCTTCTGACAAGGTTCGGCCAGTAACAATATCCTTTTGGTCTATTACGGCTAACCGTTCTTCCATTTCCTGAAAGACCGCGAATGCGGCCTCTGCCGCGAGATTGCGAGAGCCGGTCTTTCGATATAGACCAACAGCGCGACGGAAGGCAGTGAGCGCCATGCCATAGTTTTCGAGTCGAGCCAAAGCCCTTCCGTGGGTTGTCAATGACTCAGCTAATTCCGCCTGCATGTCGCTCTTTTCCAGAGCTCGCACAGACGAATCGGCGGCTTTTTCGGCCTCAGCGTTACGTCCCTGTTTGAGAAAAGCGCAGGCGCGAGTTTCATCAACCTGGGCCACTGCGCTTCTGTCTTTTAGGCTTGTAAAGATGCGGCGAGCACTGCCTAAATGGTCGTGCGCTTCTTTGAAGAAATTGATCTTGAGATATAAAAAACCGAGATTGTTTTCAACGTTCGCACGGTAACGTTTATGGTCTGCTTGTTCAAAGTGATAACTCGCGGCGGCGTATTCGACTAAGGCGCGATCAAGATAGTCTCCTGTATCTTCCAACTCCCAAAGATTCTCAAGCGCATCACCAAGAGTTTGATGATAACAACCGATGAGTGTCTGGTTGCTGATCTTCTCAAAAAGAACGGAGTTCTCAGTAAGAAAGCGTACTGCTTCGTGAGGGTGACGTGCATATTGCTCAACCATGGCCAATCGTTGTATGGCTCTAGCTTTTAACTCGATCTCGTTCGTCAGATGTGCGAGCGCGAGTTTTAGAAGATCGGATGCGTTGTCGTATTCGCCCGTGCGCCAATAACTCAGAGCGAGTTCTGTCTGCGCTTCGGCTATCTTCTTTTTGTCTCTTTGCGACTGGAATATCGTGAGGCTTTCACTGATTAGATCCCTAGCTGTCTGCTGCGCGTCTTTGAGCTGATTACTACTCCCGATTACGCCCGTCAGCGCTCCTACCCGCAAGAGGACTTCCGCAGCGGTGCTTCGGTCCAAGCCTTCGAGATCAGGACGCTCGCCAAGGCGCGGCCACAAACCACTGAGCAGCTCCTGCGCTTCCTCATATTCCCCTCTGTTCTCAAAGTCTCTGGCGAGATCGCAGCATAGCTTCGCCCGACGCCCCGCACTGAGGTTAGGGTTTACGAATTCGCGCAGTAGTGAGGCCCGTAGAGTCATGTGAGAGCCAAGTTTCGATGTTGATTCGTATTGATTGGGAGGAAAGCGGCGCGAGTAAATCTAACGCAATCCGTCATGCTCTTGCAAGAAAAGTTGCTGTGATCTAGGGTGCCACGCAAAAGTTTTGCATCACTCTCAAAAATGCAAAAGTTTTGCATTTCTTTTAGGAGGCACCCAAAGTGAAAACTTTACACCGGACATGCGCCGTCGCGGTCCTAAGCATGGCATTAGCCGTTTCTGCGTTTGCGGGTCAAATAGGCTCTCCCGGCTACGCACCGCCACCGCCGCCGCCGCCGACGGAAACATCGACCTCAACGTCCAGCAGTATTGCGACGACCATAATCCTTACGATCGTTAGTTTGATTCGCTAGAGGATTGCTCCGGTTTTTGCTGAGGCGAACAACCCGCATAGTGCGCGGGAGTAGTAGGAGTCTGTCTCTACTGCATACGGAGAATTTTGCATAGTTTGAGTCTTGCGCGTGCTGTGTAGGATGCGTAAAAAGTCTCGCTGTGCCGTTGGGCCGGAACAGTGAGGCCGCGAGCAAGAACCCTCAGGCCATAAGAATTCTGCATGTCGAGGACAGCCCGATAGTAGCAGGCTTAGTGCAGGAGATCGCCGAGCACGAAAGCTGGGAGGTTGAAAACTGCATAGACGGAGGCGCGGCACTGGAAGAACTCGTGGGCCACGCGCAATACGATCTCCTGCTGGTGAACTTTGAACTGCCGGCGTTGAATGGACTAGAGCTAATGGAGCACGTTCGAACCATGCCTCATCGCCGTTATATGCCTATTGTGATGATGTCAGGCACGCTCTCTGAAGCCGTGGCACGTAAGGCTGGCGTAAACGCATTTCTGCGCAAGCCACAGGACATTGGGCTACTCGTCGAGACTATAAATCGTCTGTTGGATCTGAATGCTTGAAAGCATCTTGAAGCCCTCGCGGTGAAGTTCCGTCTCGGGAGGGACGTGATCTTTCACTCTGAGCCATTCGCGTGGCGGCGCAAACGTTATCGCGAATGGCTCTGCGGGGCAGTAGGACACAACTTTAAAAGCGCTCTCGTGGCTTCCGTGATCCTCCTGGGGGCAGAAGCCACTCGCGAGTGTTGGGCAGCGCGGACGCGCGCTGTCGCGAGTGGCTTCGGGGGCTTAAAAGATCCCCCGCGCGAAAGATGGGGCCGATAGAAACGACTGGATTTCCCATGGCTGTCGGCCCTGTCTAATACTTTGACATTGCGGCGCTGGAAGATGCGAGGCGGTGACAAACCAAGCGTCTTTCAGAACGCAGAGCCACTTGCTTAGGGGGGCGTTGCAAGTGGCTCTGCAAGGATTCGCCACGGTTGAGAGGACGTGGCGACAGGGACCGACACTTCCCGACCGCCCAGAACCACGGTCGGTCCCTACTGCTTGACATCCCACTCTGGCTCTCTTTGGCCAAGTGTGGGTTAAGGGGCGTCGTGTCTTTATAGTGAGGGGACAACGACGCCCCGAATCTTAAATCCGAAAGATGCCGCCCCAAAACTTACCGACGAAACTAAAGCAAATCAGGCTTAAGGCTGGCCTGAGTAAGACGGCAATAATTAGAGCGCTGAACTATAAAGCATTGGCTTTATACCCGTCTCACATTTCGCAGTTTGAGCGCGGCGAGCGCAAGCCGCCGTTGTTGTTGATAAAGGCTTACGCCGAGCTTGGCGGTACGTGTATGTGCGTGCTCGCTGACGATGAATTATCCCTTGAGTGAATGGCTCCCCCCTCACTAATCAGATAGCAAAATGCCTCAGTTTGCCTACTGTGAAAGAGTTTTCCTGCATCCGCCTACCACTGGTAAGAATTCTTATGTTTGCGCCATAGCTGAATCGAGCGACGGTGGCAACAATGAGGCTGGCGATTACGTGCTATTTCTTGCAGATTGTCACCATGCTGTTGAACTGGAATTTTCGCTAATTAATCCTGAGCAAAGACAAGAAAGTCTCGCTAAGATTGATACTCTCGCCGAAGTTATTAGCCGATTCCGTGAGGCATTACATACCGAAGCTAAGGCTATAGAATCCACCAAAGCGCTGTCTGTCAAGTGCTGATCAGTGTCTGTTTTGCGCAACACGATAAATCAGAGTAGATTTATCGGCATGGCGGATCAGGCTCCCCCGACTCCTCTCGCGAAACGGGAACTAAGCGAATTAGAACGACTGGCAATCATGGGCAAACTGGATCAGCCAGTTGCCAAGAAAGAAGACTCCAAGCTACTTGTCCGCGATTTCGCTCACGCCCTTTCCAGTGACGGCATAGCTCTAATTTCGGGTGTATTCGGCGTTGCGTTAGCATTCCTCGCTGCTTACTACGCTTTTATCGCACAGCACAATATCGCGGTTCTGTGGCTACTGGCCTTTCTCTCAATTGCTGTTGCTTCATACCGCGTTTGGGTGAAAGAGCGCAGAGCTTATCTGGGCGAAAGAGATAAGAATGCTAATCCTGAAATCAAAGGCGAAATCGTGGAGGTTCACGATGAGTGGGCAGTACCGCCAAGTAGGAAAAATGAACAAGGCAAAGAAGATACAACACTAGAGCACTTTTTTACCATCAAGGCCCGCATTTTTAACGTCCGTCCCGTTCCGACGACTGTTCGCTTTGAACTATGGTTGCAAGCGCCGCACGCAAACTGCAAAGCAAATAGAAGCAGCCTTACAGGGCTATTTCTCAGGCGTGAGGAACACGCGACCGGAATCATTAGCCGCACGTCAATGATGCAGCTTGTAACCGAACCATTGACTGATTTGGACAGCTTAGGCCGAACTCCCCTAGCAAGAGGCGAAGAACGTGAGGGCTGGATACGTTTTGTTTTACCTAAAGGGAACAATCCGGCCAGAAGTGACATTCAAGCGATCTGCCTTGTAGTAAAAGATATTTACGGTGGGACGCATTTTATTTCGTCTCCTAGATCAGAATGGACGCATTCTGGCGAGATCATTACGCAGTTTGTCTTAGACTTGGAGGAACAGAAACTGAAAGACCTTCGGGACTCCAACCTGTTGTAATGTGTAGTTGAAAGACGAAGAAACGTAGTGCGCTAATCGCGCTGAATAGGATCGCCCGGCAGTTGGTCTACCTTTTCTAACTCATTCTCGCTGAAACGATAAACTCTCTCATCGGCGGGCACAAACACGCCATAATCTGTAGGACGGTTCCCGTGTTCGGCCATGCGCTGGACCATTCCGGTTTTTCCTTGATGGCGACCGCTTCGAATACGAACGAAATCCCCTAGATCAATTAAGTCTGCCATGATTTAGCGGGCGTCCTCTGGCAGCGTCCAGCCTTGCATTTCCTCACTCAGAATAAAACGAATATCTTCAAAAGACATTCCTCGCACCTGTGCGGGAGGCCATGCATACTTGTTCATCAGATAAAAGTAGATGGCATCCATGTCAGAATGATCCTTGTAGCCTTCCCGCTGCGCAATGAAGTCTCCGAAGACCGATAAGTGATAAACCATTTCACCCTCGGTCAAATACAACTTCTTAAGATTTTGATATTTCTCTTTGCTCATTACTGTATGTAATCTCCGGTCTTGTGTGTATCGTCTGAATGGAAGATCTATTGACCTTTTTCGAGCATCACGGAATCTATCATGACCTGTTTGGAACCGAAAGCATAGGTGTTCCATAACATTGAAATTTGCTTAGAGTTAGGCGACCTAAAGCTAAAAACCGCTATTTCACACGCGATAGTTACACTCCTATTATAAGGTTCTCCGTATAGCGCAGGTCCACTCGCCAGCGCTACGACCAGCGGATGAAGCCAATTCCCCAAACAGCCGCCCAATCCTGGGTATTGTGAAACTCGGCCCGTCCCAAAAATAACCTCTCGCGCATCTGCTATTACTTTAGTCGCGTCGGAAGCGCGCAAAAACTTAAAGTTTTTGCATCGACTACCATCCGGCCTAATGAATGAACCACGAACGGAGGATAGACCTCACATGACGAAAGAAACAAACACACCCACTCCCGCCATCCATGCGCTCCTGCGCTCAAAAGATCACCTGTCTGCTGACGAGATCCAACAAATCAGTAATATGGTTCCAAATTTCGCGACGCGGTACGCCGACCACTACTTCAAAGATAGATCCGCCAGCCGCGCCAGAAAAAACCTTCTCACCGGTGGAATCCTTTTTCTGTGCTTCGCCATTGGTATCAGCCTCATCGTCGGTGCCGTTTTACGCCAACCTGTCCATCAAGCGATTACGAGTGCTATGGTGCTCTTAAATGCCGTTGGCGGCGCATTTATGTACTTCACGAACCGCAAGTGAGGTAATCCACAGATCCAACCTATCATTTTGCCATCAAAGGGAAGTTGCGAAGATTGTCCAGTGTGGGCTATCACGGTTACACGTTGCATTCTTAGGCGCTTACGCGCCAATGCTGGCGACTCGTCGTGATTGGCGGATTTACGGCGCTTCTCGCAACTGCTGGAAGAAACTGAGCACTTCTGTCGTCGTGGTCAGGAAAAAGTTGCGAAGATTGTCCACTGTGGGGAGCCATTTTATTTTCGTAGGTGTTTGCAAGAAAAGACTTACCTCACTGAGCTAAGAGAGCCTGTCACAACTAAGGCACAAAGTTGGCACGGACGCAGACCATGAGTACTTTTAATCGCGCAGAATACCAACTTAACCTCACGCAGCAAAAACTTCATTAAATTTCGCCGAAACCTCGCTAACTGATCCTTTAAGATCCTCGACTGCGCCACACTGCAAAGCTTATAACGCGAATTTGCTGAGTACCCCTTTCAATTAACCGGCTCGCGACACTTCGGATCTCACGAAAAAACGTTTAGCGCCTAGAAAATGGGCCAGACTTAGGCCACAATAGTTCTTCCGTTGTGCTTGCTGATCGCCACACCCGGTGTTGCAGGCACCCCAATGATCCCTAGAGATACTGCCGATTACCAATCAAACGTGACGAATAACGACTAATTCTATGGCTGAAACAATAGATCCAGGAGCACGGAGACGTGCGATTGATCGCCTTGCCGTTGACGCTAATCTTCCTGATGTCGCAGAAGCGCTAGGGCTCCGGGTTTTTTCGCGTGGAGGAGTCACGCCGAGAGCGCTGTGTCCATTTCACAGCGACCAACATCCTTCGCTCTACCTATACCCGTCTAGCAGAGGAGCGAGAGCGCAATTCCATTGCTTTGCCTGCGGAGCACATGGCGATGTGTACGATCTGATCAAGAAACAGTTAATTACGGACTTTCGTGGTGCGCTGGATTGGTTGTCCGCACGCTACCACTTTCCGGTCCCAGAGATCGTTTCAGCTAAAAGATACGCCAAGGCCGCATCACGTGTCCGAGGACTGGATCTCGGATTCGATATCTATCGAAATCAAAGTTCGGAAGAACAAGCTCTCATCAGGCAGTGGGCTGTTGACCGTCAGTTTGAGCCAACCCTTCTTGATTCTGCCGAGGTGTTCGCGGCGCGGCCACCTAAGATTGCGACTAGCCATACAGCTACTGATCGCGAGCAATTCGATGCCCTTGAAGATGCGGGATTACTCATTCGTGGTTCCTCGACACACGGAAGTGAATCAAATCTGCTCCCACTTGAATTGCCTGCGCGAGATTTTTTCGATGCCCCGCGCATTATGTTCACGATACGCGATGACCGTGGAGCGATTGCAGGATTCGCAGGCCGTGCGCTCGGAACTGACTCTCCTAAATACTTGTTCTCTCCCCGTTTTCCTCGAGCATCAACGCTTTATCGCTGGCACAAAGTGCGAAATTCTCCTAGGACGAATCTAGGAGGTCAGGGATCAGTTGCTCACGTATTTGTCGTCGAAGGCTTGATGGACGCGCTGCGGTTGGAATCGGTCGGACTTGATGCAATTGCGGTTCTAGGAAGCAGCCTTACCAATAGTCAAGTGCAACTTCTCACTGATTGCGCCCGCGATTTTGATCGAAGCGACCGTCAGCTCGCGATACATTTGATGTTTGACTCCGACGACGCTGGCCGACGTGGTGCTATCAACGCAACGGTCAAACTTCTCGATGCGGCTGCTTCTAACCCTGGATTGCTCATCGATGTAATCGCCCCCGACACGACGAAGGCTAATGGTTCGGATCGCCGGCATGATCCCGATGAAATCTTTCGCGACATCAAAGATCATGACGCCGCGATGCGACAAATAGTTGAGTGGTGCCATCCACCAATGAGCGTACTCCTATCTGCCGCGCTTGATATCACGCCTGCGGAATTAGATTCAGCATGGTCTCGCCTACCAGATAGTCAAAGGCTTCGAGCATTTCGTGATGTCGAACGCCGACTTGAGAACCGTGCAAAATGGCTCGCTGTGTTGGATCGGGTGCCCGCATTCGAGCGACAACTTGGGGAGACGGTTGAACCCGCGATATGGCAAGAGCCATTGAATGGTTTCCTTCGAGCCACAACGTTACGTTCGTTTGTTCCTATACCAGAACTGGGTTCAGCAGTACGTGATGACAATGCCCGCTTGATTCGCGCTCTTCAAATCGCCGAGGCGAGTACGCAACGCAGAGAATTTCCGGTCGATGAGGGGAGTTGGGATCGCCTTCAGAGCGCTGTAGATACGACGCTAACGTACCTGCGTGACTTACTCGCTGTAGCAAATGATTCCAACAAACTCGATGCCGGGCCGATGCTCGCGGTTGAGGTTCCGAAAGCAGGAGGCAAGTTTCGACTGAAGGCTTTGCCAAGTCCAGAAATTCTGACTCTACAGCAATACGTACTCGATGAAATTCTCAGGGACTATGCAGAGTGTCCTCGTTTTCAGGGGCTGATCCCTGGTGTCCGTTTTTCCAGAAGTAGAACTGGACGGCAAATCGATACCACGGGTAACGAGCTATTCCTTCCAAAGAACGGAGAGACAGTCAGTTTCGCCTATATGCTGGACATGGACGTCATCGAGCAACGAGCTGCACCGCGACGTACAGGTATGTTTCGCTCGTACTACGACTGTTGGCGAGACTTCATTGCGCACATCGATGCTCGTGTCACAGAGTTCCCTCAAGGGAAATATCATGTTGCTCGACTCGATATCCGCCGTTTTTACGATACCGTTCCTCGTTCTGCCGTAAATACTGTATTGCTCCGGTCGGTTGCTGATGCGTTAGCCGAACTCGCCGATAGTACAACCGAGCCATCTGGTGCTAGCAAATGCGCTCCACTTTTTCTTCCGACCATTAGTAAACCTCTCGAGCGTGCTCAAGTCCTGGTGGATTGGCTATGCGACCAGAGCTTCGACTATCTCATTGAAAACCCTGGTACGGGCCATCTGGATCGCGGAAATCATGGCCTTCCACAGGGGCCTGATCTTTCTGCATATCTTGCGAACATTTCTCTCTTTCCGCTCGATCGAGCACTGAGCGAGCTCGTGGCAGAACTGGATGAGGAGGCTCGCAAGGAAGTTGGCAAAACGGCTCGCGGAGGAGTTTATGCGCGATACGTCGATGATATGGTGATCATTGCTCGGACCGCACATGATCTGGCGAGGTTACGCGGGTCAGTAGAAAAGCAACTGGCGCTCCTAGGTATGGAGCTTAACCCCAAAACCGATGCCTTGCCTGTGATGAATGAGGCAGACGTGCGCGAGTGGTTGACTGATCGACGTGGAGCGGGGTTAGGAGTTTCGGGACCGTTCGATGGTCCTCCTGTAAACGCGCCGCTCGCATTATTAGATCCTCTCGCGGATGCAGGAGAGACTGATCGCAGCGATTCGCTCCTCATTCTTTACGATCCTCGACTTGAAGACCCGGACATGTCGCTGGATGAACTAGAAAATGCCATTTCAACGGTAAGGAGTGCGTCTGACTTACGGCACGGTGAACAGGTCGCGTCTGCGCGACATCTTTGGCGTTGTGTTCTCGCAAGAGACGAGAACATTACTCCCGAAACTGCGGCGCTCGTGATGATGGAGCTCTGGAAGCGCGACACGCCCCCTTTCCTAGATGACGATGAATCCAGTAATGACGATTTGATTGTATCTGACCTTCTGGCTTGGTTGGATGGCATTCAGCGATTCCTTGTTAGACGTCCGGATCGGAATCCAGGCTTTTCTGAGGAGAAACATCACGCAATACTGCATGAAAGAAAGCGCATGGCAGCTCTAGTTAACGGAGGGCTCTGCGAATACCTCATTGAACGGGCGCTTCCAGATTCAGCTCGCGGACGATTCGCTCACATGATTGATTTGAAAGCGCTAGCAAATCGGTGTGCCTCGAGCGTTGTCGCAACGCCAGCGATCCTGACCTCCAACAACGAACTGAAAGCCGGAAGATCCCGCGCCAAAGCTCGGCTACTTATGTCCCTAGCTGAAGCACAGAAATCACCATCATTGCTGGACTCGGCAGGATGGCGTGCTCCCGATGTCGCGCTAGTAATGTTATTTCACGAATCAATAGCCCGGCTACGGATTGCAAACGGACATGGTCGAATAGAAGTCGATCCACTCACGCCTGTTTCAGAGTCACTCGAATTGTGGAGACAGAAAGAGCTCGGCAAGGGACCGAGCCTGTTCAGGATTCTTGAACTCTGGATGCCAGAGAGTAAAGCTCATGCTTCGTCGGGGTTTGCCGAAATCGCCTTAGGATCGCTCATTAATTTATCACCAAAAAGGATTATTGATCTGCTAGAAAGGCGATTACCGTTGAAGAGCTTTGCGCTCGATAATCCCGATGAGCCACCGTGTTCTTTGTTGCCCACGCCACCAGCTATCGATGTTCCCGGGGTGCTGGGACTTCGAGCAGACGATCGAGTTGTATGTCGGGCAGACTTTCGGCACGACAATGAGGGGCATTTTTCGCCTAGTCTCTCGTGGACCGACACGGGTGGGGACGGTCAGGGTCGCTGGACACGTTCAGAAGCAGACCTTGGCCCATTCACTTATCTGGCGCCTCGTGCAGAAATCGTTCGCGATCCGCGTACTCCGAACTGGCTCGCTGAAGCTTTTCGCAGCCTGTGGCAGGCAAGTCAATCTGCAACTGGAGAATACTGCCCGCCTACAGCAGTAAATTTGCTAGGACCAGAGTTCGGTATAGATACCAATCTTCGTAGATGGGGTGTCCTAGGATTTTGTACTACTAAGGCACGACTCGCAGGTCAAGCTTTTCTCCGTCATGGCTTGGGCGGGTTGGCACTTGAGCCTGTGCTCGAGCAGCATGATGACCTTTGGCGTATCGGTACCGCACTTGCTGACTGGTTAGGTCGTGCCGAAAGCAGCCGCACGCTCAGCACTCAAAGACTTTCAACGCACGCTTTAATAACTGAGCAGGGAGACGATTGGGCACGCGAAGCTATGTTACGGTTTAGCCTGTGTCGCCTGCGCGGACTTGGTTTACCCACACGCCCACTCCGCCTGTCTTCAGAAACCAATTTACCCATCACGATCGAGCGGTTACTTCGCAGACTTGAAAAATTTCCGTCTGACTATGGATCAACCGGCTTAACAGGATTTTCGCACCTCGTAGCAACACTCGCTGAGGGCCGTGCGATCCAGACTCGGATCAATTCCCGAACAGATCCAGAAACACCGGGAGGGGCAGTAGCTCTACTTATTGAGATGGTCCGAGTACAATTCCGCGCCGATGAGGAGTTTGCTCTACGTTTGCCGGAATCAGAGCTTCCCATATGGTCACCAGTTCGGAGACCAGCCCGTGCACTCATCGCTCTCTCGCAGCGGTTTGAACTGCTGGCAGATGCCGATCCCGAGGGAGATCAAGATCCTACTGTGAAATGGCTTGCCTGCGGAGCGCGGTTGCTAGCAGTAGAAGCAAATATTCGGGCTCAGGCGCTTGAGCTATGGTCATTGGTGGAGCCCAATATTCGCGAGAAGTTCGTTGAAAATCCGCCAGACCTTACGGCATGGAATCTCGATACAGAGGTACTGCTCCACAATCAACAGATAGAACTTACTGAGCGCGATGATCAGCAACCAGAGTGGCGGAATGTAAAAGGGGTTTTTCAGCAACTCCAGCGCGCCACTATCGAGGGGCAACGAGTTCGATGGAGTGCGCTGTCTGGAATTACTCCTATAGGATGGCTCGTGATCTTGGGAGCGTTAAGCGGCTCTCTCACCGGCGAATGGCGCGGAGCGCTGCCAGGTGGGCCTGCTGTCGATTCCGAAGGGTTCGAAGGTTTATCACTACTTGCCGCCAAGCTTTCGCTTGCGAGTGATGTGGATGATGATCTGCCATGGGGCGGGTTCGATGCTGTAATGAAAGGATGGACCATCAGCGAAACGCAAAGGGTCTTCAACATACTAAATCGAATCGATCAGGTCGCTAAATTAGTTGTAAAAACGTTTGAGAGCACACGCTTTCATATTGAAGGTAGCAGACGCGGACCTACGGAAGTGGAAACGTCCGACGGATTACGCCAACTACAAGGTTGGACAATTAGTTGGGCAAAGACTATCGACGAAAACCGTACCAGCATCGAGCGCGTGCCTGCGGTTTCTAGTGAGCCCCGAGCCGTTTTCCGGTGGAGCGAAACGTGGCAGGGAAACCGACTTCTAGGGATCGGCGTCGTGCAGTCCGCAATGACTGAACTCGCAGGAAAAGCTTTTTCTAACGATCGAATCTCGCTTAAAAAATCGAGTGCCGAACCTTCTGCCAACTTAAGCACCAGCGAGTCCTCTTCCTTAATTTCTGAACTCTCAAAACCCAAAGTGACAACGGATCCAAGTTCAGAATCGGAAGAGCCAGTTACACCGCAGGCCGCTGCAAATGGGGGCGACGCTCCGGCTGTTATTACGGGATCGACACACGAGATTACTCGTGCGTTGTCAACTCTACGAACGATGCAGGAGGATTCATGGACTTCTCGACACGAGAAGCCAGAAAGCCATGCTCGGATTGCCCTTCTCCAATGGGAAGTAGACAGCAGCTATCGACATCCAGCTTTTGAACTATGTAACAGTACGCCAACCGGGTTCGATTCGAAAGAACCTGGTAAATGGACCCGCTCGGTTATGGGCCAAAGTTGCTCCGAGGCTCGTCGCCGCGCCATCCTTAAAGCCGCGCTTAAAGCGTGTTACCGATTTAGCGTCGATATTCTTTTGCTTCCTGAATACTCCACGCGCCCAGAAACAGTTTCGTGGCTCGCTTCGGAATTGCCATCGCTGGCACCAAAGACCTCTGTGTGGGCCGGTACTTATCGTTTACCACCTTGGATGTCAAACACCTCCGTGTGTCCGGACTGGAGCGCTGTTCATGAGATAGTCCTACCAGACCAGAGCGAGCGTCGTCGTGCTCGCGCAAAAAAATATCCTTCAGCAGCCGCAGACGAGATATTTCGCCCAGGTGACCCCCCATTGGCCCCACTCTTCGGAGACGAGCGTATAGGCGACGTCCGTTCATACATGCTGGAACTAATCTGTTCGGAAGTGTTTTTGGTCACATGTCCAGCAAACATTCGCCCTCTTGCGCGAGCTCGGCGCGAACTCTTAAGGAAGTTCGGAGTGCGCTTGGCCTCAAAAGATCTTGAGTCAATGATCAACTCCGACATAATGAGGGATATCACGGAATTCGCTCGCCACACTGGTGTGAGCGAGGGGCTAAAACTGCGCCGCACAATACTTCTAGTTCCTGCGATGACGAGTCGTTCGACTGATTACACTATTCTTGGCCAAGCGGCCTATCTGTCCTCAGGTTTGACAACTGTCTTTTGCAATGCAGTTCTACCACACTACGGAAATGGTAAGAGTTGCTTTATAGGACATGATTGCTGGCAGGACACGTCTGGCGAAAGAGGCTATCCAGGTTATGAGCCGTATCACGGTGAGCGACCAGGGATTTTTAATCTGAATCATGGTCAACTTGGTAGGGAAGAACAAGCGCTGGTGATAGCTGACATTGATCCTCTTTACGCCTCGGAAGGCAAGCCCCGACAGCAAACACTCTTGAAACCACTCAGGCTCGTCGCGCACCTGCCCCTAATTGAATCATGGCAACCAAAGCCAGGGGCGATAACCAGTTCATGCCGATGTTATCGATCTCAGCAATCGCTCAGCGTCGCAGGATTCGCCCCGATCCTACTGCAAGCGCTCCAGCGCGGATCCGCAAAAGGTTGGAAGGAAACTATCTCAGACTCCGATCCAGCGATACTGACCAATGCCCTCCGACTACTGGCCGACCCTCCGCAATGCGCGCGTCAATCTGATCAAACGAATGCAGGATGGCTTCGCCGTCGCGCAACGGCATATCTGGCAGGGCACGCTGCCGATCCTTGTCCTTGGCCACCTCCCGTAGCGTTAGATTGGCTCTGGGTTGATCCAGATTCAGAGAGAACGTCACCCTATCCGTCGATCGACGTACCTCCTTATGCCGCCGTCGATTCGACTCCTAGCTTCACAAACTCGGAAGACTAGGCACGACTGATGTTCGAAGCTCTCAGGACCGCTGGTGTAAAAATGCGAGGAAATGATTTGGGCATCGTGCGAATGTGTATCATGTTTCGCATCTATGACGATTTCTAAAACCGACCGTATTACAGAAACCGAACCCAAAAACTTAGCGGCTCGTATCCTTGGCAAAGCTTACATTGAGACAAGGTTTAAAGTGTTATAATTCTACACGCTGAACGACACTTCAGAGCTTTGCTTTGCAAAACCGGAGAAGGAACATGGCTGCAAATCTGGAAGACCAACTGATTGATAAAGTGCGAGCCCTGCCACCTGAGAAACAAGTGGAAGCGCTACGACTCCTTGATACTCTCACCACAGACGCTGGCTTGAAAGCAACAGGTGCGGATCGCAGACCCATTTGGGAGATCGTTGACGAAATCAATGCTGACTTACCCGAAGATACTTGGGAGAAGGTACCGACCGACGGCTCGATCAATCTTGATCACTATCTCTACGGAGCACCGAAGCAGCAGCCGTGAAAACCGCATTCGTCGACACGCTCTACTTTGTGGCTCTCTTCAATCCTAGAGACCAGTGGCACGAGCGCGCTGCCGCCGCCAGCACACTGGTTGCGGAAACCAAACTAATCACAACCGAAGATGTGTTGGTGGAGCTGTTGAATTTCTTTTCGGAGTATGGCGAAAAGGCTCGCCGTGGGGCGGTCGCCCAAGCTGAGGGAATTCTCAGCAGCGCCAATATCGAGGTGGCGCCTCAAAGCCACGAAGCATTCATGGCCGGTCTCACTCTTTACAAAGCACGACCCGACAAGGGTTATAGCCTGACGGATTGTATTTCGATGCATATGATGCGCGAGCGCGGCATCAGTCACATCTTGACTCATGACGATCACTTCCGGCAGGAAGGCTTCACCGTACTGCTCTGAGGGAGCGTTGCCTACCAGTCAAATGTGGCGCAACAGTTCAAGACTTTCGGTTCAAAGATTATCTCCTGTAGCATTTTGATTTAATAAGAGTATGAGTGTGTCGCCGAAGAACCGTTAAGCCGGTTCATGGTGAAGAGCGGCGCAGAGTACGTCTCTTTTGGCGGCTGGAGTGTTCTGCTAAAGTTGCATAATCATTCCGACGCTGAAATTTGTAGGGTCCGATTCTCGTCACCATTCCAGCCGATTCTTTAGGACGTTCAGTTCAGTCAAGAGTTATCTGCTCCGGCTCATGACAGTAAATACTTCCTTAATATAAGGGGTGCAACCGCTTCGATCTCCGGCAAATCAAAGTTCAAAACGAACCAACAGAAAATCCTCCGCTAAGCGTCTCGGCAAATAAAACCAAACTGTCACATTTGACCACACCCCTCGTTTTATCCCGTTGTTACTTTCTGCATTACTCCCATCCAAAACACTAACAAATTGGGCAATTGACATAGAGAAAATCTGCGGCACACCAGATGCCCTACAGCTATTTCGCGTGGTCCGTTCTACGAGAACGCACGCACTTTATCACGAGCCTTGAATGGAGAAATGAAAGCACAAGCTCACCATCGCCTATGCGCCTAATGCATTTACCCACGAACTTCCAACACGCAAAGTCATCTTGGCAAGGTTGCGGCTCTGCGATGTTCCAACTGATTCAGGCGCTGAACATGAGACAATCACTGCCCACTTCACCAATCATTGTCCCAATCGAACCGCCGGCTTCTCGCTGATCGCACTTGTGAGTGTCTGCGTGATCGTGAGTGTACCTGGACCTCTGGTTCGGCGTTGCCAAGCGGCGATTGCCGGTAAGACGTTCGCCTAGTTACATCGGAGCTCGGCCCTCGCAATCTCAACCTAAAGGAATCAAATGAAATGGCAGAAATACAAAATGAACCAGTCGCCAGCGTTATTGAAGATCTCTACCCATTGGCCCAAGTCGCAAAGATCCTGCGCTGTAGCCGAAAGTCGGTCTATCGACTGATTTCAAGCGGTCGATTGAACGCTATTCGTTGGGGCCGCAGCTATAGGTTCCGACGCGAGGACATTCAGCGGTTCGTCAGAAACTCGGCTATTGCTGCCCAAGATCGTAAATAGTGAAAACACAAGAGTTACTATCTATTAGTAGTCCCAATAGTCTTCTTTTGTCCCGCTCGTGCCGTAAGTCTCCTCATTAGTTCATTTAAGGCCAGCCGAAATTGGTACTAGCCGACAAGTTGTTATCCGCCAAGAAGCAGGCGGCAAGTACTAATTCAATCGAAAAGTGAGGACCCAAATGAAGCCATCAATGCAAACGACCGATAAAACACTCAAGGAAGTTTTGGAGGCGCTTATTGAACTTGATTTGATTCCAAGTTCTCGCGTTGGCCCAATCAAAACTGCAGTCAAGCAGTATGCTCTTATTCTAGGTTACAGTGAACCGGCTCAGTGCCCTGTATTAGCCTTCCACCTGCAGGATCAGAGACGAAATAGCTTGATTGAGCAGAGAGCCGATGACGCCAGACACGCAAGATCTGGCACTTCGGTTCTAGGTCCTCACGCAATGCGGAACCTGAAGAACAATATTAGTTACTTGCTTCGAACCGCAGTCGCTCACGAAATAATCAAGCCTCTCGCCGGACAGCTCGCGAGCTCTAAGTCTGTTAACACGATTAAGGCAAAAAATTTCACTCAACGAAAGGAGTGGATCAACCCCGGCAAGTACGTTTTGGATCCCGTACCCGACGACCTATTTAAAGAACTCTCGGATTACGAGACTTGGAGTACGAAGATAGTTAATCGCGAACGTCCTGATACTCTGAAGAAACGGCCCGTTACTTTCTTTCATCACAAGGGCACCTTACTTCGGGCTGCAGGGTACCTTGTTAAGTTTCGAGGCTTCGAGCCAGAATCAATATCTCTCTCAACGCTATCAGATCCAGACAATGCTATCAGTTATATAGAGTGGGCCATCGAGCAGCAAGGCCGATTCACTATCTCGGCAGCTATGAACGTTGAGCGATTAATTGTTATGGCGAAGTATCTGAGCATAACCGCCCAATCACCACAGCAGCAGGAGATTTTTGACCAACGCGTACAAGAACTAAAGAGGTACAGAAAGAACCTTGGACAGCCGGAGCCAGTCTACGACAAAAGTAAACGTTGGCTCAGCTTGCGACAACTCGAAAGTGTGGGCCTTTCAATATACCCACTCAACGCTCGACGCTTATCGGAGCTGCGGCCGGAGGTACGTAGCAGCCTTCTCCGTGATCAGGCAGGTAGATTCAGGAAATACAACAGATATGCGTACATGGTAATGCAATCCCTTCTCATAAGGTTAAGCATCAGGCTCCCGCTACGGCAGAGAAATTTCAGAGAGATGTTGTGGAATCCCGAAACCCCAGAACAGGGCCGAAATCTATACAGGAAAGATGGAAAGTGGTACGTAAGATTTCAATCTGCCGAATTGAAAATATCGCACGTCAAAGGAAAGGTGCATCGAATCGAACATCCGTTTCCCGACGACTTGGTTGATTTACTGCAAGAATGGCTCTCGCGATGGCGAACGATTGTTATTTCGTACCAAAAAGAATCTGGAATCGGAACTGAAAGAGCAACCGCGGGTCAAGAGCTTGTTTTCCTCAGTTCAGTCGGAGCCCCATTGTCTCTGCAACAAGTCACGTGGGCATACGAAAGTGCCACTTATCGATTTACCGGCATCGCGATGAACCCTCACATGATTAGAACAGTCTGGGCGACGGAATACATAAAATCCACAAAAAACTTTATCGACGCCGCTTACATGTTGGGAGACAGAGTCGAAACGGTACTTCACAGTTACGCGAACTTGCTAGATGAAGACTGTGGAAAGCGGGCTAACTCCTGGCTCTCAACAACATTGAAGGATGAGCCACCTTCGGCGAACGGAAGGGGTGCCATCTCCAACGAACAACTCATGGCGATGCTTCGTAAGTTAAAGGCCGATCTGATCGAGGGAACTTCTGATGAGCAGCAGCTTCTTCGATCAATGAAGCAGATGCTCACCTAACCGCTTCACAATCAACTTACAAGAAGTATGAGTAATGGCGACAATTCACTGAAATGCCTGTCGGTAAAAGCTAATGTGAAGAGTACCCCTATGAAACCAAAAACCTTTGACAAAAAATACATCTCGGTTGCTGAGCTTGCAGCTCGCTGGAGTGTCTCCCAAAGCGCAATCTATTCCCGCAAGTGCGGATCAAACGCACTTCGAGCGATTCGATTTGGCAGATCAGTTCGTTTCCTTCGAAGCGAGGTTGAAGCTCTAGAGAGAAAGCGCGAGATTCAAGCAACCTAATCACTTGGCGCATTGACTACGCCAACATTTCTTGATCCTCACCAAGCCTTGCATTTTTGCATTCAAAAATATTCTCAACTAACCAAAATAAGAGCGGTCTGCAACCTCTGCAAATATGAGACAGCGACTACGCAAGAAGCGAGCGAAAGGCACCGCTCAGATAAGAAAGGAGAAGCGCAATAGCGCAGAGCGCTGGGGATACGATGTCTGGATTCGACAGCCGGATGGTACTCGAAAGCGATACCGAGACTTTACTTTTGCCACGAAGGCCGAGGCCATTCAGGCTTTAGCTATCTTGAGAACAACTGGCTGGAAAGCACGGTACGGTTTGAAGGAGCCGGCAAAGGCAAGACACACGACAATCAGAGAAGCGATTGAAAGCTATTTAAGATTAGCGAAAGCGAACCTTCTCGCGAACAAGAATGATGACAACATTACCTATTGGCGGGAGACGCCCAGCCCTTTGCGAACTCTTGAGCGATGGGGTGAGTTCATTGGGCCTGACCGACATGTTAGTTCAGTCACAAAAGATGATTTTGTCTTTTGGGTTGCGGCCGAAGCCGA